>NZ_JAMYRN010000021.1:0-80558 GCF_040321435.1 Mesorhizobium sp. M0410
GGGTGCGGGACCTGCCGATCACGCTGGAGAAGCTGATTTAAGAGCAGACAGCGAAGCTGCCAATCTCCCCCCTTGTGGGGGAGATGTCCGGCAGGCCAGAGAGGGGCGCTGTCCCGCCGACCTCTTCCATCGCAGTTCACATAACTGCCCAAATTTCTCAGCTCATCATAGGTCGACCGGAATGCCGGCGATCCTTCGCGCCCCCCTCTGTCCTGCCGGACATCTCCCCCACGAGGGGGGAGATCGGCAGCTTCAGCGACGGCGCCTTCTCCAGGCTCACCACGAAAGCGTAAACGCAAGCTTGCCGAAATGCCGGCCGCCAGCTGCCATATGGGCGTAGGCCTCGGTCGCCTGGTGCTGGCTGTAGACCGTGTCGATGACCGGATCGATATGGGCGGCGCCGATGGCGCGCGCCGCGTCGCGCAGGTCGGATACCGAACCGGTGTTGTTGCCCACCACCTTGAGTGCCTTGATGATGATAGGCAGCAGGTTCGTGGTGGCCTCGGCGCCGGTGACGAAGCCGATGGCGAACACCGTGCCGCCAGGCGCCGCGGCATTGATGGAGCGGGCGAAGGTGGCCGAGCCGCCGGTTTCGACGATCAGATCGGCGCCGAGGCCATCGGTCAACTCGAGCACCTTGGCGTCCCAGTCCGGCGTCTCACGATAATTGATGAGGTGATCAGCACCCAAAGCCTTGGCGCGGGCCAGCTTTTCGTCAGACGACGAGGTGATGATGACCGTGGCGCCGGCTGCCTTGGCCAGCTGCAGGGTCAAGATCGAGACACCGCCGGTGCCGAGCAGGACGACGACCGATCCCGGCCCGGCATCGGCGGCGCGGATCGCATTCCATGCGGTGGTGCCGGCGATCGGCAGCGTCGCTGCCGCTTCGAAGGAAAGATGCGCCGGCATCGGCACGACGGCATTGGCCGGCAGCGCGACATACTCGGCGAGCGAGCCGGGCAGCGTCAGGCCGCGCATCTCTCTTGTCTCGTAAGGCCGAGGACGGCCGCCGATCCAGCGCGGTTTTGCGTGGGCGATGACGCGGTCGTTGATGGCGACCCTCGACACGCCCTCGCCGATGCCGACGATCTCGCCGGCGCCGTCGACGACGGGAATGAGCGGAAAGCTCGGACCTGGATAGTTGCCGCTCGCTACCGCGACATCGACAAAATTGAGGCTTGCGGCGCGCAGGCGGATCAGCACTTCGCCACGCTGCGGTTCAGGCGTGGGAACGGTGGCCGCGCGAAACGCGTCCAGTTTCGGGGCAGTCAGTTCGATCGCTTTCATGTCTCACTCCGGTTAATGGCCGATTGACGGGCCGGGATTGAGTGAAACTAGCTGCTGCGCTATTGGTATATAATCCTTGGCTTTTACATTTGAGCTCTGCGTCTGATGCAGCAATCGTACGAACCGGCAGCATTGGCCGAAATGGCCGCCTTCGCGGCAATCGCCGAAGCACGCTCCTTCACCAAGGCGGCGGCTCGCATCGGCCGCGACGCGACGATCCTGTCGCGGCGCCTTGCCTCGCTGGAAGAGCGGTTGGGCGTGCGCCTGCTGCACCGGACGACGCGAAGCGTGTCGCTGACCGAGGCGGGTTCGGAATTTCTCGTCCGCGTCCGCGCCATCCTGGCCGCGGTCGACGAAGCCGAGGCTGCCGCGTCGGCGCATGCCGGCGGCGGGCCGCGCGGCGTGCTGCGGCTGGCGCTGCCCGGCTCGTTCGGGCGCATGTGGATCGCCCCGCTGCTGCCGCAGTTTCTCGCCGAATTTCCCGACGTTCGTATCGAGGCCGAGTTCTCCAACCGTTTCGTCGATCTCGTCGCCGAGAATTTCGATGTCGCCGTGCGTCTCGGCGCACTGGAGGATTCGCGGCTGGTGGCGCGCAAGGTCGCGACACGGCGGCGGCTGCTGTGCGCGGCGCCGTCCTACCTCGCCCGCCGGGGCACGCCGACCGAACCTGAAGCGCTGCTGGAACACAGCTGTCTCGGTTTCTCAGGCTTCCAGACTTTTCCGGCCTGGGAGATGACCGACAGTTCGGGCCGGCGCGTCAGTATCGAGGTCTCCGGCCCCCTGGTCACCGATGATGCCGAGGTGCTGGTCGAAGCCGCCGTGCAAGGCGTCGGGCTGATGATGAGCACGGATTGGCTGGTCGGACGCGAGCTCGCCGACGGCCGGCTGGTGCCAGTGCTGGAGGACTGGACGCTTGCCGATGAGGGCGCCGTCTATGTCGTCATGCCTTCGGCCAAGGGGCAAGCCGCCAAGACACGTGCCTTCGCCGACTGGATCGGCAAACGCTTTGCGCCGGTCCCGCCGTGGCGGAGGTGAGGGTGCTGATCTCCCTCCTCGAGGCGGGAGATTACGCGCTCAGCCGCCTCCGCCTCCACCCTGCTTGATGAAATGACCGAGCAGATCCATCGGCACCGGAAACACGACCGTCGACGAGCGCTCACCGGCGATGTCATGGAGAGCCTCGAAATAGCGCAGCTGCATGGCCTGCGGTGTCTCGGCCAGCATCTTGCCGGCCTCGACGAGTTTTGCCGCCGCCTGCTGTTCGCCGTCGGCATTGATCACTTTGGCACGCCGCAGCCGTTCGGCCTCGGCCTGCTTGGCGATGGCGCGGACCATATTCTCGTTGAGGTCGACATGCTTGATCTCGACATCGGAGACCTTGATGCCCCAGGCATCGGTTCGCTGATCGAGGATCTCCTGGATGTCGCTGTTAAGCTTGTCACGTTCGGCCAGCATTTCATCGAGCTCATGCTTGCCGAGCACCGAGCGCAACGTGGTCTGTGCCAGCTGGTTGGTGGCGGTCATGAAGTCTTCGACCTGGATCACCGCCCGCTCAGCGTCGACGATACGAAAATACAGCACCGCGTTCACCTTCACCGAGACGTTGTCGCGCGAGATCACGTCCTGCGGCGGCACGTCCTGGACCACCACTCGCAGGTCGACCTTCACCATCTGCTGCACGAAGGGGATGAGGATGATAAGGCCGGGGCCCTTGACCCCGGTGAAGCGGCCGAGCGTGAAGACCACGCCGCGCTCATATTCCCGCAGGATGCGAATGGCCGCGGATAGGAACATGACCACGACGAGCGCTGCTGCCAGATAGGCCACATAACCGATGATCATTGCCTTGCTCCATCGCTTCTCACATTGCGGCGCCGTATCGTCAGCACAAGATCTCTGACATCGGCCACCTCGACGCTGTCGCCCACTGCAAGCGGTTCGTCGGCTTTTGCCCGCCAGCGCTCGCCCCGGGCGAGCACGTGGCCCTCGCAGCCCTGCCAGTCGAGGACCTCCGCCGGCAGACCCTGCATGGCCTGTGCCCCAACACGCGGAACGTTCTTGCGGACCGCCCACAGATAGCTGCCGGTCAACAGTGCCAGGCCGAGCGTCAGGACGGCGGCGGTGCCGATAACGGCCCACGACATCTCGAAGCCGGGCCCCTCGATCCTGAGCAGCATGGCTGCGCCCAGCAGAAACGCAGCCACGCCTCCCAGCCCAAGGACCACAGTCGGGTTCAAGGCTTCGACGACCAGGAAGATGATGCCAAGCAGCATCAAAGCCAGGCCGGCATAACTGATCGGCAGGAGATTGAGCGCATAGAGCCCGAGCAGCAGGCAAATCGTGCCGATCACGCCGGGTGCGACCGCGCCCGGGCTCGTGAACTCGAAGACGAGGCCATAGACGCCGACCAGCATCAGGATGACGGCGATGTTCGGGTCCGTGATGACGGCGAGAAGCCTGATAAGCCAGCCTGGCTCGAGCGTTTCGACCGGCAGCCCTTTGGTCGCCAATGCCTCTTTTTTGCCGGCGACCTCGACGGTCCGGCCGTCGGCCAGTTGAAGCAGTTCGGTGGTGTCGCGGGCGAGGAAGTCGATGACATGCTGCTGCAGCGCCGCGCCGGCCGACAGGCTGGCCGCCTCGCGCACGGCCTTTTCTCCCCATTCGGCATTGCGCCCGCGCAATTCAGCCAGGCTGCGGATCAGGGCAACGGCATCGTTCGTCGCCTTGGCGATCATCGCATCGCCCGCGGGTGCGTTCTTCTTGTCCTTGTCCCCCTCGGGGCCATCGTTCTTGCCGCCGTCCGGGAACGATGGCAGCGGCCCGCCCATCTCGATCGGCGTTGCCGCGCCCAGATTGGTGCCGGGCGCCATCGCCGCTACATGGGTGGCGTAGAGGATATAGGTTCCGGCGCTCGCCGCATGCCCGCCGGCGGGCGCGACATAGCCAATGACTGGAACCGGCGAGGCGAGAATGCCGGCGATCATCTCGCGCATGCTGGTGACCAGCCCGCCGGGCGTGTCCATCTGCAGGATGAGAGCCTCGACGTTTCGGTCCGCGGCCACCACCAGCGCTTCCTCGAGCTGCCTGGCACTCGCCGGACCGATGGCGCCGTCGATCTCGACGCGCAACGCAATTTTCTCCCGGCCATTCGCCTCTCCGGTTGCGGAAGAGGGACAAACGGCCGCAACAGCCACGAAAGCCGCGGCAAGCAAGACCGCACGCGCGAGTTTCACGCTCAAAGCTCCACACCTAGGATATGGGCTGGATTTTGCCGAAATCCATGACGCTTCGCGGCGGGTGACGCATCGCACGGTCCGGCTGGGCGTCGGCCTGCTCAGCGGCGGCTACGGCACCGAGAAGCTCCGCCAATCGGGCACGTTCCGCGGCTGTGCAGACCCAACGGCATGTTGCGCCATATAGACGAGGTCGGCGGCCGCACCTGACGGTGGCGGGGCCGCCGCTAAGTCCAGTCGATTTCCCCGTGATCGGTCCTTGTCGTTATCGCTCCGGCCGGCAGCCGATCACAAAACGCGACGACGTTCAGGCAGTCATATCGCGCGCTGGGCACGATCAGACCGTCATAATCGAGGAAATATGCGGCCTCGCCGATGTCTTGCGACCTCGGATATTCGGCGTGCTTTTCCTGATACGAAAGCTGGCCGTAGCGCGAGGTGTCGAGGCCAAGGGTCTGCAAGGCGGCCAGGTCGAGCAATCTGAGCGTCCGGTCCAAAGAAAGATCGATCTCGAAGAGATTGTATCTGACACGTGAAGGGACCACTGGCTGCCCCCGCGTCAGGTGGAATCTCATCTCGCTCAAGGCACCTTCGCGCTCTTGCGAGGTGTAGAGCACGTCGAATGTTCCATCGTCCCAACGGCCACCGGAGCTCGAGCATTGGATCGGGCTGCGGCCCTGGCGCACGACACGCCAAACCGTTCCGGAGTATTCGACCGGAACTATTGCCTCGATAGCGTCGATGAGCCGGCTATCGCGTCGTTTCCGCCCGGCGATCGCCAACTAGAGAAAGACCTCGTTCTCAAGCCGATCGATGACTTTGAGCACGTCGAGAGCACGGTCGTCGTGAATGAGATCTATCGCCCTTTCACCGTTCAATTGCGGGTGGCGAGCGTAAAGCCAGGTGCGGATATCGCTTGGCTCGTAGAATTCCTGCAGTCGGCCGACGATATAGTGCAGATCCGATAGAATGAGCTCGCTGCGTGGCTGGGGCTTGATGTCGCCGGCCTTCCACCTCGAAACCGTGGCCTTGGACACGTCGGTGATGTTTGCAATATCGGTTCCCTTGAGACCGCCAAACGTGCCCAATTCGTCCAGGAATCTGGGAACCGCCCGCAACGCCGTAGCCATATTTTCTCTCCGGCTTCCAAGCCAGCTTCGCCCATGCGTGTCAGCCTGACACTTTGACTGCATCGGCGCATTTCGGTTTCACAAATGGAAAATATGAAACAGAGATGCAAATGTCAATTGCCGCTTCGGTTCGACGGGCGTCCAGTGCCTGGTCGCTTAGGCCCGAAGCAGCGCCAGCTCTTCGGCGGTCAGTTGGCGTGCCTTGCCCTTGGCGAGGTCGCCGAGTTGCAGATATCCGATCGCGATCCGTACCAGGCGCAGCACCTCGACGTCGTGGGCGGCGAGCAGCCGGCGGATATGGCGGTTGCGGCCCTCGTCGAGCACGATTTCCAGCCAGGCGGTGCTGGTGCCGCCGCGCAGCAGCTCGATCGAGCGGGCCGTCAGCAATTCGCCGTCGACTGTCGCGCCGGCGCGCAACCGCGTCAGCATGGCCTCGTCGGGCAGGGCGCCGATCTGCACGTGATAGGTCTTGGCGACATGTGAGGCGGGGTCGAGCAGGCGCTGCGCGAGGCGCGTGTCGTTGGTCATCAACAGCAGGCCTTCGCTGGCCTTGTCGAGGCGGCCGACCGGCGAGACGAAAGGCAGGTCGAGCCCGGCCAGGCAATCATAGACGGTGCCGCGATCCTGCGGGTCGTCACGGGTGGTGACCAGCCCGCGCGGCTTGTTGAGCATCAGATAGACCTTGCGCTCGGCGGCGACGCGGCGGCCGTCGACCTCGATGCGGTCGCGGCCTGGATCGACGCGCATCGAGCCGTTGCGCACGATCTTGCCGGCGACCCGCACGCGGCCTTCTGCAACCAGAAGCTCGGCCTGCTTGCGCGAGCAAAGGCCAAGCTTCGACAGCGCGCGACAGAGGCTGACGCCGGGAGGCTGGGTCCCGGGGGCAGGGCGTTGCCGGGCAATGTTCGGTCGCGGTGACATGGCGTTGGTTCTCGTTACGCGTTTCCAGTATAACCGGCTGCCGGGTGTGTCCATGCAAGGACTGGAATGTCGCCTCGGATGCATGCGGCCCTGTTAGATGAGCCTTGCCAGCCTTGCGGCGTCGCGTATGGCCAGCACGGCATCCGGATTGATCACGGGATAGGCAGTGATGAAGCGTTCGACCGAAAATTCGGGGAATTCGGCTTTCAAACGGGCGGCAAACCTGGCCGCTTCGCCGGCCTCACCCGTGGCCGCATGCGCGAGCGCCAGAAACATCAGCACGTCCGGCGACTCCGGCGAACTCCGGCGGAGCGCTGCAATGGCTTGCCGGTGTCTGCCGGCGGCGAACAGAATGCGGCCCTGCATGCCGAAATACCAGGGCGGGGCCAGTGGGTTAAGCCGCATGGCACGCTCGATGAGCGGAATTGCCTCGGCCGGATCGCCAACGACAAGCGCCTTGCTGCCGGCAAGTAGCGGCAATATGCCGGCATGATTGAAGCCGTACTCGAGAGCGCGCCGGTGGGCGCGCTCCGCTCCTTCGAGATCGCCAAGGCATGCTCTGAGGTTGCCAAGGCACGCGTGGGCGCAGCTGTCCGTCGGGTCGAGGCGCAGTGCGTTTTCAGCCGCCGTCCGCCAGTTCTCGATCGAGGTCAGCACGTCGTCGCCAAAGCCGTTGCAGGCCTCGATCGAATAGGCATAGGCGAGTTCGGCCCAGCAGTTGGCGAAAGTGGGGTCAAGCTCCAGCGCTCGTAAAAACAGACGGATCGCCGCCGCATTGCCGGCGCGGCTGAACGTCGTGTGCTGTTCTACACCGAGCAGATAGCAATCATAGGCGCGCAGGCTGGCCGGCGGCTTGCGGCGAACCGCGTTGCGGCCGACGGTGGCGAGGGTTCCGTAACTGCCGGCAAACACATTGATGATGCTTTCGGTCAGGCTGTCCTGCAGCTCGAAAATGTCCTCGACAGGCCGGTCGTAGCGCTCCCTCCACAGGCTGACGCCGTTACGAGCATCGGCAAGCTCTATCGTCAAGCGAACCCTCTGGTCGTCGGCGCGCAACCGGCCCGAAACTATATAGGTGACGCCGAGCGTCTTACCGTCCGCGGCAAAATCGGCCGGCTTGCTGCCCAGTGATTTCATCGTGTGAAAGGCTATGACAGGCAAGCCTGCGTAGCGCGCCAGGTCGATGGTGATGTCCGACGACAGGCCATCGGCAAAGCGACGCCATCGCTCTTCGGAATTGAGGCATTCAATCGGGAATATGGCAAGCGTTGGCGGGGCTTCGGACAAAGGCAAAAGCGCTTCCTGCGACGCGCGCGGGACACCGCTAAAGTAGGTCGCAAGCCCGATCTTCGTCCGTACGCCGAGCTTTTCGTAGATGCTCGCAAGGTGAGTGCGAACTGTGGTCGGGGCAATGAAAAGCGCCTTGCCGATTTCACGGTAAGTCATACCGGACGCGAATTTTTCCGCAACCGCGCGCTCGCGACCCGACAAGGCGTCGAGCGCCTGGGCTTTCGAAGCGTCGTTGAGCATCATGCTGGAACCCCGTCCCCAGCGGAAGAATACTACAAATGCAGGAGGTCGAATACTGCATCTGCCCGATGCCGCCGCTGACGCACAAACTGCAAGGTCGCCCGCAGCAACAGCTGTGGTCAGGGGAGGGCTTCCATGCGTACCGTTTCGGTCGTTATTGCATGCGCGATTTTGAGTTCTTCGGCGGGTCTGTCGCCGTCGTTCGCAAGAGGATGCAGGCAGGTGCTGGAATCGGATGTGAAAATCACGAGCATGCGACTCTACGCCGACATCCTGGCCAATGCCGCCCGCAACGGCTGGGACTACACGCCTGAATCGATCGTCAGCGGCTCAAAGCGGCATTTCGAGGAGATGAAACTCCAGTTGAACGACGCCGGCTATGAGATCGTGCCTGTCGGCGTCCGCCTGTATTGCAAACGGTCCGACAAGCTCGCCGCCCGCTAGCAACCAGCGATCCGCCCCTTTGCGGCGCAAGCTTTCGGCAATGTTGAGCAGAAGACCGCGCCGGATCCATCTTGATCCGCTCAGCGCCGTGCGCTTTCAACGCGCCCAGGAACCTTCCCGATGCTGCCGCCCGACACCGGGCGACACCTCAGGTAAACGCGCCGGGTACACACCCGGGCAGCAAACCATCCCAGTGCCCACGGGACGTCCTAACTCATGCGGGGGATTTGATGGGGATCGAAGACGACCACGCGCCACTCCGCCTGGACCACGCGCTGTACCACTTGGACGGCACGCCAGCCGGCCGTTAGCTCTCCACGCCTGAGCATCTCGATGATGGTTGAATCCAAAATCACCACAGTTCGGTGCTCGTCGAGCGAGCTTTCAGCAGCCTGGTTCCGCAGCCTAAGTATGTGCAACTTCGGAAGCTGCCGACATCAATTCCTCGGGATTCGGCGCTCTGAAGGTGTTGAGGCCATCCTCCAGAACTTCAGTGAAGTTCCAGCGTACGATGCCCGCCCGGTCGATTAGGAATTGACCGACAAGCTGCGCCTGGCTGGAAGCCATCGCCTGCTGATCGACTTCCGTAATCTCATAACCTTCCTTCTTGTTAAGAAATTCATTCATTGCCATGACGTCCATAGGCTCGGGCAACTCGCCCGGGAGATGGAACGGTATCGCCATGACCGTTTCCATCCCGACCTCGCGCAAGCCGAAGGCACGGTGCGAGGCCCGCTCCGGGTCGGATGCAGCGAGAAGATCGGGTGCCGGGTGGTAACGGAAATAGAGCCGCGCCCGCTCGACTGGCGTATTGACCACCGCCAGGCATTCGACGCCTTGCTCACGCAGGGCCGGCTTAAGTTGCGCCATCGCCGCGACATGGCGCCGGCAGAACGGACAGTGCAGGCCTCGGAACAAACCGATCAACAACGGGCTACGGCCTCGAAAATCATCGAGCGCGATCTTGCCTTCGCGTGAGATCGCATTGAGCACAACATTCGGTGCCCGGTCGCCTGGCTGCAGCGGGCGGTCAACACTACTCGTGGACATGGACAACCTCCTCGCCCTGGGTCAGTCAGGGAAAGCAGCACACCCAGCGTTTCGGAGGCGATCAAGTTGCCGGGGGCGAAAGCTTCCTGTGCCAAGGCAATAGCTTTCGACCTCTGCCATATTGCCGAGGTCGAGATTACGCGTGTTGCAAGCGCATCATAACACGAAAAATTCATCTGCGGGTCGCCCGTTTCGCGAGCCGTCTCGAGCGCCGCGGAACAGTGGGTCGCCTCATCCGTGGGGCGACGCAGCGGCGAAACCGATTTTTCCTCCAGACGGGCGTCCTTGGTCGACTTGGGCCCTTGCGCTTTTTAGAGGCGCAGCGAATGGCGCGACTGCGCGCATTGCGTGGTCCACTTCATCAGATGCGGCGCAAGTCAGTATCAGGTGCGGAACGCGATCTTGCGCTGTTCAATCTTGCCATCGACAGCAAGCTGCGGGGTTGCGACCTGGTCACGATCACCGTCGGAGACGTCGCCCTTTCCGGCAGCGTGCGTGATCAGGCGATGATCGCGCAGAAGACAGGGAGCGGCGCTTTCACAAGGCGTCGCTCCGTGACCCGATTACAGACAACCAGACGGGTATCCTGGACATCCGCTCTTGCCCACATAACCAACAGATCATTCGGCAGGCACAGTCGTTCGGTCTGGTGCGGCTTCGCGGTATTCGCTCCAGGCCTGCCGCAGGATTTGCACCGATGAGGTTAGAAAGATACCGGCCATAAGTGCGGCGACGGCCAGATCCGGCCATGCGCTTGACGTACTCCAGACGCCGAGAGCTGCGGCCATCACCACCATGTTGCCGATCGCGTCGTTGCGCGAGCACAGCCAAACCGAGCGGACATTCGCGTCACCATCCTTGTAGGGCATCAGAAAACCAACGGAAGCAAGATTGGCGGCAAGGGCCAGAAAGCCGATGATGCCCATGACTTCCGCGCTGGGTACGCCGAGGATCAGCGTCTGATAGACGGTCGAGCCGGAAACCCAAAGCGCCATCAGGCTGAGCGACAGACCCTTGAGCAGCGCAGCCGTTGCGCGCGTCCTCAAGCTCGCGCCGATGACCGCAAGGCTCAGCCCATAGGTGAGGGTGTCGGCGAGGAAATCCAGCGCGTCGGCCTTCAGCGCCTGAGAACCGGCAAGTGAGCCGGCAGTCAT
The DNA here is from genome assembly GCF_040321435.1 of Mesorhizobium sp. M0410. Taxonomy (NCBI): domain Bacteria; kingdom Pseudomonadati; phylum Pseudomonadota; class Alphaproteobacteria; order Hyphomicrobiales; family Phyllobacteriaceae; genus Mesorhizobium; species Mesorhizobium sp. M0410. The sequence goes on from NZ_JAMYRN010000021.1 coordinate 10,750, forward strand.
TTCGGTCAGGAACATGGCCGCATTAATAGCGATGACCGTCCACAGCACACGCCTGTAGCGCGGGTTCATGCCGTCAAAGACCGGCACGCCGCCCGAACAGCATGAGGCTTCCGCTGCACGATCATGCGAATGACCGTGCAGCTTCGCCGGCAGAACCAGCGGCGGCGGTCCCGCACAGCTTTTGGTTTTATGATCGCAGCAAGCTTCAGACATGGGGCGACTCCTCAGTGAAGACACTGTAGGATCTCTAGTGGCTAGAGGTTCAAGAGGCTTTTTATGGATTTGTCGATCGGTGAATTGTCTCGTCGCGCGGAGGTGAAAATACCGACGATCCGCTACTACGAGCAAATTGGGCTGTTGCCCGAAACGGGTCGAACCGAAGGAAAGCAGCGACGCTATGGAAGGAGGGCAGTAGCGCGGCTTGCCTTCATCCGGCACGCGCGAGAACTCGGCTTCGAGGTTGATGCGATCCGTACGCTGCTTTCGCTGCAGGATGATCCGGATCAATCATGCGCCCGCGCCGACGAGATCGCGAAGGCGCGGCTGGTCGAGGTGGAGAAGCGCATCGCCGGTCTTAAGGCTCCGCGCAGGGAATTGCGGAAGATGGTCGAGGAATGCGCCTGCGGGCGGGTCGGCGAGTGTCGCGTGATCGAAACGCTCGCCGACCGAACGCATGCGCATGGGAAGTTGGCGGCAAGTTGATCGGAGAACCGGCGCACCTTCACAGAATGTCAACCCCGACTCGAAGCATTCAGGCGTCAGCTAGAAGCGATAACGCACTCCGACTTGCGCGAGCACAGGCCAATTTAGACAGCGCGCGGCAGGCTCACCGGGAAGCTGGGTCCGGGGGGCAGGGCGTTGCCGGGCAATGTTCGATCGCGGCGACATGGCGTTGCCTGTGGATTCTTGTATACGAGCATCCCAGTATAGCCGGCTGCCGGCTGTCCGCGGAAGGGAACTGCTCGCCACTTGCATCGATCACGGCGGCTGCGAGGACTTGCATGAAAACAGCCGTTCGCCTTTGCCTGCTGCTCGCCTTTCTGCCGACGTCGCTGGCGCATGCCGGCTGGCAGGCGGTCGAGAAGGTCGAGACCTACGCCATCTCGGGGCAGTCCGGCCCGGAGCTCTATGCCTCGATCGGCGGGCGCGGGCCGCTGCTCGGCGAGCGCCGCGTCATCGCGCATACCAATTTCAAGTTGACCTGGGTGAGGGACTACCAGCCGCAAGGCGACGCCTGCGTACTGGTGTCGGCGCGGCCGAAGCTGATCATCACCTACACCTTGCCGAAACCGGCCGCGCGGCTGCCGGGCGCAATCCAGAAGAACTGGGAGATCTTCTCAGCCGGCCTTGCCGCCCACGAGAAGGTGCATGGCGCCAGCATCATCGACATGGTGCATAAGATCGAGGCGGCCACCATCGGCCTGACCGTCGCCGATGACCGTGGCTGCAGCAAGATCAGGACCGAAGTTACGAGACGTCTCGCCGGAATTTCGCAGGCACAGCGGCAGGCGAGCCGCGATTTCGACCGGGTCGAATTCGGCCCGGGCGGCAAGCTGCGGCAGCTTGTGTTCACGCTGATGACCGGCGGATGATACTGCAGGGCTGCGGGGGGCGGCAGGGTACCACCTTTGCGGCCCTCACGCCTGCTCGGTCGGATAGAGGGTCAGGATGTTGACGTTGACCCGTGGCGGCTGGGTCACCGCGTATAAGATGGCGGCGGCGATGTCCTCGCTTTCTAGTTGCTGCATGTCGCCCAGCCTTTGCTCGACCGCCTGGCGCACATCCGCGCGCATATTCTGGGTGAACTCGGTCTTGACGGCGCCGGGCTCGATGCAGGTGACGCGGATACCGTCCTTGCCGATCTCGCGGCGCAGCGATTCCGCCATCGCGCTCACCGCGTGCTTGGTGCCGGAATAGACCACCGAAGGGTGGATATAACGGCCGGTGCCGGATGAGACGACGACGATGTGGCCGGCGCCTTGCCGCTGCATCGAGGGCAGTGCCGCATGGATCGGATAAAGCAGCCCGAGAATGTTGACGTCGACCATCCGGCGGTACTCTTCCGGCGTCGTGTTGCGGAACGGCGCGGCGACGCCGACGCCTGCAACCGCAAGCAGAATGTCGAGCCGGCCGTACTCCTGCTGGACCCGTTCGACCATCGCCGTGGCTTGCGTTTCGTCGGTGACGTCGACGACAATCGGCAGCGCCGCACTGCCGGTCTCACGGATCCGCCTCGCCAGATTGTCCAGGCGCTCGGCGCGCCGCGCAGCAATCACCAGCGTGGCGCCCTCGGCCGCCAGCGCCAAGGCGGTGGCCTCGCCAATGCCTGAGGAGGCACCAGTCACCAAGGCGATCTTGCCGCTCAGTTTTCCTGTCTGCATCTTTTTCTCCCGAGGTTTTGGATACGCCCTGAAGCTAGGTGCGGATGCTCTGAAAGCAATGCTTATGGGCGACTGAAGGACCGGACGGCTTGCGGGACAGAAGGGCCGGGACAGCGCCCTCCGGCAAGCCCATGTCTGCGCAATTTTCTTTGGGCGAACAAGCGGGCCTTGACGTGACTGGAGCTGTTGCGTCTTGATACGGGCTGCGGGGCTTCGCATGAAAACAGCTGATCGACTATGTCTGCGGGTGGCTTGTTTGCATGCGACGCGCCTGCAGGCACCACCGCGATCCTCTCGTGACCGACCGGGCTGAGCGCAAGATGAAGGTCCTCGCCGTCTATTGCCATCCCTGCACGGACAGCTTCAATGGCGCCGTCCGCGATATGGTGCTGGAGACGCTTGCCGATCGCGGCCATCAGGTCCACCTGCTCGACCTCTATGCGACCGGCTTCGATCCAGTCATGCGCACGCAGGAGTGGCGCGGCTACCACGACAAGGCGGCGAACCTGCAACCCGTGCACGAACATGCGCAGGAGCTGCTCTGGGCGGAGGCGGTCGTCTTCATTTACCCGACCTGGTGGTATGGCGTGCCGGCGATGCTGAAAGGCTGGCTGGAGCGCGTGCTGGTGCCGGGCTTCGCTTTCGAGATGCCGACCGCACGACGCGGTCCGCGGCCCAAATTGCGGCACATACGCCGGGTGATGGCGATGACCACATGCGGTGCCACGCCGCTGATGTCGTGGATCATGGGGCAGCCCGGCCGGCGAACCCTGCTGCGCGGCTTCCGCTCCGTCTGCCATCCGCTGTGCCGGACCAAATTCCTGGCGCTCTACCGGATGGACAGCGTCTCGGCCGCCGGTCGCCAGGCGCATCTGCAGCGGGTCAGGAAAGCGGTTGCAAGCCTTGGTCGCGCTGATGCGGTCGCCGCCACAGTGCCTGGCTGATAAGCTAGGCGAGCCGCCACCGGAACAGGCGCGTTGACTCTATTCCCCATTTCTGGAAATCTGGAAATATGGACAAGACGCTCGCCCTTTCCGCACTTGCCGCGCTCGGCCAGGAGACCCGGCTGGACGTTTTTCGCCTTTTGGTGCGGGCCGGCGCCGAGGGCGTAGCTGCGGGCGAGATCGCCTCACGGCTCGCCGCGTTGCCGAATACGATGTCGGCCCATCTCAAGATACTGTCCCATGCCGGCCTGGTGCGGACCGAACGAGAGGGCCGCAGCGTGCGCTACTTCGCCGATATGACCGGCTTTCGCGATCTGCTGGCCTACCTCATGGAGGATTGCTGCAATGGCGCGCCGGAACTTTGCCAACCTGTCATCCAGGCTGTGACCTGCAACTGCTAGGGGGAGGAGGTTCGTCTTGGTCAATCTTTCCCGCCGCCTTGCCGCCGAAGCCCTCGGCACAGCTCTGCTGGTCGCCACCGTGGTCGGTTCCGGCATCATGGCTGACAGGCTGAGCAATGATGTCGCCGTCTCCCTGCTCGGCAACACCTTGCCGACCGGGGCGATCCTGGTCGTGCTCATCACCATATTCGGGCCGATATCCGGAGCGCACTTCAACCCGGCGGTGACGCTGGTATTTGCGCTTCGACGCGAGATCGAAACGAACGCGGCGCTTGCTTACGTCGCCGCCCAGATTGCCGGCGGCATCGCCGGAACGTTGCTCGCGCATGCGATGTTCGAACTGCCGATCCTGCAAGTGTCGGCGACGGTGCGAACCGGAAGCGGGCAATGGATTGCGGAGCTGGTTGCCGCCTTCGGGCTGGTCTTCACCATCCTCGCCGGCCTGCGCTCACGTCCGGATTCGATCCCCTGGCTGGTCGGGCTCTATATCACCGCCGCCTATTGGTTCACCGCGTCGACATCCTTCGCCAATCCGGCCGTCGCCATCGCCCGTGCGTTCTCCAACACGTTTGCCGGGATCCGCCCCGCCGATCTGGCGGGGTTCATCGCCGCCGAGCTTTTGGGCGCGTTGCTGGCCATGGCATTGGCAGGGTGGCTGCTCGTCCAACCGAAACCAGTCCGACAGATGAAAGCTGCGCAATGACCATCACCATCTACCACAACCCCGATTGCGGCACCTCGCGCAACACGCTGGCCATGATCAGGCAGTCCGGCGAGGAGCCGGAGGTGATCGAATATCTGAAGAACCCGCCATCGCGGCAAAAACTCGTCGAGCTGATCGCGGCGATGGGCATGACGCCGCGCCAATTGCTACGAGAGAAGGGCACGCCCTATGGCGAACTCGGCCTGGGCGACCCCAAGTGGAGCGACGACGAGATCCTCGATTTCATGCTGGCGCATCCGATCCTGATCAACCGGCCTATCGTGGTGACGCCGCTCGGCACCATGCTCGCCCGACCCTCCGAAGCGGTGCTCGATATCCTGCCCAATCCGGATATCGGCCCGTTCACCAAGGAGGACGGCGAGGTCGTCATCGACGCCAGCGGTAAGCGCGTCGGCTAGATATCGTCTTATTTCGATCTTTGTCGAAATTCTCTTGACGTGCAGCGATTCTGGAAATAGCTTATTTCCATGAAACTCGAAAAAGCAGCCGCGCAACTTGAAGCCCTCGGCAACCCGACGCGGTTGCAGCTCTATCGGACGCTGGTGCGAGCCGGCGATGAGGGGCTGCCGGTCGGGCGCATCCAGGACAGGCTCGGCATCGCCGCCTCGACGCTGTCGCATCACCTCAAGCGGCTGGTCGACACCGGCCTGGTAACGCAGGAGCGCCAGGCGACCACGCTGATCTGCCGGGCCAACTATCCCGCCATGAACGGGCTCATCGGATACCTCGCGGACGAATGCTGCGCCGACGGCACCTGTGCGCCGGCATCGGCGGAAGCGGTCGCCAAAACGGCGGCGTGATTTTTTTGGCATTATAATTCGAAATTACCGGAAGGATGGAAGATATGGATACGATCGAAAAACTCCCTGTGGCGGTGATCGGCGCCGGGCCGGTCGGTCTGGCGGCAGCGGTCCACCTCATCGCGCAGGGCGTTCCTGTCAAAGTCTATGAAGCCGGCAATGCGGTTGCATCCAATCTCAGGGATTGGGGCCATGTCCGGGTGTTCACGCCTTGGCGCTATTGCGTCGATCAGGCGGCCAGAGACCTGCTCGAGGCGCATGGCTGGCGGATGCCCGAGCCCGAGGCATTCCCGACCGCGGACGACCTCGTCGCGGACTATCTCGAGCCGCTTGCAAAGCTTCCGCAATTGTCGCCGTCGATCGAAACCGGCGTCCGCGTCTTCGGCATTTCGCGCTGGGGCGCCGACAAGGTGCTGAGCAAGGGACGCGGGAACCGGCCATTCATGCTGGTGGTCGAAACCGCCACCGGCACCAGGCGCGACAGCGCCCGCGCCGTCATCGATGCGTCGGGAACCTGGCAGATGCCGAACCCGCTCGGCGCCGGCGGAATTCCTGCAGAAGGCGAAGCCGAATTTGCCGACCGCATCGCCTACGGCATACCCGATATTCTCGGCCGCGACCGCAGCCTTTATGCGGGGAAGACGACGCTGGTCGCCGGCTCCGGCCATTCGGCCGCCAATGCGGTGCTGGATCTCGCCAGCCTGGCAAATGTGGAGGCCGGCACGGCTTTCATCTGGACAACGCGCGGCACCGATCTGGTGCGCATCTATGGCGGCGGCGATGCCGACCAATTGCCGGCACGGGGCGAACTCGGCGCCGAAGTGCGCGAACTCGCCGAGAGCGGCGGCGTCAGGCTGGTGACGGGCTTTGCGGCTGTTTCGATCCGCGATGCCGACGGACGGCTGGTCGTCGAAGGCCAGACCAGGGACGGCTTGCAGGCGCTTGGCCCGGTCGACCGCATCATCGCCGCGACCGGACAACGCCCGGATCTGTCGCTGACGCGCGAGCTTCGGCTCGAGCTCGATCCGTGGCTGGAAAGCGTCAAGGCACTGGGGCCGCTGATCGATCCCAACGAGCACTCCTGCGGCGACGTGCCGCCGCACGGCCACCGCGAGCTCAGCCATCCAGAGCAACGGTTCTATACGGTCGGCATCAAGAGCTATGGCCGCGCGCCGACCTTCCTGCTGCTGACCGGCTATGAGCAGGTCCGCTCCGTCGCCGCAGCGATCGCCGGCGACATGGTGGCGGCCGACAATGTACAGCTCGTGCTGCCGGAGACCGGCGTCTGCACCGTGCCGACCATCGGTACTGCCGACAAGGGGTGCTGCGGCGGTCCGGCGCCCGCCGCTTCGGATGCCTGCTGTGTCGCCGATGTCGAGGCGAAGACGATCGGCAAAAGCGGTTGCGGCTGCAGCGTCGCGGCATGAGCCTTTCGCCGCCTTCGACGGCCATCCTGCGCAGCCGCGGCGTGATCATAACCACGCTTGGCCTGACGCAGATCATGGCGTGGGGATCGTCCTACTATCTTCCCGCGGTCATTGCACCGGCGGTCTCCTCCGATACCGGCTGGCCGCTGGCATGGGTTGTCGGCGGGCTGTCTCTCGGCTTGCTCATGGCGGGATTGATTTCTCCGCGCGTCGGTTCATCGATCGAGCGGGATGGCGGCCGCAACGTCCTGGCATTCAGCGCCGGATGCATCGGGGTCGGCCAGATCGGGCTAGCCCTTGCTCCCAACCTTGCGGCCTATATCGCTGCCTGGCTGATCATCGGACTGGGCATGGGTGCGGGGCTCTACGATGCCGCTTTCGCCACGCTTGGCCGCCACTACGGCCACGGCGCGCGCTCCGCAATTACCGCGCTGACGCTGTTCGGCGGTCTTGCGAGCACGATCTGCTGGCCGATCTCAGCCTTGCTGCTGGGGGAGGTCGGCTGGCGCGGCACCTGCCTGGTTTACGCCGCCTTTCAGCTGGCAATTGCGCTTCCGCTCTATCTGGTGATCCTGCCCCGCGCGGCGCCGCAACCGGCAGTCAAACCAGAATTGAAGGAGGCGGCACCGGTCCTGGAAAACAATATGGATCCGTCGATCATGATCGTTCTGGCCGCGACCCTCACGCTTGCGGCGGTAATCTCCTCGACGCTGTCGGTGCATCTGCTCACCATCCTGCAGGGCAGCGGCATGGCGCTGGCCGCAGCCGTCGGGCTCGGCGCTCTGGTCGGCCCGTCCCAGGTGGCGGCGCGCGCGATCGAGATGATGATTGCGCGCTACCACCATCCGATCCTGACCAAGTTCGCCTCAGTTGCCTTTGTGGCGATCGGCGTTTCGGCGCTCTGGGCCGGCATGCCAATCATCCCGGTGGCGCTCGGTTTCTATGGCGCGGGCATCGGCCTCGAATCCATCGCACGGGGAACGCTGCCGCTCGCGCTGTTCGGCTCGAACGGCTATGCGAGACTAATGGGTCGCCTCGCCATGCCGAGCCTGATCGCCCAGGCGGCGGCACCCTCGGCCGGCGCATTGCTGCTGGAGCGCTTCGGCCCGCATGGGACGTTGGCCGCGCTTTCCGGTCTGGCGCTGGCCAACGTCCTCTTGGCATGCGGCTTGGGCTGGCGGATGCTCCGCCGGCGGGAATCGCAGGTTCAATCCCGATAGGATTTGACCAGCGTTCACCCCCTTCACCTGGGTAGCGGGAGATCTTCTAAGGGGTCGGCAAGGAAGGATGCGGCGATCAGATCGTCGGCATCCAGCCGCAGGGAGCCTTCGGCGCCTCCCATGATGGCGGCAACTTTCTGAAACGTCTTCATCTCGTGCTCGGTGATCTGGGCGCTTCGCATTCTGGCTTTGAGGTCAGCAACGCGCAGCCCCAAACTGTGGGACATTCCGATTTTACGGTTCGACATGGTAAGATGCTCCTCCCCGGCCCATGTTTGTTTTGCCACCCGCCCTTATTCGCATTTCCTCCGCCTGCCTAAATATGAGGCATCGCGAATACAGCGCCCGAACGCCCGATGCAAGGGAAGGTTCCGGCGCGCAGAGGTCACGAAATAATAATGCGAAGGAAGCACGGCCGATGGTCCGGCCGGAGGTAGGACTTAGGTACGACGCCCCGCCAGACAGAGGGTTCCGGAGGCTTATCGGCTGGCGAGGACCATGCGGTTGCCTTCGCTGTCGCGAAACTCCGCCACCGTGCGGCCCGGCTGCCACGGCGCCTCATGAGGTTCGGTGACGGTCTCGACGCCGCCCGCTTTCAACGCCGCGGTCATTGCTCCGACATTTTCGTCGACCAGCACCAATACCGGCTCCGCGGCGGGGGTGTCGTCGGCGCGCCTGATGAAATGCAGGTTCGTCACGGCATGCGGAAACGCCAGCTCGATCCAGCGCCAGCCGCCATCGCCCATCTTCTGGTCGGCCAGCACCTGACAGGCGAGATGCCTGGTGTAGAACGCCTTGGCACGGTGCTGGTCGAACACTGGAAGCTCGGCAAACTGGATATGCATGATCGTCTCTCCTGCTTGATGGCTGCCGCGCAGCCGCCCACGCGGAAAAGACGATGCGGGCAACCGAAAAGATTCTTCGGTAGTGAGAATCTTTTCGGCGCGGCCGGTCGTCCTTCGTTCATACCAACCAGTCAGGAGACGACGATGAACTATGCGCTTATTCGATATGGTGTGAACCAAGCCGACCTGGACAATAACCGCGCGCTGGTCGAAAAAGTGTTCGAAGCGCTGGGCGAGGCGGCACCGCCGACGGTGCGCTATCTCGTGCTCGAGCTGGACGATGGTTCGTTCGTCCACATCGTCGGTCAGGACGGCGATTCGTCGACGCTGACCGGGCTTGCGGCCTTCAAGGCGTTTACGGAAAACCACGCCCAGCGCCGCTCGACCCCGGCAATGCGATCGCCTGTCAAAGTCATCGGCAACTACCGTATGCTGGCGGATCAAAACGCCGGGTAGCGCCTGCCATGCCGCTCGCGCAGAAATGGGAAGCTACGCCGAAAATGAACAGGGCGACTTTGGAGGCGATGCTCGTCGGGTTGCGGCCAAGGCTGCATCGTTACTGCGCGCGCATGGCCGGCTCGGTGATCGACGGCGAGGATATCGTCCAGGAGGTGCTGATCAAGGCGCTGCAGGCGATCGACGGCGGCGCGATGGTCGAACGGCCGGAGCAATGGCTGTTTCGCATCGCCCACAATGCCGCGCAGGATCATCTGCGGCGGCGCAATCGGGAAAGGTCGCGCATGACCGAGGCCGACATGAGCGTCATCGAGGATCCCTCCGGCAGCGCCGACAGCCGGCTCGCCGCCCAGACCGGCCTGCGCTCCTTCATGCAGCTTTCGGTGCCGCAGCGCAGCGCCGTGATCCTGGTCGACGTGCTCGGCCTCAGCCTGCACGAGACCTGCGAAGTCACCGGCGCGACGCTCGCCGCCACCAAGGCCGCGCTGCATCGCGGGCGGGCGCAGCTCAAGCTGCTGGCGCTGCAGCCCGAGCAGGCGCTCGCGCCGAGGCTCGACGCCGATGACGAGCGCCGGCTGCGGCGCTATGTCGACCTGTTCAACGCGCGCGACTTCGACGCGGTCAGGGCTCTGATCGCCGAGGACGTCCGGCTCGATGTCGTCAACCGCGTCCGCCTGCGCGGCAAGGCCGAAGTGTCGACCTATTTCGGCAATTACGACCGCGCGACCGATTGGGCGCTGTCGCTGGGCTTTGTCGACGGCCGGCCGGCGATCCTCATCCGCAACCCTGGGGACCCGGACGGCGCCGTGCGCGGCTTCATGCTGGTCGAATGGGCGGGCGAGGAGGTCATCCAGATCCGGGATTTCCGCTACGCACCCTGGTGCTTGCCCGATGCGGAGATCAGTACGATAGAGCGGTGAGGGGCTTGCCGCGATGGCGCGCGGAGGCGACGGGGCCAAGGTTGCGCCACCGGACAAGTCTGCCATCGCCTCGGTCACCAAGCTGAAGGGTTCCGCTTCCGATTTCGGGGAGCGGTATCGTCGCGAAGAGGATCTACGGCCCACAGCCGTCATGCTCGATATAGAGCGGCGCCAGCTTTCGGATCAGGCAGCCTCTTCCTAGTTGACCCAAACGCAATTGCCAGATGGCCGCAAGTTCTTAGAGCGGTTCCGGCTCTCCTGGAACCGGTAACCCACTCTAACTATTTGTTTTGCCGCATTTATGCGGACGCAAAATGATTCCATTTGGCTGCAAAATGCTCTAGCCGACACGCACGCGGCGCGTCACCTGGCCATTGCTCTCCCAGTATGTGTGTTTCTTGGCAATCAAGGGATCGTCCATCGCCGGTTGAATTTGTCCCGTGGTGCTGACCGCGCGCGAGGTCACCGTGTGTTCTCCAGGAGAGGGATTTGCCCAAGCCAGGGACCAAATTTTCCAGGCGTGCTCTGCCTCCTCACTGTGGTCAATGGTCGCTGGTGCCCAAGGCCCCTGGTCGATTTGAACTTCGACCCGGTCGATCGGCGCCCCCCAGGCTGCGCCAACGATGCGGTAATCCGAGTCTTTCCGGGTAACCTTCGCAGGCGCGGACTTTATCAGCGCTCGCCCGACTGACGTCTCGGCCCATACGGTCTCGCCGTTGTGGTCCTCCTCCCGGATGGTGACATAGTCACGGGCCATCAGAAGGCTCATGAACCGCGTATCGCGAACCTCGATGCGCTTTAGCCACTTGACGTTGGCGATCCCGTACCAGCCTGGCGCAATGAGCCGTACCGGGAAGCCATTGGGCGCCGGCAAGACGGCTCCATTCATTTCATAGCAGAGGAGATTATCGGGGTTCATCGCGTGGGCGAGCGACATGCTGCGAGCGAAGTTCTGCTGCATCTTGACGTCGCGTATTGCGACCTCGCCTTTGTCAGTACCGAAAAAGACGACCTCGATGCCCTTCTCCAGAACGCCGGCTTCCTCGAGGATCGGGGCGAGCGGCGTCCCAGCCCAGCGGGCATTGCCGATGCCGCCGGTGAAGAAGGGAAACCCGTGGTTGCCCGAGCATTCCACTGTGAAAACGACCTCCTGCCGCGGTCGTGCCCTGATGTCGGCGAGCGTCAATTTTAAGGGCTTGTTGACCAGGCCTCCGATCTCCATCGACCATGTCTTCTCGTCGATCGTTGGTCGGTTGAAATGCGAGATGCTGAAGAACTTGTCGTTTGGCGTTATCCAGCTATCCAAATCTTCCCAGACAAGCTGTTTCTGGATACCTACCGGATCGGGATTTTCGGTCGGCTGATCCAGCCATGGAATAACTTCCTCGCTCGGCCGTGTTGGAAAAGCGTAAGCCCGACGCGAGGTATAGAGAGCAGCAATTGCGGCAAGAGCCGCGCTTCCTTGAACAAGAAGTTCTCTGCGCTGAAAATCAGGCATGTTGTTTACCTCCCAGTTGATCGTTGATCCGGAACGGGCTGCAACGTGCCTTCGGCCGTAGCCTGATCACGGATAGGCGACAGAATGTGAAGTCTGCCCATTCGGAAGTATCCGGATGGCTCAGACAATCACCGACGCAAGTCAGGCATGTGAAGCGTTGGACGAAACTCTGGCTCGCGTTTCGCATGCCAAGAGTGCGCCTTTGAGAAGGACGTGTCCACAACTTGGACGGGACATGATGATGATTGCGACATTCCATGCCGATTTTCGGTCCTGCCAAATCGTTGCTGCTCGGATCGCTGCCGAACGCCCGCTTCTGGGTCATTTCGGGACCTTCGTGGGTTCTCGTCGAACCGGTGTTTCCTGCCGGCCAGTGGGTTGGTCGGGCGGCCGGCATCGCCCTGGTCGCCTGGGGCGGCGCAACGCTTTGGTCTGACGACCAGGGCTGCCTCGAATGTCGCATTTGCAGGAAACGATCCCTCCTGACGCAAAGTGCATCGCACCGCCCAGCCAGGCCGGCTCACAACGCGTCGGGGCGGACCGGCGGTGACGTCAAGCTTACGCAGGCATTCAGGCGTCGAGGAACTTTGAATCTTGGCGTCCGTTTATCCGAATGTCGGGTATGAAGGGCTCCGCCAATGAATGTCAGCGATGAAAGGACTGTATCGCTTTGGGCGGCAACCGAAGTCGCGCCTGAGGCGGTTCCGCTCGAGCGGAGTGAACAGGTCGATGTCGTGGTCGTCGGATCTGGCATTGCCGGACTGTCGGTCGCCTACCAACTGGCCGTCGCCGGGCAAAAGGTGGCGGTGCTCGATCGCGGCCGGATCGGAAGCGGCATGACGGCACGCACCACCGCGCATCTGTCGTCGATCTGCGACGACTATTTTTCGGAACTGATCAAATTGCGCGGCGAGGAACTGGCGCGGATTTACTACCAAAGCCAGTCGGCGGCTATCGACCGTGTCCAATCGATCCAGGAAGCAGAGGGTATCGCGTGTGATTTCCGCCGCCTCGACGGCTTTCTGTTTCCGGCGTCAGGCAGAAGGGAATCCGTCATCGAGCGCGAACTGGGCGCCGCTCTGAAGATTGGTGTCGACGTCGAGAAAACCGCAGGCGTGTCGTTTGCAGGCTTTTCGGATACGCCCGTCCTTCGCTACGCCAATCAGGCGACATTTCACCCCCTCGAATATCTCCGCGGGCTGGCTGCGGGCATTCGCGCGCGCGGCGGCATGCTTTATGCGCAGACCATCGTCGACAAGGTCGCGGAGACCGACGGCGGCGTCCGCGTAAGCACGGTCTCGGGCTTTACCGTGTCTGCCAGATCGGCCGTTGTCGCCACTAATTCGCCGATCAACGATCGGGTCGCGCTCCACACCAAGCAAGCGCCGTATCGGACCTACGCGATGTCGTTCGAGATCGCGCGCGACGTTTTGCCGGATGCACTCTATTGGGACACGCTGGATCCCTATCACTACGTTCGCCTGCAGCCTGGTGAAGGCAAAACCGACTTTCTGATCGTCGGTGGTGAGGACCACAAGACAGGGCAGGCCGACGATGCCGACAACCGCTTCGCGGCCCTGGCGGACTGGATCAAAAAATTGGTGCCCGATATCGGCGCGGAAACCAATCGATGGTCCGGGCAGGTGATGGAGACCGTCGACTATGCCGGGTTCATCGGCCGCAATCCCGGCAACCGGCATGTCTTCGTGGTCACCGGCGATTCCGGTCAGGGCATCACCCATGGGGTTGTTGCCGGCCAATTGGTTTCCGACCTGATCCTGAAGGGGGAAAGCCCTTGGCGGGAACTTTACGAACCCTCCCGCAAGACGGTACGGGCGATCGGCGACTATTTGGCGGAGAATGCGACAGCGATCAGGAGTTTTGCCGAGTATGTCGCGCCTGGCGAAATCGATTCCGCCGATAAGCTGCGGCCGGGAGAGGGCGCCATCGTGCGCGAAGGGCTTACCAAAGTCGCGGCTTTTCGCGATGAGGACGGCACGCTCCACAAGCGCTCGGCCGCATGCACCCATGTCGGCTGCCACGTCCATTGGAACTCATTGGAACGCTGCTGGGACTGCCCCTGCCACGGCTCGCATTTTGCCGTCGACGGCACGGCTTTGAACGGGCCGGCCGTATCGCCCCTGGCTCCTGTCGGATAATTTTTTTTTCGCCCCCGCCGCGCAACTCACAATTCCTTCTCGGCCAGCTCCCGAAATGCGTCGGGAACCGACCGCTGTAGTCCGAGCGCGACCGAGGCGTAGCCGACCGCCTCCCAGCCGAAGCGGTCGCGGATCTTGTCGATGGCGCGATCCGCGATCCAGCGCGCCGCGTCCTTCCGGGTGCCGGGGCGGCGGCGGTCGTCGAGCCCGAGCGGCAGCTCCAGTTGCAGCCCGGCATGCTGCTCCAGATGCGATACGGCGATCGCCAGCAGCGAGATGGTCTTTTCGTGCGGATGGTCGATGAGCACCTTGCGCACCAGCGCCTCGGCGATTTCGGCCAGCATGGCGGTTGCCGAAATCGGCTGGTCGAGCGTGACCGAGCGCGTCACCGAGCGCAAATCGGCAAAGCGGACACGAACCGTCACCGTGCGGCCGGGCCGGGATTTCGCACGCAACCTGGTGGCGACCCTGTCGGCCAGATGCAGCAAAGCGGGGACGAAGACCTGCTCGTCGGCCGGTTTTCGGCCGAGCGCCGATTGCGCGCCGGCCGAGCGCGCCCGGCGCTGCGTCTCAAGCTTGCGCGGATCGCGGTTCCACGCCAGCGCATTCAGTTTCTCTCCCGCCGCCGGCCCGAGCAGGCGCTCCAGCGCGCCACTGTTGGTCTTCGCCAACTCGCCGATGGTGTTGACGCCGATACCGGCCAGCCGCTCCCTGGTGACGGGGCCGACGCCCCACATCAGCTCGACCGGCAGCTCATGGAGGAATTCCAGCTCGTGGCGCGGATCGACCACCACGAGCCCGTCGGGCTTGGCCACTTGTGAGGCGATCTTGGCCAGATGCTTGGTGCGGGCCACTCCGACCGAGATCGGCAGGCCGAGCTCGGCCCGCACGCGGCGGCGTATCTTGCCGGCGATCTCGGCCGGCGAGCCGAACAAATGGGTGCAGCCGGCGACGTCGGCAAAGGCCTCGTCGATCGAAATCCGCTCGACCACCGGCGTGAAATCGCCGAGCACCTTGATTGCCGCATCGCCCAGCCGCTGATAGTCCTTGAAATGGCCGCCGACGAAAATGAGTTGCGGGCAGAGTTCCCGCGCCCGCCGTCCCGGCATGCCGCCGCGCACGCCGAACGCCTTGGCCTCATAGGATGCGGCAAGCACTACCCCGCCGCCGACGGCAATCGGCTTGCCGCGCAAGGCCGGGTCGAGCAATTGTTCGACCGAGGCATAGAAGGCATCCAGATCCGCGTGGAGGATGTTGGCTTCCATCCGGCCCGTTCGCTCGCGGCGGCTCGAACGCCGCATTGTCTCGCGTTATGATAGGAACATAAAGAGAACATTGCGGGTGAATTGTCAAGCAGCGCGGAGGCCGCCGCCGCAACCTACAGCGCCATCTTGTAGCCGAGATGACTGGCGGTGAAACCGAGGCGCTCGTAAAAATCGTGCGCCTCCCGTCGACCTTTGTCCGTGGTGAGTTGGACGAAGTTGCAATTGCGCGAACGGCACGTTTCAATCGCCCATTCGACCATCAGTTTGCCGACGCCGCGCGAGCGCCATTGCCGGGCGACGCGAACGCCTTCGATCTGGCCGCGCCAGGCACCCTTCCTGGAGATACCCGGAAGGAAGGTGAGTTGCAGGGTCCCGACCACTTGCCCGGCCTCGACAGCCACGGCCAGCAACTGGTTGGGATCGGCATCGATTGCGCTGAAGGCATCGAGATAGGATGGCGCAAGCGGCGTGGATAGGTCTTCCCGGTCTGCGCCGAGCACATCGTCGGCAAGCATTGCAACGATCGCCGGCAGGTCGGGCGCCTGCGCGCGACGGAATTCGATCTCGCTCATCGCGCGAAGACATACGGTGCGACGTCGGCGATCGCAATATCCGTTTTGACTTGCAAGGGAAGGCCCGCGCCTTCAGGTGATCTCGAACGCCCAGAGGCGGTGGCCGTAGCGGCGGAAGAAGCGGGCGAAGAGGCGCTGCTGTCTGGCACGGGCGAGGTCGGCGGCGCGCCTTTCCTGCCGCCAGCGCGGCATGTTGCGGAACATCGCCAGGAAGCGGGCGGCGTCCTCGAGTGCCTCCTCGGCTGTCTGCGCCGGGCGGATCGCCGCCAGGAACAGAACGCGGCTCGGCTTCATCTGGTCAATCGCCACCTTGCGCTGGCGATGGCCCTGGCGTGCCTTGCGGATGCCGTCCTGGCGGATGGCCGCGAAAGCGGCAAGCATGGCCGGGCTGTCGCCGCTATAGCCGCAGGCATGGGCGAACTGGGCTGGGTTCATCGTCGCTCCCTTGCTGCCGGCCGGCCGCGGTTCCGTGGCTCGCGCCGATTCCAGCCCGCATGAGATATAAGCATAACTCAAATAATTGAACAAGTGAAACTTTCACGTTGATGTAAGCGGAACCGACTCGACTCCGCTCCAAAAACCGATAATGATGTGAACAAAGCAGGAACAACGATGGGGTGGCCATGGCATTGGCGGGCAAGGAAGCGACGATCGCCGATGTCGTCTCGATTGCCGTCGAGTGCATCGATTGCGGCCGCAACAGGTGGTGGAAGCCGGCCGAGCTCAAGCGGCATGGGGTGAGGCCGGAGACGCCGCTATCAGCGCTTTCGGGGCGCCTCATCTGCAAGGCCTGCCGTGCCGATGGCCTGCCGGGCGCCGCCGTTTCGATCCAGGCCGCCTTCATCGACGACCGGCAACGGGTGCGCGCCGAGGCGCGCCTGCTCAACGGTCGAGAGCCGGAGCAGTCGAGGCGGGCTTGAGGGGGGAACTTCCTTCTCCCCTTGTGGGAGAAGGTGGATCGGCGCGTAGCGCCGAGCCGGATGAGGGGTGCTGGAAGAAACTCGGCGTTAAAATATGGAACGATTTTAAAGCCTTACGTAGCGATCCGTCCGGCACCCCTCATCCGACCGAGCTTCGCTCGGCCACCTTCTCCCACAAGGGGAGAAGGGAAAACCCTCCTCAATACCCCAGCAGTTCCTTGAGCGGGATGACGCGGAAGACGTTTTTGATGGCGTAGCGGTTGAAGGTCAGCGTCTTGGGCGGATTGTACTGCTCGACGATCAACTCGGCGGCGGTGCGCTTGACCAGCTTCTTGATGAAGGCCTTGCCGTTTTGCTCGTTCTCTTCGGGCAGCGTCTCGATCACCACATGGTCGCCGGGCACGGCGTCGCGGCCGCCGCAATAGATCATCTCGCCGGGCTCGTAGCGCGGCACCATCGAATCGCTCAGCACGTGCAGCGCAAACACATTGCGCAGATGCCGGATCCCCGGCGGCCGCTGGACATAGCCGGCCGGTTGGCCGTTGAAGGTGAAGTCGCCATCGTCGCCGCCGACGGCGGTGCCGAGAAGCTGGATGTCCATCGGTCCGGCGGGCAGGGGGCCGGGATCGGTGACGATCTCGGCATCGGCGACCGGTCCAGCATCTTCGAGGAAGACGACCTCGCCCTTGCCGAGCGCCACCGGATCGACGCGCAGGAAAGCGGCGGTCTTCAAAAGGTTCTCGGTCTTGGGCAGGTTGCGCCCGGTCTCCCAATTGCCGACGGCAGCGACGTCGGTGTCGTTGTGCTCGGCAATGTGACGCATCACCAGGCCGCGCTGCTTGCGCGCCCGGCGGATCGCCGCTCCGACCTTGATCGACAGTGCAGTTTTCGCCATGGCTCCCATCTGAGACATAAGATTCGGTTTCGTCTATGCAAGAATCGCTTGCATTATGATTTGAGTTATGCTCTTATGCGGGCATGCACAAGTCGCTTCACCAGCTTTCGGTCCTTAAATCCGCCGTTCAGCGCGCCGGCGGCGCTGGCCTGGAGGCGGTACCGCAAACGATCGCCAAGGCCATGCATGTGCCAACCGTTTCCCCTTCGTCGCGGCTGTCCTCCTCCCCGGCCGGGCCGATGCCCGAGGCTCGCGCCTCGGTTCCGGCAGCGCAAGCGGCCGGAACGGCCGGAGCCGTTCCCCTCACGGCTCCGGCCACGAATTACCCGTCGACCGGCAACGCGGGTGCCGCGGTTTCCTGGATCCGTACCGAAGACGGCACGGTCATCGCCTTCGACAAGCGGATGGGCAAGGCAGTCTCCGGCGCAACCAGGCAGGCGGCCGAGATGAAGCTCGATCGTAGCAGGCCACGCGAAGGCTGATCGGCTTTCCAGCCTGAGAGCCGGCGAAGCCGGCGCCACACACAACCACCCTTGCAGGGAATAAAACATCATGGCCGCCCGCTATTCCGCCTCTGAATTGGAACAAATCGAGAACTTATTGATGAGCGGGCTGTCGGCCGCGAAGATCGCCACCCGGTTGACCGCGCTGGGCGGCCGCCCGGCCTCGCGCGCGGCCATCATCGGCATCGTCCACCGCACCGCCCGTTTGCGCACCATCGGCCTTGCCAGATCCAAGGGCCGGTGTGGCGGACGCTCGGGCGGCCGGCTCGGAGATTCGGCGCCTGAGCCATCAAATGCCGCAAGCCAAGCGGAGGCCGATCCGAAGGCCGAGCCACGCTGCCGCCCCGCCAGGCTGTCGGCCAGGCTGGCGCCGCCGGCCTGGCAGCCGGGTCCGGCTCGGATCACCGGGTCCGATGGCGAGCGGCTCGAAATGCCGGCGCCGCGCCCGATCGCCGCCGGCGGCCGCCAGCCACATTTCGCCGCCATGCGCTTCATCGATTGCCTTTTCGACCGTTGCCGCGCGCCGCTCGACACGACGCTGCAGGAGGATGCCGAAAACGATGCCACCGGCAGTCGCCCCGGTTTGGACATGCTGTGCTGCGGGCTGCGCACAAAGCCTTCGAAAAGTTACTGCGCCTATCACGCGGCGCGCTTCCTGCGCACGCTGCCGGCCGAAACGATTTGAGCCCAGTGGATGACGGAAATTCGCCAGAGCCCGACGACAAAAAACCAGGAGGACCGAGCCGATGAGCAGCAAAATCGCCCAGAAGACCAAAGCCAGGCCGACGCGATTGCCGAAGGGCGAGGCCGAGCAGGTGCGCATCCGCAAGGAGATCGGCCATGATTTCGCGCTGAAAGACGACAGGTTCGGCCGCAAGCGGCTGGCCAAAGGAACACAGGAGGCGGCGCGCCTCTATGAGGTCTCCAATGACGGCCACACTGCGACCGGCGGCATCGTGCGGGTGCGCAATGTCGACCCGCTGAGCGGCCTCACCTCGCTGTCGCGCCAGCAGCGCGAGGCGGGGATGCGCTACCGCCAGGATTTCCGCAGTTCGTCGGAGGCAACCGCCAAGCCGATGGCTTGGGCCGAGCGTGTCGACGGCGGCCGCACCGGCAGCGGCGTCGCAGAACACATCCTGTCCGCCGGCCGCGACCATGCCGAGGCCACCAGGGCGCTTGTCCATTGGGAGATCGCCGGCATCGTGCAAAAGGTCTGCTGTGCCGACGCAACGGTCAAAAGCCTGGCCGAACAGGCGGGCGAACCGCGCGACGTGGTGGTGAAACTACTCAAGATCGGGCTCGACATATTGGCCGTGCATTACGGCATGATGCTGATGCGCAAGCCGAGATGAGGAGCCCCGCCGATCCGGCCGGCACTACCGGCCGGATCGATCCGTCAACGACGGCAGACACGGATTCTTTCGATGATCCGGTGGTGATGACGCCAGTGCCTGATGACTTCGGTATGGCAGCGCCGGTGGTACCGGTACCGGTAGCGCGGCGCGTAGTCCTCGTTATAGACATCATAGCGGTAACGGGGGACGTACTCATCGTCGTAATCGGAATACCGATGGTGGCGATAATAATAGTCGTCGTCATAGCCGTTGCCGATGCCGATCGTGACGCTGCCGCCGGCATTGGCCGGGCCAATCACGGAAGCCGCCGAGGCGATGGCGATCACCGAGGCAAGCAGGAGCTTCTTCATAGCTACCTCCTTCATTAACGTCCCTCTAATAGAAAAACCCGCGAGGGGCAGGCTCGTTCCACAAATTAGCAAGATGCCCCCAACTGAGAGCCCCAATTAGCGCCGCGTGGGCGAAAATGCCTCTGGCTGTGCGGCAGGGTGGCCGTCGACGCAAGCCTCGAGCTGGTTGTGGTCCGCGCCGTATGTATCCCGGTGTCCCGTCAAAACAGCGACAATCGGGCGGTGCCAGTCCCGTCACCTTGCCGATCTATTGGACATGCCCCAGTTCCAGCAAAACGAAAGCGGTCGCACCCAGCACAGCGAGGGCGTAGGCCGCATAAAGAACAAGCAGCATCACCTCAAAGTCCCGGACGAAACTAGCGGCAATCCTGGTCTCCCTAGGCTCCGCCTTCTCGATGCGGTCGGCTTCCAGCTGCTCCGTTGCCACGACGAGGCAGACTATCCTGTCGTTGTCGGCCGCCTGCAATATCCGTTCGGTCAAATCGACTGCAATCACTGGATCATCGGCCAACTGATCCCGCGATAGCCGGCTTTCAGTGACGGTCTGGATTTCACGCTTTCTCACGCACGCATAATTGCGTCGACTAAATTAGGTTCCACTGAAATACCTAGTAAAATACATAGATTGCGCCCACCCGATCGCGATGGGTGAGGCGTGAGCCCAACTGCGCGGAACCCCGCCTGAGGCCCGCATTTGTCGACCGTCGAGGCGAATCTCGATCCGCATCCTCCGATCAAAGGGCGCCGGCTTCTTCATAGGCTGCTACGGTGCGCCAGTGCTGGTAGGTTGCAATGCTAAAGCCGCCAAACCTTCATATCGCGAACGCAGCGCCGACGTCTTCGGTTCTGACCGGTTATGACGAAGATCGCATGCTTACTTATATCCGGCTGCTCGACGCTTCGGCGGAAGGGACCGATTGGCGTGAGGTCGCCCGCATCGTTCTGCATATTGATCCGGAGCGGGAGCCGGAGAGGGCTTTCCGGGCGTGGGCGACACATTTGGCGCGTGCACGATGGATGACCAGGAAGCGGAACGAACTGCGCCAATTGCGTGATGAGTGGTGGGGATGAGCACCATCTAGGAACTGCCGTCCCGGTCTGGCCGTTGAGAGAGAAGGCCAACATGGAAAAGCGACCAATGACTTCTTGGCGAGCCAATACTTTCGAGCTGTGCTGCCTTCTTGCAGTTCCGCTGTCGCTTATCCTTACCGTTTTACTGGCTGGTCTCATCCTTAGCTGACCTGGCGTGGGTTGCTCGCCAAGGGCTGGTCGGTCGTGATCCGACAAGATCCCGCACTGTTACTTCACAGCCGCCGCCATCACATTCGAAAACAGCGCCCGTTCCACCGCCGGCTCCAGCGTTTCGGCGAAGGGCGTTGCCAGGTGGTGGCGGTCGCGGAAGGCTAGTTTGCCGTCGATGAAGACGTGGCAGGTGGTCTGGTCGCAAAACCGGTCGGTCATGTCGATGTAAGTGGCGTTCGGCGTCGAGCGCACGATGTCGCGCTCGACTGTGGCGATGTCGTCGTTTGCCGCCATGATCCTCGGCGTGTCGCATGTCGCGGGCGTCTGGCCCCGCCACAGCGCGCGCGCCACGCATTTGTCGGCGTAGCTTGCATTGTAGGGAACGTCCCTGATGACCGCGACCTTGATGCCGGCCTGGCTGAAGGCCTGAAGCGTCCAGGTGAGGCCCGTCCGCCACTGCGCTTGCCAATCGGCGTGCTTCAACTCCTCGGGCGATTCCTTCATCACATTGCCGATCGAGAATTCCGAAATCACCACCAGTTGCGGGTGCAGCGCGATGATGTCCTTGACCGACTGCTCGCGCCACTGGTCGCATTCGGTGTAGTCGCGCTTCAGCCGCCAGTTCCAGGTCGTCACCCGCGAAGCCCGGCAGGAGGATTTGAGAAAGGTGACGACGCGAAAATTGTTCTTCTCGGCCGCCTTGATCAGCGGCGTCGACCAATGGTCGGCATGCGAGTCGCCGAACAGCACGACCGAGCGTTGGGCATCCTTGCGGCCGAACATGCAGGGCTTCGGCTTGACGGTCTCGAAATCGAGCACGCAGCCGCCATTGGTCGCGCGCACGGTGGAGAGTTGGGCGGCGCTGTCGGCGATGACGTGCTGTTCGGGGCTGAGATTGTGCTCGGCAAAGCGCGCATTGCCATAGGCCGCCACCACGCCGGCGCCGGTCAGCGCGACGGCGGGCACCAGCGCCCGCGCTGCTCCGGCCATCAGCCAGCCATTGCGGCGGATCGGGTTCTCGACGAAATGATAGGTGAACATCGACAGAAGCAGCGTCAGCGCCGCGCAGGCAAAGCGGTCCAGGATGGACAGGTTGGGAACCACCATTGCCGCGTAGACGATGACTGGCCAGTGCCAGAGATAGAGCGAATACGACAGCCGGCCCAGCCATTGCATGGGCGGCAGCGCCAGCACTGCGCTCGGCAGATTGCGGCCGCCGCTGCCGCTGAGCAGCAGCAGCACGGTGCCGGCGACAGGCGCCAGCGCATTCACCCCGGGAAACGGTGAGTCTTCGTCCAGCATCAGATAGGCCCAGGCAATCAGCACCAGACCGAGGCATGCCTGGAACGTGGCGAGCAGCGGCCGGTCGCGCCAGATCTTTGCCGGCGCCATGGTCGCGAGCCCGCCGGCGGCGAATTCCCAGGCCCTGAGCGGCGAGAAGTAGAAGGCCCAGGGCTGCGACACTTCCGTCAGCCAGGCGCAGGCGGCGAAGGAGGCTAGGCCGGCGAGGCCAATGACGATTATAGCGGTGCGCTTGCCCGGGCGCAGCCATGCGGCCATCAAAAGCAGCGCCGGCCATGCCAAATAGAATTGTTCTTCGACCGACAGCGACCAGAAGTGGATGAAGGGGTTGTTGGTGGCGTCGGCGGCGAAATAGTCGAACGACCAGCGGATCAGCCAGAGGTTGATCATGTAGGCGGAGGCGAACATAGCGCCTTTCGAATAGAGCGCCTGTTCCTCCGGCGACAGGATGAAGTAACCAGCAAACAGCGTGGCGAGAATGACGAACAGTGCCGCCGGCAGCAGGCGCCGGGCGCGCCGGGCGTAGAAGCGCCAGAGGTTCAGCCGCCCGGTTTCGGTTATTTCCGTAACCAGGTGTTTTGTAATCAGGTAGCCGGAGATGACGAAGAAGATGTCGACGCCAGCAAAGCCGCCGGGCAGGCCGGAGAGACCAAAATGGAAGGCGATGACACCCGCCACCGCCAGTGCGCGCAGCCCTTCGATGTCAGGCCGAAATGATGCCGACACAATCACCTCGTGCAAGGAATGCCCACCTCGCAGAGGCTCGACCCGATGCGCCGATATTGCAATGCAACAAATCTAACGCAGTGCAACATAGGGCGAGGGGACAGGCTCCTCCCACTCGTCGCATGGGCGATTCGCTCACATTGGCGGTTCAGTCATGAGGCGATTGAGATGGAAGCGAAGGGTGCCGAGGCGATCAGGCCTTTTTCAAAAACTCGGTCTTCAGCACCAGGCCCTTCAGCTGCCTGGTGCTGCATGCGATCTCGCCTGGATCGCCGGTGCCGGCAATGCCATGCGGAGGCTAACCGGCGGGCTGCGAGCAGACGGGACCGCTCGGGGTGGCATTGCCACTCCGCGACATGCGTTCCGACCAGGCCATGCCGATGGCGCCACGGCAATCGAACAAAAGCCGTGGCCTTCATTGCGCGGATATTCCGGCGTAGCGACGTCAAATGGCTAAGCCGCCGTGCAGACTGGAAGGTCGCGCAATGACGGACCTGCCCGCCCTTTCGCTTGGTCCGTTATTGCGATCGGCAAGACGCCGGCGGTCACTTGTTACCGAGCTGGTTGGCCATCTTGCAGAAGTCGGCATGCGTCTTGGCAATGCCGGCGTCGCTGCATTCCTTCAACACCATGGCCCGGTCGCTCGTGGACATGGCCATCCATGCGGTCTTGAATTCGGCTTCCGACTTCATGCTCTTCATGCCGGCGTCGGTGAAGAAGGGTGACATTTTCTGCGGATCGTCGAGCGCCGAAGTGCCAGTGGCACCGGCGGCAAGCGCTGCGCCGGTCATCATCGAAAGCGCCATCGCGCCCATGCAAAGCATCTTGATGTTCATGATCATTCCTCCTGAGCTGCTGCTTTGAGGTTGTCCATCAGCGATCTACGAAGGAACGGTGTTTTGACCCAAAAGTTCCGCGTTCCGGCGCAGACATGGAACAGGATTGCCCGTGACGCCATTTATGCAAAAAATTCTACCGTGACTGAAAAATTCTACCGTGACTGAATAGCCGCGCTGCCGATCTGAAGCCCGACAAAGCCAATTAAGGTCCAGGGCAATCGGTGTCCAGTTGGGGGAGACGCTGCGAAGTTGCACGCCGGCTCAATATGCCCGATCATGGCGACGGCGGGGCGGAGGTATCAAGTGGCGGCAAATCGTCGAAACGGCGCGCACCTGTCGGAGCCCCGGCGGGCGGGCATTGTTGCCGCTGCCAGGGCGCTTCCGCGCACATCGTTGCCCAGCGTAGCGTCGGTCGTGACGGCCGTCGCGGCGCTCTATTTCGGGCGCGAGGTCTTTCTGCCAATCGCAATCGCCCTGCTGCTTACCTTTGCGCTTGTACCGATGGTGTCGGCACTCAAGCGCGCTGGCATTCCGCGTCTTCCTGCCGTGATCGCGAGCGTGCTCGGCGCATTCACGGTGCTGGCGCTGTTCTCCTTCATCGTCGCCACGCAGGTCAGTGAACTGGCGCAGAACATCCCGCTTTACCAGGCTAATATCCTGACCAAGGTCCGGTCCCTCAAGGACACCGGCGTCGGCGGCGGTATCGTTTCCAGATTGAGCCGGGTGATCGAACGCGTCGGCCAGGAACTCGACAGACCCGGACCTGTGCAACCCGCCGCCGATCAGCCTCCGCGGGAGCCGATCCCGGTCGAAATCGTCGCGCGCGAACGACCGCTCGAGGTTCTCCAGAATCTGATCGGCCCGCTGCTGAGCCCGCTGGGATCGGCCGGGCTGATCGTCGTGGTCGTCATATTCATGCTGCTCGAGCGGGAAGACCTGCGCGATCGTTTCATACGTCTCGTCGGCTACGGCGATCTGCATCGAACCACCGAGGCGCTGCAGGATGCCGGCAAGCGGGTCGGCCGCTACCTGCTCATGCAATTGGTCGTGAACATCGTCTATGCCGTGCCGATTACGTTCGGGCTTTGGGTTCTGGGCATACCCAATCCATTGCTGTGGGGCTTGCTGGCGCTGGCGCTGCGCTTCGTTCCCTATATCGGCCCGGTCATCGCGACGCTGCTGCCTCTGTTCCTGGCGCTGGCCGTGGCGCCCGGCTGGTCGCTCGTGCTATGGACCGCCGGGCTTTTCGTGGTCGTGGAACTGATCACCGGCAACGTGATCGAACCCTGGCTCTACGGCTCGCGCACCGGGCTGTCGCCATTGGCCATCATCGTTGCGGCGATCTTCTGGACCTGGCTCTGGGGGCCATTGGGCCTGGTTCTGTCGACGCCGCTCACGGTCTGCCTCGTCGTGCTCGGCCGCCATGTGCCGCAGTTCGAATTCCTCGACGTTCTGTTCGGCAACGAACCCGTGCTCGAACCGCACGCCCGGCTTTACCAACGGCTGCTGGCCGGCGATCCCGAGGAAGCGACAGACCATGCCGAGGAGATGCTGGAGGAAAACTATCTAGTCGAGTTCTACGACAAGGTCGCGATTCCCGCACTTCTGCTCGGCGAGCAGGACCGTGTGCGTGGTGTGTTGAGCGATGAGCAAAGACAGCAGGTCGCCGGCAGCGCGCTGACGATG
The DNA here is from genome assembly GCF_040321435.1 of Mesorhizobium sp. M0410. Taxonomy (NCBI): domain Bacteria; kingdom Pseudomonadati; phylum Pseudomonadota; class Alphaproteobacteria; order Hyphomicrobiales; family Phyllobacteriaceae; genus Mesorhizobium; species Mesorhizobium sp. M0410. Next base: position 36,180 of record NZ_JAMYRN010000021.1, read on the forward strand.
GTGGCGAACCTCGACGACAGCGCGCAGGAGGAGGCGGAAGCGGACGATACGGCCGCGGCCGAGGACAATGGTGTACGCGAGGACAAGCAGATTCAGGGGGAGGACGAGGACGACACCGAACTGCCGGATGGCACGGGCATGTCGGTGCTGTGCGCCGGAGGGCGCGGCGAACTCGACGACGCCGCTGCCGCCATGCTGGCGCAGGTGCTCGAAGTCCAGGGCGCTACGGTGTTGAGGGCGAGCTTCGCCGATCTGGAACCGGGAAGCATTCGCCGCCTTGAACTCGACGCCGTCGATACCGTCGTCGTCGGATTTTTGAACCGCGATTCCGTCAAGCACGGCCGGTTCCTGGTCCGTCGGCTGAAACGCGCCAAACCAAGGTTGCGGGTGGGTATCGTGTTGTGGTCGGAACCCGACAGCGACAACCAGGAGGCAGACGCCAGATTGGCCAACGAGATCAATGCCGATTTCGTCGCACACGGCATGGTCGGCGCGGTGCTCGGCGCGTTGTCCAGCGCTCCGCCGGTGGCGCTGAAGGCTACCGCCAAACGCCGCATGCGCCGCTTGACGCCGGCGCGCAAGAAAGAGCCGCTCGCCGCGGCAAAATGAACGCGGCCGACGACGGCGGCAGGTCGGGTTATTACCGCTTTCGCGAAAGTGGTAATAACCAAACGGATCAGGTTATCCTCGCAAGGTCGCGCTGAACCGTCCGCCCCGGCAAACGGCGCCAACCTTCATACAGTCCAGAAATAGCGCACCGTATGGAAGAAGACCGGGGCGGCGAAGACCAGGCTGTCAGCACGGTCCATCATGCCGCCATGGCCTTCGATCAGATGGCCCCAGTCCTTGACGCCCTGATCGCGCTTGATGGCGGAGGCGACCAGCCCGCCGAGGAAGCCCATCAGGCAGGCGATGAAGGCGACGCCGGCTGCCTGCAGCGGCGAAAACGGCGTCAGAAACGACAGCAGCACGCCGAGCAGGCTCGATGCCGCCAGCCCGCCGACCAGCCCCTCCCAAGTCTTCGACGGCGAGACCGTCGGCGCCAGGAGATGCCGGCCGAACAGCTTGCCGAAGATATATTGCAGCACGTCGCTGCCTTGCACGGTGATGATCAGGAAAGCGATCAGCAACAGGTTGCGGCCTTCGAAGCCAGGCACATCGAGCGTCAGCAGCGCCGGCACGTGGCTGACGCAGTAGACCGAAATCATGACCGCCCATTGCTGCGCCGAGACGCGCTCGAGAAAGCGCTCGGTGTCGCCGTGCAGCGCGGTGATCGCCGGCATCAGCAGGAAGCAGTAGACCGGGATGAAGATGGTGAACAGGCCATACCAGGCGGTCCACACCAGCCAGTACTGGAACGGGATGACGATGCCGAACATGCCGAGCAGCACCCAGTGGTCGCTGCGGCGGCTGTGCGTCAGCGTCACGAATTCGCGCAACGCGGCGAACGAAATCAGCGCGAACAGGATGGTCATGCCGGGGCGGCCGAAGAAGAAGGCAACGGTGATCGCCACCACCATCACCCACCAGGCATTGATGCGCTGGGTGAGGTTGACCAGCGTCGGCGACAACGGCTTCGGCGCGCGCCACGACAAAACGCCGGCGACGACGCTGGCGCTGATCAGCACCGCCAGCAGGCCGACAATCAGAATGAGGGTTTCGTGCATCATCGGCAGCATTTTGCCTTGATCCTCAATCGTCTCGCTCCGGCCGGGGGTTCAGCGCCAGCAGCGTTTCGCGGGCGCGGTCGAGAAAGGCGCGGCGTTCCTCACCAGGTTGAATGGCGATCGGCGCGCCGAAGACGACGCGGCAGAGCAGCGGCACCGGCACGAATTGCCCCTTGGGCAGCACCCGCGACATGTTCTCGATCCAGCACGGGATGAGCTCGACATCGGGTCGCGCCATCGACAGATTGTAGAGGCCGGAGCGAAACGGCAGGAGCGGTTCGTCGGTCATGTTGCGCGTGCCTTCGGGAAACAGGATCAGCGAATGGCCCTGGTCGAGCACCGACAGCATGATCGAGATCGGGTGCTGCGTTTCATCCGTCCACTGCCGGTGGATCAGCACGGAAGACAGCATGTCCTCGGCGATGAACCGGCGCAGCCGCGTCTTGCCCCAATAATCGGCGGCCGCCACCGCATGGGTACGGGCGCGTTCCTTCTCGCTGAGGCAGGCCGACAGCAGGATGAAATCGCCGTGGCTGGCATGGTTGGCGAAGTAGATGCGCTGCCGGTCCGATGGCTGGCTGCCGTTCCAGATCGGCCGCACGCCGGTGACCGCCCAGGCCAGCGCCGACAGGCCGACCGAGGTCACCGTCTGCAGCAGGGTATAGGTGCTGACGCGAAGCTTTGTCATGGACGGGCTCAAAAGAATGCCGCGACGACCGAGGCCGCCGCGAACAGGCCGAACGCGATACGCTGCTTGGCGAGCAGGCGGCGCGTGCCGGCCATCCGCTGCTCGAGTGAGCGGCCGCCGGCAGTGGACTTCAGCCGCATGCGCGCCAGCACGTCGTCGATCGCCGCGCCGCCGCCTGCCTCGCTGGCGTGGCTGGCCATCAACCGAAACAGCAGCGCGTCGAACAAAAGCAGGGCCGAGAGAATGATTGTGGCTATGGCACTTGCGGCGGCGATCAGCCAGGCTACCGCGGACAGCGACGATGTTTGCGGCGCAGCCGCCAGGCCGATGACCGGCGCCGCCAGGAAGGCAGCAGCAATCAGCAGCAGCGGCCATGCCACCTGCACCATCAGCCCGGCAGCGAACGCTTCGGCCCTGTCACGATAGGCGGTCATGCCGGTGCGTCCGTGCAAAGATGCACCGGCCGGCCCGCGGCGGCGAGCTTGCCTCGCGCCTGATCGGGCGTGGCGGCCCGGCCGCTGGCGACCAGCCATTCGGCGACCACGGCGGCGCTGCGTTGGAAGCCGAGCGCACAGCAGACCAGCACCGCGCCCTGCTTCTGCGCCGCCTCGATCGCCGCCACCGCTTGCGCACGCGCCTCGCGAGACGGCGGCAAAAGGTCGACCATGGGCAGGCTCACCCAGCGGATCGAGGCGCCACGCGGCCTTTCCAGTTCGCCGGCAAGGTCGATCACCGTGCCGAAAGGGTCGGCTTCGGCGGCGGTCGGAAAACGGCCAAGGGAAACACCGTCGGCAATGACGATATGCGCCGGAAGCTTTCGCGTCCACGCCCACACATTGGCCTTGGCGCCAAGGCGGTAGGGCCAAAGCAGTAGACGGCTGGCCAGCGACACGCGGCCATCGGCTGTTTTCTGGAACACTTTGGCGCCGGCGCCGGCATAGGCGAAAGCGACTATGGCCAGCGCCAGTGCCGGCCACAACAGGATGAGCCACAGCGCCGAGACCAACGCGCCGGCAGCGGCGCCGGCCAGTGCAAGGCTTGCGCCGAGCGCATAGAACAGCGCCAACCGCCGTGCCTTCGGGTCAGCGCTCAGGCGGAAGCCGGTGAACGGCAGCTCGCTGTCGCGCGAAAACAGCCACAGGGCGAAAAGGCCGAGCAGCGCGCCGGTCGGAATGTCGATGAAATGGTGCTGCCACGTCGTCAGCACCGAGGCGCCGATCAGGAAACACCAGACATGCCAAGCGAAGCCGGCGATGCCGGTCAATCTGTAACGCCAATGGTCCCAGATGATGACCAGCAGCGCGATATGCAGCGACGGCGCCTGGTTGAAGGGTTTGTCGAAGCCGCCGAGCACGGCGAACATGAAGCCGGGCAGGCCGCTCGTCTGCGGGCGCACGAAGGTCGCAGTCAGCGGGAACAGGATGAAGCAGGCGACGGCGACGAGCTGCGCCGTCAGATAGCGGCCGGCAAGGCGGTCGACGCCGCTCTTCGAATTGTTCAACAGCAACGACAAGCCATAGAACAGGTTGATCGACCAGTAGGGCACGATCGTCCAGGCAAGGAACGGGATGCCATGCTCCCAGCCGTAGACGATGCTGCCGACATCGTCGCGCCGCGACGCCAGCCAATTGGCGAAGCCGTAGGTGGCGTAGAAGAACGGCGCCAGAAATGCCAGCCACAATGCGGCGCGCAGGACGATCCCGGGATACGGCTCGCGCGGCAAGGCCGGAAGGGCATCGCGAGGTAAGGCAGAGGCAGGCAAGTCCATGTTCAGACGCGCCGCGCGACCGAAACGGTGAAGATGCCCCACTGGTCGATGCGCTGGTCGAGCTTCTCAAAGCCGGCGGCCGCCACCAGCTGGTCCATCTCGGCCTGCGTGCGGCGGCGCATCACCCAGGCCTGGCCGCCGCGATGCGAGGTCAGGCTGCGCGCGATCATCTCGAGCTGCGGATGCCAGGGCTGGTTGGTATAGACGAGCAGGCTTCCCGGCTGCATGGCGCTGGCCAGTCCACCGAGCGAGCGGGCGATCACGGCATTGTCGGCAAACAATTCGTAGAGCCCCGAGACGATGGCGAGATCCGGCGCCGGGTCGAGCCCGGCCAGCATCGTGGCGTCGAAGGCGTCACCTTGATGGAAAGTGACGCTCGCCGGCAGCTGGCGCTCGGCGATCAGCTTGCGGCCGAGCGAGACGTTGAGCTCGGAGAAATCCTGCAGCCGTACGCTTGCCGGCGGCTCGGCGCATTTCTGCACGGCATCGAGCACGTAGCGGCCATGGCCGGCGGCGATATCGACGATATGGACCGGCCGGCCGGCGGCCTTGAACGAGGCGGCGGCGCTGCCGATCAGTTCTTCCAGATGCAGCTTGCGCTGGCGGATGCCGCGCCAGCCGATGGCATCGAGAAAGGTGCGGTCGATCATGCGGCCGATGGGGCTGATGCCCCGCGCCTCGTTCTCGTAGACATAGTCGAGCGTCGAGCCCGAATCGAAGCCGGTGGCAATCCCCGTCTTCATACCGGACGACAGCCAGGCGCCCATGCGGATCGAAGCGCGGCTCATTGCCCAGTAGAGGCCCCTTAGCGACAGCAGCGGCAGCGGCGAGGCAAGCCGGTCGGCCTCGTCGCGCGTGTAGCCGGCGCGGTCGGCCTCGGTCAGGTCGACCGGCTTTTCCGGCGCCGCGAATTGCTTTTCAAGGAAAGGCCTGATCAGGTCGAGTGCCTTGTGGCGGTCGCGCTCGCCCAGCGTGTCGTGGAAGAAGCCGGCCAAAACATGCCGCTCCTTGGCCGGGCTCGCCAGATTGACGAAAAACTCGTGCTGCGGTTCATGCCGCACCACCCAGTCACTGCCGGAGATCAGAAGCTGTGTCGGCACCGTGATGGCGCGTCCGTCGGCGACGATGCGCGCAGCATGGTCGTAGAGCTCGACCAGGATGTTGGAGGCGATCGGCCGGGTGATCAGCGGGTCGGCGTCGAAGGAGGCGATACGCTCGGGGTCATGCGTCAGGAATTTCGCCTTGACGTAGGAATTCACGAAGAAGCGGCCCTTCAGCTTCTGCCACAACGCGATGCCTTGCTTGGCGAGGGGCACGTAGAGCTTGACCGAGAAGGCTGGCGAGGCCAGCACCAGGGCGCGAATGTCGGGCGCGTAATCGTGCACCCAGGCGGCGGCAAGCACGGCGGCGAAGGATTGCGCGATCAGCGCGATGTCGCGCCGGGCAAAGCCGTCGCTGTCGATCTCGCGCACAAAACAATCGATGTCGCGCACCAGCGCGGCAAATGACGGCGCATAGCCGCGTTCGCCGGCGGAGCGGCCATTGCCGCGCGCGTCCCAGGCATAGAAGGCGTGGTCGGGCATCTGGAACTCGTCGACCAGATGCGCCATACGGCCGCCATGCTCGTGGCCGCGGTGGAACAGCAGGATGGCGCCCTTGGGGTTTTCCGACAGCGCCGGCCAATAGCGATAGAAGATCTCTGTGCCATCGTGGCTCTTGAAGCTGCGCTCCTGCGCCACCCGCTCGATATTGACTGAAGCCACGGCGGCAACCGTCTGTTGGTGAAGCATGTTGTTCTCCCTGGCGAGACCGGAATTCAGCTACCGCTCCCGTTAAGGCCGCTGCGTATCCGGTTGATGGCGGTCGCCAGCGAGAGTGTAGCCATGGCCGGAAACACGAGCGGCGTGAGCGCCGGGACCCACAGGCCGGACGCGATAAGCACCGCGAGGATGCCAAGCGCCAGCGCCCGGTCGCTTTTGCCGAACGGGCCGGCATAGTTGCGCCCAGCTCCGGCCGCGATGCCGAGCACGCCGGCGAATTCCGCGATCATAGCCGCGATAGCGAATGCAACGACGCCCCAGGCAGGAAAAATGACAGTAAAGGCCAGGATCAAAGCGAGATCGGAGACGACATCACAAAGCTCGTTGAGATACATGCCGAGCGTCGAGGCCTGGCCATGTTCCCTTGCGAGCATGCCGTCAATGGCGTTTAGCGCCATTCGCGTAAACAGCACGAGCGGCATCAGCAGAAAGACCGCGCGGCGGCCTGCAAGGGCTGCCACCGCAAGGCCGGCAGCGAGCGAGAGGGCAGCGGCCAACAGTGTGATCTGGTTGGCGGTGACGCCGGCCTTGGCCAGGCCGTCGGCAAGCGGCCGCAGCCTGGCCTGGAAGGCCGGTTTCAGCGCATAAAGCGTCGGCATGTGCGAACCCCCCGGCCGCGGTGCAAATGATGTTGGCGAGGATGGTCAATTGGCGCGCAAGACGCAAGGGCGGCGCCCTGCCATTTTTCGACATCCGGATATGTCGGCGCTAGCTTTTCCTGTCATTGTCGACCGGGAACCGTGCTGGCAAGCTTTCTTCGGCCGTGGCCCAGGCGCGACTATGATAACGCCGCAGGACGAGAATGCATGTCGCGAAGACCGCCAGCCCGCAAATCACGCCGGGCGACATGCCTCCGCCGAAAGCGGACTTAACAACGATGCCGGTGAAGGCGCCGGCGATGGCGCCGTTGATCGTGCCCACCATCCCAGCGGTGGTCATGAAATATTGCAGCGGCGAGGGGCGGAGGCCCTTGTCGACCAGCACCGCCGAGAGGTCGTCATGCGTGGAGTTGACAAGGTATCTTTGCAGGACCGGCGCCAGCTCGACGAAATAGTGGCGGATCCTGGCCATGCCGCGGGCATGCACCATGTCCTCGATGGCAACCTGCACAGCGCGCACGAAGGTGACCAGGCCGATGAAGAAAAGGCAAGGTAGCAAGATAAGGCTGAACAACACGAACGGCCTGCCCATCTCCGTGACCTGGGCGACGAAGGACAAGGCAATCGTTGCGCTCGAGACCGACGTCAGGAACAGATTGGCTCGCTGGTTCGCTTCCTGAATGGTCGCGGCGCGAGCGTTTTGCAGCACGAAATGCTCGGTCGTCAGGCACTGCAAGACTTGCTGCGCCTGGTCAGGCGGAACCGGAGCGTCGGGAGAACGGGTCATCGACATTCCCCGCTTCTGCCCGCCGGAACCGGCAGGGCAGAAGCGGGCGTCGTCCTGCTGCGAGCCATCAGGACTTGCCGTTGCCGCCGTTGATGGCGATACGCTTGGCCTTGGCCTGAGCGCGCTCCGTCTTCAGCAGCGTCACGCTTAGCACGCCGTTCCGGAACGCGGCGTTGATCTTGTCTTCGTCGACTTCGTAGCCGAGCGGGATACGCCGCTCGAAACGGCCATAGAAGCGTTCGGAGAACTGCCTGTCCTTGTCCTCAATCTCTTCACGCTTCTCGCCGCGCAGCGTCAGCACACCGTCATCGAGCAGCAGCTCGACGTCTTTCTCGTCCATTCCGGGGATCTCGGCGGTGACGCGGATCTCCTTTTCGCTATCGGAGATTTCGACGCTCGGCCAGCTGGCGCCGGCAGCGGAGAAGCCACCGAGCGACGGCAGCCTCGTGTCGAAGCCGCGGAACGCCTCGTCGAACAGGCGGTTCATTTCGCGATGCAGCGTCAGGAAGGGATCGCGATCGCCGCTGCGGAACAGGCTGGGGGCCTGATTATTCTCCCGGCCCCAGGGAATGAGATCACGAATAGCCATTGCATAGTCTCCTTTCTCGACTGGTTCGTTCAGGCAGCCTGCTTGTTTGCTTCGACCTGCGCGGCCTTCGGCCCGGTCTTCGGCGAGGAGACATCGGTCGCGATGGCGATGCGCCGAGGCTTCATCTCCTCGGGCACCTCACGTACCAGATCGATGCTGAGCAGGCCGTTGTCGAGCGAGGCGCCTGCGACCTTGACGTGATCGGCAAGCTCGAAACGGCGGGTAAAGGGCCGTGTGGCGAGGCCATGATGCAGATACTCCGCGTTGTCCGGCTCCTTATGCTGGCCGGAGACAATCAGGAGGTTGGGTTCATGAATGATTTCGAGGTCGTCCTCGGAAAAGCCAGCGACGGCGATAGTGACGCGGTAGTTGTTCTCGCTGCTGCGCGCGATGTCATAGGGCGGCCAGGCGTCGAAAGCCTGCGGCGCATTTTCCAGCAGGTTGAAGACGCGGTCGAAGCCGATGCTCGACCGATAGAGCGGGGAAAAGTCGAATGCGGTTCTCATAGCTACATCCTCCATCGAGCAACATAGATACGAGGAGCGCCAAAGAGCTGGCGCTCCCTGGTTTCGCCGGCCCCATTTCGGCGACCGGTGCCATCGATTTGGTTATTGTCCGCCGCAAGTCAAGACCCCGATGGCTCTCGCGTTGCCGGTTTTCGGGCCGGTTTTTGGTCGGTTCGGCGAGGCTGCCAATCTACTTGTGAGAGATGTCCGGCAGGAGATTGCCTGTTTGGCTTCAATCGCCAACGCCGAGTTCCCCGGCCGGTTATTGTCTGCCGCAGGTCAAGACCCAGATTCTTGTGTTGCCGGGCCCATTCCCGGCACTCGCAGATGGAGCTGACCATGACACGCGACGAGATCATTTCCGTGCTGGGCCCGGTCGACGACGCCGTTATCGCCGACATTGCGGCGACGGACGGGACGGTCCAGGAATTGCGTGAGGCCCTGGCCTGGATCGCCGCCGACGAGGCGCTGGTGAACGAAGGCCGACCGCTGCCGACGGCAAGAGTAGCGACGCTGATCGAACTGCTGCAAGGGCCGGACGAGGAGGAATAACCGCTGTTGCCGCGATGCTCTTGAACCGCGCAAAGGGACGAACCATGTCCTTCAGCGGCGCCGGCTGGTCGCCGGTGCCGCCAGCATGACGTTGCTTGCTCAAACAAGAAGACGATCAGAAAACAAGGAGGAAGTGATGGACGACGTCCGCTTCGCCGAGCCGATCACGTTGAAATTCCAATCCAGCGAGCGCAAGGTCGCCAGTAGTTGGGAAGCCATCGAATGCATGCGTCAGCAGTGGCCGGACCGTGCCCGCGGCCGGAGTTGGCGCGCCGCCTATCGGGCCTGCCGCGACGCGCTCGACGGCTGGCGCACCGCGCGAGATGCGCGCAAGGCCTTCGTCAGGGCGGCGCGCAACGCCGGATTGCTCGCCTGCGAGCCTGTCGACCACGCCGGCTAGCCCGGACCCTCCGATATTTGAACTCCAAAACAAGTTGGGGAAAAGGCAACTGCCTTTCCCCCACCGCGAGAGACTTTGCCCGCTGTCTAGCGGCAGATCGGCTTGCTCCTCAGTGGACGGTGATAATGCCGTTTACGGCCCGCCATTCGGAGGGCTGGATCAGGTGATGATGGGCGACGCGCACCGAATGCAGCGGGCCTTCGATTTCGCGCTCCCAGAAATCGAGGAAATGCTTCAGCGTCGGGAAATCGGGGGCAATATCGTATTCCTGCCAGATATAGAGTTGCAGCAGGCTCCGATGATCGGGCAGGCGATAGTGGATCTCCGCCGTGGTAAGACCAAACCCTTGCATCTGGAGCTGAAAGTCCCTGCTGGTCATGCGATCGTCCTTTCCGTTGAAATCTCGGTCCGTTGAAATCTCGGTCTGCAAAACGCCTCGCCTTCCACATAGGTTCCCGCCGCCACGAGCGGCTCCGGACCGGCGGCATTTTGAAATATCGCGCCAAAATTTGAGCCGCACTTTAGCTGAGAGCGGCTAATGTGCGAACGATTACAGTGCATTGGCACTCTCATGCGTCGAGTGCTAAAATTTTTGCGTGACCCTCTTGAAAGCAGAAAAAAGCGCGACTAGTTCGTATGCGCGCGATGCCTGATGAAGGGGTCGCGCACCCCGTGCCGGGCCGATATTGCCGGTTCGGTCAGGAGGATCTTCGAAAATCTGTTTGTCCCGAGAGGAGAACGACATGACGTTCCGTCCATTGCACGACCGTATCCTGGTCCGCCGTATCGAGGTCGACGAGAAGACCGCCGGCGGCATCATCATCCCCGACACCGCCAAGGAGAAGCCGCAGGAGGGCGAGGTCATTGCCGCCGGTCCGGGCGCGCGCGACGACAGCGGCCAATTGCAGCCGCTCGACGTCAAGGTCGGCGACCGCATCCTGTTCGGCAAATGGTCCGGCACCGAGATCAAGCTCAATGGCGAGGATCTGCTCATCATGAAAGAGAGCGACGTGCTGGGCGTTATCGAGGGCGCCGGCGAGATGAAGAAGGCTGCCTGAGTGGGCCTGAACAAGCATTCCAGTCAACGAAGCTGCCTATCGAAGGAGTGATCCAATGGCTGCCAAAGATGTGAAATTTCATACCGAAGCCCGCGAGAAGATGCTGCGCGGCGTCAACATCCTCGCCGACGCGGTGAGGGTGACGCTCGGTCCCAAGGGCCGCAACGTCGTCCTCGACAAGTCGTTCGGCGCCCCGCGCATCACCAAGGACGGCGTCACCGTGGCGAAGGAGATCGAGCTCGAGGACAAGTTCGAGAACATGGGCGCACAGATGGTCCGCGAGGTGGCTTCGAAGACCAGTGACGTCGCCGGCGACGGCACCACGACCGCGACCGTTCTGGCGCAGTCGATCGTCCAGGAAGGCGCTAAGGCGGTTGCCGCCGGCATGAACCCGATGGACCTGAAGCGCGGTATCGACAAGGCGGTCGAAGCCGTCGTCGCCGAACTCAAGGCCAATGCCCGCAAGGTGACCAGGAACGACGAAATCGCCCAGGTCGGCACCATCTCGGCCAATGGCGACGCCGAGATCGGCCGCTTCCTCGCCGAAGCGATGGAAAAGGTCGGCAATGAGGGCGTCATTACCGTCGAAGAAGCCAAGACCGCCGAGACGGAGCTCGAAGTCGTCGAAGGCATGCAGTTCGACCGCGGCTATCTCAGCCCCTATTTCATCACCAATCAGGACAAGATGCGCGTCGAGCTCGACGAGCCCTATGTGCTGATCCACGAGAAGAAGCTGTCCAACCTGCAGGCGCTGCTTCCGGTGCTGGAGGCGGTGGTGCAGTCGTCCAAGCCGCTGCTGATCATCGCCGAGGACGTCGAGGGCGAGGCGCTGGCGACGCTGGTCGTCAACAAGCTGCGCGGCGGCCTGAAGGTCGCGGCCGTCAAGGCACCGGGCTTCGGCGATCGCCGCAAGGCCATGCTGGAGGATATTGCCATCCTGACCGGCGGCACGGCAATCAGCGAGGATCTCGGCATCAAGCTCGAGAACGTCACGCTCAACATGCTCGGCCGCGCCAAGAAGGTGGTGGTCGAGAAGGAAAACACCACGATCGTCGACGGTGCCGGCTCGAAGAGCGAAATCCAGGGCCGGGTCTCCCAGATCAAGGCGCAGATCGAGGAGACCACCTCCGACTATGATCGCGAGAAGCTGCAGGAGCGGCTGGCCAAGCTCGCCGGTGGCGTCGCCGTCATCCGCGTCGGTGGCTCGACCGAGATAGAGGTCAAGGAGCGCAAGGATAGGGTCGACGACGCCATGCATGCCACCCGTGCCGCGGTCGAGGAGGGCATCCTGCCCGGCGGTGGCGTGGCGCTGCTGCGGGCGGCAAAGGCGCTCGACAATATTCAGGTCGACAATCCCGACCAGAAGACCGGTGTCGAAATCGTGCGGCGCGCGATCGAGGCTCCGGTGCGCCAGATTGCCGAAAATGCCGGCGCCGAAGGCTCGATTATCGTCGGCAAGCTGCGCGAAAAGCAGGAGTTCTCGTTCGGCTGGAACGCGCAGACCGGCGACTATGGCGATCTCTTCGGCCAGGGCGTCATCGATCCGGCCAAGGTGGTGCGCACCGCTCTGCAGGATGCCGCTTCCGTCGCCGGCCTGCTGGTGACGACCGAGGCGATGGTGGCCGAGAAGCCGAAGAAGGAAGCTGGCGCGCCGGCAATGCCCGGCGGTGGCGGCATGGACTTCTAAAGCCAGGCTTCCAAAGCGCGACTTCGAAACGGCAGATGGACCGTGTCCGCCAAAAGCGGGCACGGTCTTGCCGGTCCGGGACTAATGCTGAGCAGGTGTTGCCATGGATATGATGGACAGTTTTGGAAAGATCGCGGCGCCGACCCGCCCGAAAAACGATTTCAACTATGAAGCCGACTGCAGGGCGGCGCTGGCGCCTTTGGTCGACGGCTTGCTGGATATGGCCGAGTCGGCCGGCTGGGACCGCCGCAAGGCGGCCTACACGCTGATGTTTCTATCGGCTCAACGCGTGGGGGCCGGCACGGAGGAGCGCAAATGATCGCGGCGCGGATGCGCGAATGCCTGCGCCTGCTGCGGTGGTCGGAAAACGATTTCGCCGAAGAGGCGGGATACCCGCTCGCCAAGGCAAAGGCGTGGCTCTACGGGCGCGAACATCCGCCGCTGGGCGTGGCGGCCTGGCTCGAAGCGCTGGTCAAGGTGCATCGGCTGCTGCCGCGGCCGGGCATGCCCCCGATTGCGTCCAACTCGCAGATCGGTGGCATCGTTCTGCAGGCGGCCCTCGAGGATCGAAGCGCCCGCGCGGTGGAGTTCCGAAAGGAGCCGATTGAGCCAGGAAAGGAGAGTGTCATGGATCGTGCTTCGTTCGACAAGCCGGTTAATATCCTCACCGGCCTCGGTACACCGACGAAGATAGAAAGCGCGGCTGAGGCCTATGCACTTTTGGCTGAATGGCCGGCAACGAGCCGGACGGCCGCGCATGACATCGCCGCAAAAGCGTGCCGTGCAGCACTGGAAGGAGAGATCGACGCCGAAACGGCGCGCGCCACCTTCGTTGCCTTCGCCCGCCGCAACGACCTGCTTGCGCCGCAGACGAACGGGATGGTTGCCGGCGAGAGCGTTGCTGGCGCGACCGTTGCCGACTGGGCAACGCGCCCACAGCGCGTCAACGCCCCGGCCTGAGCGAGTGCCAATCTCCCTCCTTGAGGGGGAGATGTCGCCGAAGGCGACAGAGGGGGTCGGTACGTCCTGGCGCGACGCCATATTGGACGAAAGAGAAAGTTGGCGCCTCACGCGCGGCGCCCCCCTCTGTCCTGTCGGACATCTCCCCCTCAAGGGGGGAGATTACGCGCTCAGCCGCTTTCGCTTGCTAAGCCATCGGCAGCAGCCGGCGCATGATCAGCGAGGCGTGGCCGCCCACGCCGTGTGCAGCCGGCCGGCGCTCGACGACCTCGAAGCCGTGCTTGCGATAGAAGGCGATTGCGCGGTCGTTGCCCTCGATCACTTCCAGGGCGATGCTGGGAATACCCGCATGCGCGGCAAGAACGGCATGCAGCAGGTCGGCGGCAAGGCCGGTGCCGTACTCGCTTTTGTCTATATGGAGCCGCTCGAGCATGACCTCGCCCTTGTCGTCCATCGCTGCCATCGCATAACCGGCGAGCGAGCTGTCAGCCCGCTCGGCGACGAAGGACATCTTGTTGTCGTCCCCGAGCTCGGACGCCAGCCGCTCCGGCGCGTGCCTCTCATCCGACAGCCGTGCCGTGGTCGCGGCACCCAGGATCGGCGAATAGGTCTGTCGCCAGGACCCTCCAAGCAGCCGCGACACCGCCGGAACATCCTGTTCGGTCATGGTTCTTATTTGAGGCATCGCCACCTGCCGTGCAGTTTATGGCACCGCAGCGTTCGCTCGGCCATCACCGCATTACCCGCGATTTCAGCCAGCGGTCGAAGGCCACGGCGAGGATGAGGATCAGGCCGATGACGATGCTTTGCGTGTAGGACGAGACGTTGTTGAACTGCAGCCCATTCTGCAAGACGCCGATCAGTCCTGCACCGACCACCGTGCCGCCGACGCTGCCGATGCCGCCGAACAGCGAGGTGCCGCCGATAACGACCGCCGAGATCACCGTCAGCTCGTAGCCGATGCCGGCGACGGCTTCGGAGGAGTTGAGCCGCGCCGACAAAACGAAGGCGGCAAGGCCGGCGAAGAAGCCGACGATGATGTAGACCGAGATCAGGATGCGGTCGACGCGCAGGCCGGAGAGGCGCGCGGCCTCGGCATTGCCGCCGACTGCGTAGACCGCGCGGCCGTAGCGCGTGTAGCGCAGCACGATGTGGCAAAGGATGGCGGCAATCGCGAAGATGATCGCCGGCACCGGTACCGGGCCGATCAGGCCGGTACCGAACCAGCGCATCGAGGCGTCGAAGCCGGAGATCGGGCCACCATTGGAGATGGTCAAGGTCAGGCCGCGAAACACGGTTAGGCCGCCGAGCGTGACGACGAAGGGCGGCACTTTCAGCCTGGTGATGGCAAAGCCCTGGACGCCGCCGGCCACGGCGCCGACGACGACGGCGGCGAGAAGGGCGGCGAACCAGCCATAGCCCTGCGTGCCCGTTGTCGACAGCGACAGCGTGTTGGCGGTGCCGCCTTTGGCCACCACCGCCGCGACCATGCCGCAGAAGGCGAGCAGCGAGCCGACCGACAGGTCGATGCCGGCGGTGAGGATGACGAAGGTCATGCCGAGCGCGATCAGGCCGGTGATCGAGATCTGGCGCATGATGTTGAACAGGTTGATCGGGTCGATGAAGCTCGGCTTCAGCACAGTGAAGACGACGATCAGCAACGCCAGGAACATCAGCGGGCCGAAGCTCATCAGCAGGCGCGCAATATTGACGCCACCGCGCTGGCTCCGTTCGGTCGTACTGGTCATTGCGTTGCTTCCTGCTTCTGGTCGAGCGCCATCAGTTCCATCAGTTTCTCCTCGGTCGCCTCGACGCCGGGCATCTCGCCGGTAATGCGCCCGCGCCGCATGGTGACGATCCTGTCCGACACTGCAAGCACCTCGGGCAGCTCCGAAGAGATCATCATGATGGCGATGCCGCGCGCGGCGAGTTCCACCAGGATCTGGTGCACTTCCGCCTTGGCGCCGACATCGACGCCGCGCGTCGGTTCATCGACGATCAGCACCTTGGGATCGCGCGCCAGCCAGCGGGCAAGGATCACCTTCTGCTGGTTACCGCCGGACAGGCCCTCGATCGCCTGCTCGGGCGAAGCCATGCGGATCGACAGCATCTTCCTGTAGTTCGCCAGCGCCTCGCGTTCGCGCCGCTCGGCCATGAAACCGACACTGGAGTAGCGGTCGAGCGCGGCGATCGAGAAATTGGTGAGGATGGCGAGTGCTGCGAAGATTGCCTGGTGCTTGCGGTCCTCCGGCACCAGGCCGATGCCGAGCTCGATGGCGTCGGCGGGTGATGCCGGCGCGATCGGCTTGCCGTCGAGCATGATGGTGCCGGCGGCAATGCGGTCGGCACCGAAGATGGCGCGGGCGAGCTCGGTGCGGCCGGAACCGACGAGCCCGGCGACGCCGAGGATTTCGCCCGCCTTGAGGTCGAGATCGACGCCTTCGAGTACGATGGCGTGCGGCGCCTGCGGATCGCGCACCGTGCGCAGGCCGCGCACAGAGAGCCGGACGTCGCCGGCGACATCGCGCTGCGTCGGCCTGGCATAGAGCTCGGAAGCGGCACGGCCGACCATCTTCTCGATGATCTTCGGCAGCCTGATCGGCCCGCCTTCGCGGTCGAGATGGCCGGCCAGCCTGCCGTCGCGCAGCACGGTCATACGGTCGCAGATCGCCGATGCCTCCTCCAGCCGGTGGGTGACGAACATGATGGCGACGCCATCCTTGCGCAGCCGGTCCATGATCGACATCAGCCTGTGCACTTCGGTCTCGGTCAGCGCCGAGGTCGGCTCGTCCATGATGATCAAGCGGCTCTTCAGCGATAGCGCGCGGGCGATCTCGACCAGCTGCTGCTCGGCCACCGACAGTGCGGAAACCGGCGTCGCCGGGTCGAGATTGAGCCCGACGCGAGCGATGATCGTGCGGGAATCTTCCTCCATTCGCCGCCAACTGACCAGCCCGAACCGGCCGAGCGGCGCGCGGCCGATGAAGATATTCTCCGCCACGGTCAGCGTCGGGATCAGGCTCAGCTCCTGGTAGATTGTTACGATGCCGTGGCGCTTGGCATCCTGCGGATTGTGCGGGCTGAATTCGACACCGTCGAAGACGATGCGGCCGCTGGACGGCGGCATCACGCCGGACAGGATCTTGAGCAGCGTCGATTTGCCCGCTCCGTTCTCGCCGAGCAGGCCGAGGATCTCGCCGGGGCGGACTTCAAGCGAAACGTCGTTCAGCGCGGTGACGCCGGCAAAGCGCTTGGTCACGCCCTCGACGGCGAGCAGGGCGGGCGATGGCGCAATGGCTTCGACTGGCAAAGGATGCTCCTTGAATTGTGGTCCACCCGAAAGGCCACGGGACAGCGCCCCTCTCTGTCGTGCCGGACATCTCCCCCTCCAGGGGGGAGATCGGATGTCACCCAGGCTTTCGCTACTCCGGCGTTGAAGAGAAGGCGACGCGTTGAAACTGCCAATCTCCCCCCTTGAGCGGGAGATGCCCGGCAGGGCAGAGGGGGCGCGACAGAACGCTGCTTTTGGCGCTGTGCGCCCTCGGCGCTTACTTCGTCTCGCCCAGCCTCTCCGCCTTGTCGAGATTGTCCTTGCCGATGACGATCGGCGTCAAAAGCACCAGCTTTTCCTTCGGCTCGGTCTTGTCCCTGGCGTAGGCGACCGCGATCTGCACCGCAGTGCGCGATTGTTCGCCGGGGAATTGCTCGACCGTTCCGGCCAGCTTGCCGTCGCGCACGGCGACCAGCGCTTCGGGAAGCGCGTCGAAGCCGTAGATCTTGACGTCGGTGAAGTTGCGCGCCGCGCAGGCTTCAACCGCGCCAAGCGCCATGTCGTCATTGGCGCAGATGATCGCGTCGGGCTTGCCGTTGGCCGCAAGGCCGGCCTCGGTGACGGACAGCGCCTCGGCGCGGGCGAAGTTGGCGGTCTGCTCGAAGATGATCTGGTACTTGTCCTTCATCGGATCGAGGACATTGTGCACACCCTTGTTGCGGTCGATCGCCGGGCCGGCACCGGGCTGGCCCTGCAGATGGAAGATCTTGGCGCCGTTCGGGAACGCCGCCACCATGGCCTGCGCTTCGGCCTCGCCGCCTTTGACATTGTCGGCGCCGACATGGGCGAGGATGCCCTCGACGCCGTCGACGCGGCGGTCGATGGTGACGACGGGAACGCCGGCCTTGACCGCTTCTTCGATGGCTGGGGCCAGCGCGTTGACGTCGAGCGGCGAGATGACGATGGCGTTGACCTTCTGCACGAGTGCCGCCTCGATGTCGGCGGTCTGCTTGGGCGCCGAGTTCTGGCCGTCGCTCTCGATCAGGTTGACGCCCTGCGCCTGGGCTTCCGCCTTGATCTGGTTCAGCATGTGCACGAAGAACGGAAAGCCGAGGCTCGGCACCGAGCCGAGGATGGTCAGCTTGTCCTGGGCAAAAGCCAGTTGCGGAGCGGCCACCGCCAGGGCGCCCATCGCCGCGGTCGACAGCAGGAATTCACGTCTGTTGATCAATTTAGTCTCCTCCCAGATGAGCGCACGACCCCGGAACCGGAATGGGTTTTCCGGAAGGTTCCTTGCGTCGATTCAAAAATGGAGTGTCCTTCGAGCGCCCAACTCGTGTTTGAAGGGACGCAACGGCGCTCCAGCCGGTCCACCGCGACGTTCTCCTCCGCTCGGTGCCTGCCCAAGGATGCTAACCAAGGCCGGAGCTTTGCGCAAGAACGGGAGAAGGCAAGACCTACCGATCGATCATCACCATGGTGCGCTCGCCGTAGCGCGGACCGGCGACCTTGCCCGGCGCCAATGCGTCGTCGAGCACCTGCATCTCGGCTGTGTCGAGCTTGATCGAAGCCGCGGCGACGTTCTCCTCGAGGTACTTTCGGCGCTTGGTGCCGGGGATCGGCACGATGTCGATGCCGAAGCCGCTCCCCTTGTGGAGCAGCCAGGCCAGAGCAATCTGGCCTGGCTTGACGCGCTTGGCCGCGGCGATGTCGAGTACCATGGCTGCCGCCTGCATGTTGGCGTCATAGTTGGCGCCCTGGTAGCGCGGGTCGCCGCGCCGGTAATCGCCCTCTGGATAGTCTTCGGCGCGCCTGACGTCGCCGGTGAGAAAGCCGCGGCCGAGCGGCGAGAACGGCACCAGGCCGATGCCGAGCTCCTTCAGCAGCGGAATGATTTCCGGTTCCAGATTGCGCTCCCATAGCGAGTATTCGCTCTGCACTGCCGACACCGGATGAACGGCATGCGCCCGGCGGATGTTGGCGGCACCGGCTTCCGACAGGCCGAAGAAGCGAACCTTGCCCTGAGCGATCAGCTCGCCGACAGCACCCGCCACATCCTCGAGCGGCACCGCCGGATCGACGCGGTGCTGATAGAGGAGGTCGACATGGTCGGTGGCAAGCCTTCTCAGCGAACCTTCCAAAGCCTCGCGGATATGTTCGGGCCGGCTGTCGCGCTCGGTGCCGACTTGCTTGCCGTTTTCGATGCGGAAACCGAACTTCGTCGCGATCGTCACTTCATCGCGCCGGCCCTTCAGCGCGCGGCCGAGCAGCTCCTCGTTAGCGTACGGCCCGTAGACTTCCGCGGTGTCGAGGAAGGTGCAGCCGAGTTCGATGGCGCGGTGCAGCGTGGCGGTCGATTCCGCCTCGTCGGCCGGGCCGTAGGACTGGCTCATGCCCATGCAGCCGAGACCGATTGCCGAGACTTGCAGGCCCTGGCTGCCGAGTTTGCGCATCGTCAATGTCATGTGAAGCTCTCCGGATCAGCATCGCGTTCCAAGCCGCCAGGGCAATATAGCGCACCGGCTCGGTTTCCACAGATCGGGAGGCGCCACCGCGCGCGGCTCGCAGCGACCGCCAAATTGACAGCCGACACGCTCTCGGCCATCCTTAAGGCACGCCGCCTTGCGGCTTGTGCGTGAGTGACCAGCATGGCCAGTTCCGTCGCCAGTCAGAAATCCAAGCGCGCCGCGGTGCGGAACGCGCTCGACCGCCACAAGGTGTACATCACTGCGCAGCGTTTTTCGGCCGGCAGCTACAGCGCGCGCGTGCTGGTCGATGGCGAGGCCTATTGGGTCGACGAATTCCGGCTCTGCCAGCTGCAGCAGGGCCTGTCGCCGGCCGAACTCGAATTGACACCGGCCACCGACGATTGAGCGGCGTGACCTCCCATCCTTCGTCATCCCAGGGCGGAGCAGGAGCGAAGCTGCGTCGCGGAGACCCTGGGATCGATGCCGTGACATTGGAGCGCCGCTGCGATGGGATTTTGATGCTGCGCTCGTTGCTTTTGCCCGCCACCTACGTCTAGTCCATGCCAGCTCCTTCGAAGCTCAAGGCCTATCGCGCGAAGCGCGAGTTCACGAGGACGCCGGAACCCGCCGGCGGGCTGGTTGCCGGGGAAGGCAACCGCTTCGTCGTTCACAAGCACCACGCCACCGCCGACCACTACGACCTTCGCCTCCAGGTCGGCGACGTGCTGAAGAGCTGGGCGGTGCCGCGCGGCCCCTCGCTCAATCCGGCCGATAAAAGGCTGGCGGTCGAGACCGAGGACCATCCGCTCGAATATATCGACTTCGAAGGTGTCATTCCCGAAGGCGAATATGGCGGCGGGCCGATGATCGTCTGGGATACCGGCGTCTGGGCGCCGATGGACGACGTCGAGAAGAGCCTGCGCACCGGCTCCTTCAAGTTCCGCCTCGCCGGCGAGAAGCTGAATGGCGGCTGGATGCTGACGCGGCTGAAACCGAAGCCCGGCGAGGATGAGGGCAAGAAGAACTGGCTGCTGCTCAAGGAGCGTGATCTGGCCGCCGACGCCAAGCTCGACATATTGGAAGCCCGGCCGGAAAGCGTCAAATCCGGACGCCGCATCGAGGAACTGGTGGCAACGCCGAAGCCGGCCGCCAAGCCTGCCAAGCCGGTGGTGCTGAAGCCAGGTGCATTGCCGGGCGCCGTCAAGGCGCCGCCGCCCACCCGCATCGAGCCGCAACTGGCGACGCAGGTTTCGAAACCGCCGGGCGGCGAAGGTCCCGCGGAAAAAACGCGCGAAGCCTGGCTGCACGAGATCAAGTTCGACGGCTACCGCACCATGGCGCATGTTTCCGACGGGAAGGTCAGGCTGATCACCCGCGCCGGCCTCGACTGGACGAAGCGCTATGGCGACCTGCCGCTTGCCTTCGCCAGGCTGCCCTGCCGCGAGGCGATCATCGACGGCGAGGTCGTCGCGCTCGACGCCAAGGGCATCAGCCGCTTTGCCCTTTTGCAGGATGCGCTGGCCGAAGGCGCCGGCAACAAGCTCCACTTCTATGCCTTCGACCTCCTCTATCTCGACGGCTGGGACCTGAGGCAAGTGCCGCTCCGCCGGCGCAAGACGCTGCTTTCGCAGCTGCTGTCCGGTCTTGGCGCCAACTCCGCCATCCAGTACAGCGATCACGCCGAGGGCGACGGCCAGGCGCTTTATGACCAGGCATCGGAAATGGGGCTGGAGGGCGTCGTCTCGAAACGTGCTACGGCGGTCTACCAGAGCGGCCGCACCAAGACCTGGACCAAGACCAAGGCGCTTCAGACCGGCGATTTCGTTATCGCCGGCTACACTGTCTCCGACGCGGCCGAGGGGCTGGCCGCACTCGGTCTCGGCGAATTCGAGGATGGCGAGCTGCACTATCGCGGCAAGGTCGGCACCGGCTTCGACGCCGCCACCGCCGGCGAGTTGCTGGCGCGGCTGGAGCCGTTGCGCGCCGGGGCGTCCGCGCCGGAAGGTGTTCCGCGCGAAATCATGCGCGAGATGAAGTGGGTGCGGCCGCTGCTTTCGGCGCATATCCACTACGCCAACCGGACCACCGACAATGCGCTGCGCCATGCCGTGTTCCGCGGCCTGCGCGACGTCGGCCTGTCGACGCCGGTTTCGGCCAAGCGCAAGCGGCTGATCGCCGAGGCCGACCTCGCAACCATCTGGGTGACCAACCCGACGCGGCGGCTGTTCGGCAAGACCGGCCCGACCAAGCTCGACATTGCCGTCTATTACGCGCTGGTCGGCGATTTCATGCTGCCGCACATTCTCGGCCGGCCGGTGTCGCTGGTGCGCTGCCCGACCGGCAGACCGCAGGACTGTTTCTTCCAGCGCCATGCCTTCACCGGCATGCCGTCATCCGTGGCGACCTTCGAGGCGACCAACTCCGAGGGCGAGACCAAATCCTATCTCTCGGTGGAAGACGCCAAGGGCTATCTGGCGCTGGCGCAGTTCGGCGTCGTCGAGTTCCACACCTGGGGCACCCATCGCACGCGGCTCGACAAGCCTGACTTGATCGTTTTCGATCTCGACCCGGGCGAGGGGATCGCCTGGCGCGACGTGGTGGAGGCGGCGGTGCATATTCGCAGCGAGCTCGAAGCGCTAGGGCTGGTGCCGTTCGCCAAGACCTCCGGGGGCCACGGCATCCACATCACCGTGCCGGTGACACAAAAGCAGAACTGGAAGAAACTGCATCAGGCGACCAGCGCCATCTCCACGCATCTTGCCGCCACCGCGCCCGACACTTTCACCACCACCA
Source organism: Mesorhizobium sp. M0410 (assembly GCF_040321435.1). Classification (NCBI taxonomy): domain Bacteria; kingdom Pseudomonadati; phylum Pseudomonadota; class Alphaproteobacteria; order Hyphomicrobiales; family Phyllobacteriaceae; genus Mesorhizobium; species Mesorhizobium sp. M0410. The sequence goes on from NZ_JAMYRN010000021.1 coordinate 57,793, forward strand.
TGGGCAAGGATAACCGCAAGCGGCGCATCTTCATCGACTATCACCGCAATGCGCGCGGCCACACCTCGGCGGCTCCCTATTCGCTGCGCGCCCGCACCAATTTGCCGGCCTCGACACCGGTGAGCTGGAGCGACCTGGAATCCGTCGACGCCCCGCAGGACCTGAATTATTCGTCACTGCCGGGCCTGCTGGCGACGTCAGGCGACCCTTGGGCCGACATGGAAGATTTCGCCCGGGATTTGCCGTTGATAGCCACCGCGAGGTAGTTCTGCGGGCCCCAGACTCCATCGACGCTCCGGAAAATTTGAATTATTCTTCGCCATGGACCTCTTGCGTGCAGGCGGCTCTCAGCGGAGGAAGATTTCGCTAGGGATTTGCCGGTATTGTAAGGGCCCGGTATTGTAAGGGCAATGTAGGATTTCGGCAGTCCCGTTCGTCCTCCGGACGAATGAACGCTGCGAACTGTTCGACAGCACAAGGCCGCGTAGGAGTATTTCATGGCGCCCAGGGCAAGTTGGAAAGGTTACCTCAAGCTCAGTCTGGTCAGCTGTCCGGTCCGGCTCCATCCGGCGACCAGCGCCAGCGAACGCATCAGCTTCAACCAGCTGCACAAGAAGACGCACAACCGCATCAACATGAAGCCGGTCGACCCCGAGCTCGGGCTGGTCGAGCGTTCGGACCTGGTCAAGGGCTACGAATACGAGGACAAGCAGTACATCATCATCGAGGACTCCGATCTCGATGCGGTGCGCATCGAATCCAACCATACGATGAACATCGAGGCTTTTGTCGACGAGCATTCGGTCGACGTCATCTATCAGGACGCGCCCTATTACCTGGCGCCGGATGGCGCAATGGCCGAGGAGACCTTTGCCGTGCTGCGCGAAGCGATGCGCAAATCGGGCAAGCTGGCGATCGCCCGCCTTGTGCTGTCCAGTCGCGAGCGCGTCGTGACGATCGGCGCGCGCGAGAACGGCATGTTCGTCTGCACCTTGAGGAATCCGAACGAAGTGCGTGGCACGGCTGAATATTTCGGCAATATCCCGGCCGGAAACCCCGATCCCGAAATGCTGCAATTGGCCGAAGCGCTGATCAAGCAGAAGGAAACCACCTTCGATCCAAAGAATTACGAGGACCGCTACGAGATCGCGCTGATGGCGATGATCCGCGAGAAGCTCAAGGGCCACAAGCCTATCATCGCGGCGGCGCCTGAGCGCGGCAATGTCATCAACCTCATGGATGCGCTGAAGGCGAGCCTGTCGCAATCGGCCAAGCCGCCGGCCAAGTCCAAGAGCAAGGCCGATGAAACGGCCAAGCCCGCGGCGAAATCCGCCAAGGCCGGCGCCGCCGCGGCCAAGGAAAACCCGCTCAAGGCGAACCTTCTCAAAGCCGTCGGCAAGAGCAAGGCGTGACGGCTCTCGCCGGCACGGTCTTCGGCATCGTCGGCGCGCTGGCGGCCTTCCCGCTCAGGCTGGCGGCGCGTGAGGTCGAGCGCCGGCACGGCCAGTTGCGGCGCGGCGTCACTCGGCGCACCACACATGTCGTGTTGGGCCGCATGTTGCTCGCCAGGGCCGGCGATACCGAGATTGAACGCCGCGTCGTCACCGAGCGCGCGGCCGGGCGCAAGCTGGTCAGCGAGAACGGCTTCCTGCGCCTGCTCGGGCTGATGAAAGCGCCGGAGGCTTCGGCGCTGTCGCGGCAGTCCCTGATCGACCAGTCGCGGCTGACCGGCGCGGATCTCGACCTTTTGTCGCTGTTCGATGCCTTCGAGCATGATTGCGAACCGTATTCCTTTCGCGACCTGATCCTCGCCCGCAAATATGCCGGGCTGGTTGCCGGCGGCGCCTCATGGGGGGCGATCGCGCGCTCTGTGCATCGCTCGGGCCCGGTCGCCTCGCTCACCGCCAAGTCGCTCGCCGTCGGCTCGCAGCATGGGCGGGCCAACGCGATCTATCTCGAGGGAGGCCAGAGCGAACTTGACGGCCAGCTGCTGTTCGATCTGGGAACGCAGGATGACGACACGCTGGAAGAGCTGTTCGCCGATGCCGAGGCGGCGGAAGAGGCTGAAGACCACGAGCAGGCGGCGGCACTCTACCAGCGCTGCCTGGCCATCGACCCGAGCGATGCCATCGCCGCCTTCAACCGCGCCAACTGCCTGCGCGCGGCCGGCCACGCGGCCGAGGCGGCGCACGACTATGCCCGCGCGATAAAGCTCGATCCCGGCTTCGTCGAGGCCTGGTTCAATCTTGCCGGGCTGATGAGCGAAGAGGGGCGGGTAGCCTCGGCGCGCCGCCATTTGCTGAAGGCTATCGCACTCGATCCCAATTATGCCGACGCGGTGTTCAACCTTGCGAGGCTGGAGTTCGACGCCGGCAATCTCGCCGAGGCGCGGCGTCGCTGGGTGCGCTATCTCGAGCTCGACGCCAATTCCGAATGGGCGCGTATGGCGGCCAAGGGGATACAGTTCGTGGATTTGCAGCTGGCGCGGAAATCGGCGGGATAGGTGGTTCAATGACCGCGCTTGAACACCCCCCTCTGTCCTGCCGGACATCTCCCCCTCAAGGGGGGAGATCGGCAGCTCCGGCGCCCCGCGTGCCTTTCAGCTTTGGTGGTTGGCGAAAACGCCGACGCCATCCAATCTCCCCCCTTGAGGGGGAGATGTCCGGCAGGACAGAGGGGGGTGCGAAGGATCTCGGCCTTCATCTGCGGGCCACCCCATGACCACCTTCCTCTTCGACGGCCCCGACACCGCCGCCATCACCATCCTGCTCGCGCATGGCGCAGGCGCTCCTATGGACTCGCCCTCGCTGACAGCCACGGCAAAAGCGCTCGCCGCGGCCGGTTTCCGCGTCGCGCGCTTTGAATTCCACTACATGGCCGCCCGCCGCTACGGCCATCGCAAGCCGCCGCCGCGCGCCGAGACGGTTAACCCGGAATACGTCAAGGCGATCGCCGACCTCCGGGCGAAGGGCGTGGAGGGTCCGCTCATCATCGGCGGCAAGTCGATGGGCGGACGCGTCGCTTCGATGATCGCCGACGAGATGTTTTCGAAGGGCGAGATCTCGGGCCTGCTTTGCCTCGGCTACCCCTTCCATCCGCCGGACAAACCGACGCAGCTTCGGACAAAGCACCTCGCCGATCTCAAGACGCCGACATTGATCCTCCAGGGCACGCGCGACGAGTTCGGGACCAAAGACGAGGTCGCGACCTATGCTCTGTCCGAGGCGATCGAGATCCTCTGGCTGGAAGATGGCGACCATGATCTGAAGCCGCGCAAAAACATCTCCGGCTTCTCCACCGCCGATCATCTGAAGACGCTCGCTGATGCAGTGAAGGCGTGGACCGAACGCATCGTGCGCTGAAGCAGGCCGATGAAGATCGCCACCTTCAACGTCAACAACATCAACAGCCGGCTGCCGAACCTGCTCGCATGGCTGGCCGCCGCCAAACCCGACATCGCCTGCCTGCAGGAGCTCAAGGCGAGACAGACGCAGTTTCCGCGCACTGCGCTGGCGGCCGCCGGCTACGGCGCGGTTTGGGTCGGGCAGCCGACCTGGAACGGCGTCGCCATCCTTTCGCGTGGCGCAGAACCCGTTCTGACCCGCGAGGCGCTGCCCGGCGACGATAGCGACCAGCAGGCGCGCTACATCGAGGCGGCGGTCAACGGTATCGTCGTCGCCTGCCTCTACGCGCCGAACGGCAACCCGCAGCCCGGCCCGAAATTCCAGTACAAGCTCAACTGGCACGAAAGGCTGGAGGCGCATGCGGCGCAGTTGCTCGACACCGGCCTGCCCGTGGTGCTGGCCGGCGACTACAACATCGTGCCCGAGGCGCGCGACATCTACCCGACCCGCTCCTATGACGACAACGCGCTGGTGCAGCCGGAAAGTCGCGCATCGTTCCAGCGGCTGCTCGACCAGGGCTGGCTTGACGCGCTGCGCAAGAAGTACCCGACGGAGACGCTCTACACATTCTGGGACTATCGCCGCAATCGCTGGCCGCGCGATGCCGGCCTGCGGCTCGACCACATCTTGCTCAGCAAGAAGCTGTCGCGCCGGCTGGTAGCGGCGGGCATCGACCGCGACGTGCGCGGCGAGACCGGCGCCAGCGATCACGCGCCGGTCTGGGTGGAGTTGAAGTGAGGCACGGAGGCTGGCGCCGCCTTTCCGGGCGGCAACCAGTCAGGTTGGCCGCGCCGCTTCGCGGGCGAACGCCTCGGCATGCCGGCAACCCTCGACGATCTCGAAGGCCATCTGATGGTCGGCTTCCGCTCGTCGCGGACCGGCGAGGTCATGCCGCTCGAATTCACCGTCGGCGGCGCGTTGCGCTATGTCAGCCTGCCCAACCGGGTGACGGTCAACGGCTCCGACACGATGGCGGAGCTGGCGCGTCTCGGCTTCGGCCTGGTGCAGGCGCCGCATTACCGCTTCGCCGGGGATTTCGCACGCGACACGCTTGTCGAAGTGCTGCCGGATTACCCGCCGTCGCCGACACCGCTGTCGGCGCTCTACCCACAGAACCGCCAGCTCGCGCCACGGGTACGCCTGTTCATCGACTGGGTGACCGGGATTTTTGGCGAGGATGGGACATCGGGCCGGGTGTGATCGTGCACCGGGGGCCGCCGGCTACTTTGCGAAGGGCCCGTTCCTTCGGGCCCGAGGGACCCCAAGGGGGAATTGAACTGCCCCTCCACTTTCGCCAACCTCCAAACCGCAAGAAGGGCACCATCGTGCGGCTTTAGGACGGGCGCGCCGCCGGCGCCTATGAGCTGACAGGTGGGATTGGATGAGGACAGACGCTGCGATCTCCCCGCGTTCATCATCCTCGGCCGGCAAACTGTAGGAGTTCACCGACATCGTTGCGCTGATCGAAGCGAGGGAAACCGAAAAGCCGATGGTTGCGGAAGGTACAAAAACGGACCGCCTCACCTTCACGATGGAAAATTCGGACAGTTAGCCGACAACTCGGCCCATGCTCGATCCAATTCGAGTTTCGATTGGGTCTTTTCAATGCTTTTCGCGGTAGAGTTGTCGATGAAGTTGCTTTCGACCCGCATGACTCGAAAATTTCCACCTGACGGCCGCTGATAGAGGACAATATAGCCGCAGTAACGATCGATGTTTTCAAACTTCGCCGCTATGTCGACTGCGGCATAGACGCCAGGAAAGGCAGCGTTCTCTGGGTCCTTCAACCACGTGAATTTGAGTAGCCGGCGCTCGCGCACAGCGCCGGCCTGAGAATGAAAATGTTTACTTTGCTCCACGAAGGCGTTCGATGGGATCGAAGCTTTGGCGGTATCAGTTATCATTTCGTATGCCCGCCCATACTCTTGGCTATCGAGCGAAAGGAAATAGCGACCAACCGTTTCCGTTGCATCTCGAACCGCGTCCTCCGAGGGCGTCCACTCTTGCGATTGTGCGGGTAGGATCGCAACCAACACCGAAGTCACGATCGCAAGGAAAGCTACGGCTGCATGTGTCATGGGAATTTCTTCGCAGGAGCTTGCCACGAATGCAATCCGGTCACGGCCGATAGCCGGAATTTCGAACTGACCCACATCCCAATGGCGCGCTATGTTAGCGCCGCTGCAAGCGGATTGTCACATATCTCGAACTCCAGCCACTTGCGGTTGCCCGTGCGCGCCATCGCGGCCCTGATCCTTGATCAGCTCCGCCCTCGTGCTATAAAAAACCATGTCAGGGACCAGCCCCGCGGCCACGGCGCCGCTCATCGTGATCGACCTTCAGACCGGCATGTTCGACGGTGTTGCCGAACCGCCGATCCATGATGCCGACGGCATCGTTGCCCGCACCCGGGCGCTGATCGAATGGGCACGGCGCAGCGGGCGCAAGGTCGCCTTCATCAGGCATGACGGGCCGCAGGGCGATCCACTGGCGCCGGGTGAGCCGGGCTGGCCGGTGTGGCCGGCGCTCGGCCAGGCCGAGGACGAGCCGACGTTCGCCAAGCGTGTCGGCGACGCGTTCAGCAATGCCGCGCTTGCAGAATGGGTGGCCGGGCAGGGCGCCGGCGAGGTCGTTCTGATCGGCGCGCAGACCGATTTCTGCGTGGCGGCCACGGTGAAGGGCACCGTGGTTTCCGACGCCCACAGCACGCTCGACGCGGCCAGCGAGACCGCCGCGGAGATCATCGCCCGGCACAATGCGGCATTTGCCGCCGCCGGGGTCAAGCTGGCGACGACAAAAGCCCTGACCGATAGCTGATCCGCCGGCTCATCCCTACGCCGTCAAAGCCTGATCCAGCCGGGAAGCAACTGGGTTCAGACAATTTGGCGCGGGGCGCCTCACTACTGCGGGCTTCCGCCGGCGCGGCCTATCGCGTATTGGCGCGAGAACTCTCCTTTGGCCTTTCCTGGAAAACCATGATTCGTCTCGAAAGCATCAGCAAGCAGAACGGCCGGCAGATCGTCTTCATCGAAGCCTCCGCCGCGTTGCAGAAGGGCGAGAAGGTCGGGCTGGTCGGGCCTAACGGCGCCGGCAAGACAACGCTGTTTCGCATGATCAACGGCGAGGAGCAGCCTGACGAGGGCCAGGTCTCGGTCGATCGCGGCGTCACCATCGGCTATTTCAGCCAGGATGTCGGCGACATGTCCGGCCGCAGCGCCGTTGCCGAAGTGATGGACGGCGCCGGGCCGGTGAGCGAAGTGGCGGCCGAGATGCGTGAGCTCGAGCACGCGATGGGCGACCCCGATCGCGCCGGTGAAATGGACGAGATCATCGCCCGTTACGGCGAGGCACAGCACCGCTTCGAGGAGCTCGACGGTTACGCGCTGGATGGGCGTGCTCGCGAGGTGCTGGACGGCCTTGGCTTCAGCCAGGAGATGATGGACGGCGACGTCGGCAAGCTGTCCGGCGGCTGGAAAATGCGGGTGGCACTGGCCAGGATCCTTTTGATGCGGCCCGACGCCATGCTGCTCGACGAGCCGAGCAACCATCTCGACCTCGAAAGCCTGATCTGGCTGGAGCAGTTCCTGAAGAACTACGACGGCGCGCTGCTGATGACCTCGCATGACCGCGAGTTCATGAACCGCATCGTCAACAAGGTGGTCGAGATCGATGGTGGCTCGCTGACCGCTTACTCGGGGAATTACGAATTCTACCAGCAGCAGCGGGCGATCGCCGACCGGCAGCAGCAGGCGCAGTTCGAGCGCCAGCAGGCGATGCTGGCCAAGGAGATCGCCTTCATCGAGCGCTTCAAGGCGCGTGCCTCGCATGCCGCGCAGGTGCAGAGCCGGGTGAAGAAGCTGGACAAGATCGACCGGGTCGAGCCGCCCAAGCGCCGCCAGAAAGTGTCGTTCGACTTTCAGCCGGCGCCGCGCTGCGGCGAGGACGTGGTGACGCTGAAGAACGTGCACAAGGGCTATGGCAGCCGCTTGATCTACGCGGGATTGGATTTTCAGGTGCGCCGCCGCGAGCGCTGGTGCGTGATGGGCATCAACGGCGCCGGCAAGTCGACGCTGCTGAAGCTGGTCGCTGGCGCTTCCGAGCCGGACAATGGCACGGTGGCGCGCGGGCCCAGCGTCAAGATGGGCTATTTCGCCCAGCACGCCATGGAAGTGCTGGAGGGCGAGTGCACCGTGTTCCAGACACTGGAAGATGCATTTCCGCAGGCCGGCCAGGCGCCGCTCAGGGCGCTGGCCGGCTGCTTCGGCTTTTCCGGCGACGAGATCGAGAAGAAATGCCGCGTGCTGTCGGGCGGCGAGAAGGCGCGGCTGGTGATGGCGCTGATGCTGTTCGATCCGCCCAATTTGCTGGTGCTGGACGAGCCGACTAACCACCTCGACATCGCCACCAAGGAGATGCTGATCACGGCACTGTCGCAGTACGAGGGAACCATGCTGTTCGTCTCGCATGACCGCCATTTCCTGGCGGCGCTGTCGAACCGGGTGCTGGAACTGACGCCCGAGGGCATCCACACCTATGGCGGCGGCTATACCGAATATGTCGAGCGCACCGGGCAGGAGGCGCCGGGGTTGCGGAGCTGAGGCGCGCACCCAGCTCTGCCGCTCGATTCCGGAGGCTAAGCACGAGCTGTTCAGCCGTGTATCGCAATTTCGCGCAGCGGATCGCCGCCGTCGATGAACAGCCGGCCTTGCGCGGTCAACGCCGCGCCGAGCCGCTGCAGGGCGATTTTTCCTGCTTCGGGATGACGCCCGTCCAGCGCGCCGACGCGCACCGCAACGGCAATGTCGAAGTGCTTCTCGTCGGCCTCCAACTCGAAATCCTCGATGGCGACCTGGCGAAGGCTCAGCCGGCCTGCCGCAATCTCGGCGCGCGAAGCGGCCCCGGCCTGCGCGATGGCCTTGGCCGAGCGGTCGATCGCCAGCACGTGCCCGCCGCCGATCCGGCGCGCGATCTCGCGCGCTGCAGCACCCGGCCCGCAGCCGATCTCCAGCACTCGCATGCCCTGCCGCAAGGGCAGCGCATTGACAATCTCCAACAGCCTTGGCGACAAGTCGTTCGCCATACGCTGTTCTCCAGCTTTTTCGCAATCCGAGATTAGCGACCGCGGCCGGCGACGGGAAGGCCGAGAGACGCGGGCATCGCCGATGTGTTCAGCTGGTATGTTCAGTTGGGTGCTGCTTGAGCAGGGGGCATGATCGACATCGAAGAGGTCGACGATCCGGTCTCAGCCGCGGGCGACCGGGCGGACCCCGAGCGGCCCGGCGTCGTTGACCTGAGGGGTAGGGAGGGACTGGCGCCGAGCCTAACCGGTTGGGGGGTAGATGACCGGCCGTTTATGTGTATACGCTCAAGCTAATATGAGCGCAAGCTAATGTTGTGTCTCAGCGCTGTTGGACGATTGTGCCGATCAGTGGCCGGTTGTGGCTTCCTGCCGCGCCCTCCAACCCGGCCAACACCGCTTATTGTCTTCAAGTCCTGGCTCCAATGCTGTACCCCGGCCGAAATTGAAGGAGCCTGCAATGACCTCACATCCCGACATCCCCGACGCCAGCATGGCGGTCGATGCGGCCGGCATGACAGCCGATGACCGGCGCGCTCGCGAAGCGGATGCCGCATGGCGGGACGATGTTCGCGTCGGCGTGCGGCATGTAGGCGATCTGGATTCGCTGCCGCTGTCGCCAGCCGAGCGGGCGGCGGCCGAAGCTGCGGCCACGCGCCACAAGGTTCGCATCCCCAAGGCCTATCTCGACCTGATCGACTGGAACGACCCCGCCGATCCGATACGGCTTCAGGTCATCCCGTCGCCCGACGAGCTGGCAGAGCAGGAGGGCGAGCTCGACGACCCGATCGCCGACCACGCCTTCAGTCCGGTGCCGAGATTGACGCATCGCCATGCCGACCGGGTTCTGCTGTTCCCGACCTATCAATGCGCCGTCTATTGCCGGTTCTGCTTTCGCAAGGAGCAGCTGACCTCGATCGGCCGCGGCTATACGCGCGAAGCTCTCGACGAGGCCTTCGCCTATATCGCGGCCCATCCGCAAATCCGCGAGGTGATCCTGACCGGCGGCGACCCGCTGTCGCTGCCGGACAAGGCGCTGGCGGAAATCCGCGCCCGTCTCGAGGCGATCCAGCACGTGCGGCTGTTGCGCATCCACACTCGCGTACCCGTCGCGCTGCCGTCGCGCGTCACCGGCCGGTTGGTTCAAGCCTTGCAGGGCCGGCTGATGGTCACTGTCGTCACCCATTTCAACCATCCACGCGAAATCACGGAGGCGACCGAGCGGGCCTGCCGTACTTTAAGGCAGGGCGGCTTCGTGCTGCTGAACCAGAGCGTTCTGCTGAAAGGCGTGAACGATACGGTCGAGGTGTTGGAAGAGCTGTGCCGCGAGCTGATGTATCGCCTTGGCGTCAAACCCTATTACCTGCACCACGGCGACCTCGTGCGCGGAATGGCGCACCGGCGCACCACGATCGCCGAGGGCCAGGCGCTGGTCAGCGCCTTGCGTGCGCGCCTGTCCGGCATCTGCAATCCCGTCTACGTGCTGGACCTGCCGGACGGCGGAGGGAAAGTCCCGCTCGGCCAGTCCTATCTCGAGGCGTGCGAAGGGGAGACGTGGCGAATACGTGGGCTTGATGGGGTTGTGAGGGGTTATGGAGAGCTGGTCGGGGAGGAGGGACGCGCAGCCGCCGTCCAAGCCAGCCCACCTTGGTGACCTGACACACAGCCCTTGATCACGGAAGCATGCGTTAACTGCTGTTCTATTTGGTGGTTGCGCAATTGCCAAAATAGTGAAAACGTTGCTCCGGGGTAATGGGTTAGGGGAGTTCGTCCCGGCTGTTGCGAGTTACGGGGCGGCGCAAAAGTCATGAACTTTCCACGGTTCCTGGTGGGGCTGACCACCATATCGTCCATCGTGGCGATCTCGACTTACCTTGCGACGGGTTCAATCTGGAAGACGCTGGCCTGGACGATCTTGACCTTGATCGTCATGCAGGTTGGATATTTCCTGTTCGTCGTCCGGTTGATCTACGGATCCGGGGCGAAAAGCGCGGAGGTAAAGCCGCGGCGTCTGAGGGCAGTGCCGCCGAACCGTCGAGGTCGCGTTCAGCTTATGTAGTAATGTCCCATATAGATATGATGGTCTAGACAGGACATGTTCGGTTCTGGGAATGTGCATTGGACGTTCCGCTAGTTTAGTCAACTAATATATATCGCCCAACTCATATGGTCGTTTTTGAGCTAGCGGGAAAACCTGCCTGCTGCTTGTACGACCGTGCCCAACGCCACATTTTACAACCGGCTGGCAAGCTCCCTTTTTCCCTTTTGTTGATGCCGGCTGTGGATGGCGGCGGTAGAGACGGCCTGAGCAGTCGGCCGAAGCTGCCGATCTCCCCTACAAGGCGAGAGATCGGCGCGTCGTCGGCTTAGCTTTTGGCCGCCGCGAGCTTGTCTTGCGTCTTGGTCTCGAAATCGCTGGCATCATGGCGCTCGTGCAGTTGCATCGAAGGCTCGCCGAAGGTGCGGTTGACCATGCGGCCGCGCTTGACCGCCGGCCGCGCGTCGATGGCGTCGGCCCAACGCTGCACGTTCTTGTACTGCTCCACCTCCAGGAACTCGCCGGAATCGTTATACATGCGGCCCTTGGCCAGCCCGCCGTACCAGGGCCACACCGCAATGTCGGCAATCGTATAGTGGCTGCCGCCTAAATACTCGCTTTCAGCGAGGCGTCGGTCGAGCACGTCCATCTGCCGCTTGGTTTCCATGGCGAAGCGGTCGATGGCATATTCGATCTTCGTTGGCGCATAGACATAGAAATGGCCGAAGCCGCCACCGAGATAGGGTGCCGAGCCCACCTGCCAGAATAGCCATGACAGGGTCTCAGCGCGAGCCGGCTGCTCCGTCGGCAGGAATTCGCCGAATTTTTCGGCGAGGTAGAGCAGGATCGAGCCGGATTCGAAGATGCGGACCGGCTTTTTCCCACTGCGATCCATCATGGCCGGGATCTTCGAGTTCGGGTTGACCTCGACGAAGCCGCTGCCGAACTGGTCGCCGTCGTTGATCCTGATAAGCCAGGCGTCGTATTCGGCGCCGCTGTGGCCGAGCGCCAGAAGTTCCTCCAGCATGATCGTCACCTTGACGCCGTTCGGTGTCGCCAGCGAATAAAGCTGCAGCGGATGCTTGCCGACCGGCAGTTTCTTGTCGTGCGTCGGGCCGGCGATCGGCCGATTGATGCTGGCGAAAGCGCCGCCATTTGCCTTGTTCCAGGTCCAGACTTTCGGCGGCGTGTATTGGTCCGTTGCGTAGTCGTTCATTTGGCAGGCCTTTGGAAGGGTTGGGTTGGGAGGATATCAGATATCAACGTGGGTAGTGGCGGAGGAACTTTGCATAGGGCAGCTTGGGATAGCCGTAGGTACAGATAGGGCTGCCGGCGCTGTTGCAAAACCCGGCGCAAACGGCGCGGCGCCGGTCCACGCCAAAGCCGGCGCCACCTCTTGCGCCTGATCACCTGCGCCATACCTATAGCCCATATCAGCCTGCGAACATTGCCAGGAACCAAAGCATGAATATCGAACCCCTTTTGCGATCCATCGTGGCCGTCCGCGCCACCGTGCCGGAGGACGCCTTCACGGCAAATACACTTGGCACCCGCCGCGAGGGCAGTGGCGTGGTCATCCGCGGCGACGGGCTGGTACTCACCATCGGCTATCTCATCACCGAGGCCGAGGAGGTCTGGCTGGCCGACCAGGACGGGCGCGTGGTTCCCGCCCATGCGCTCGCCTACGACCAGGAGTCGGGCTTCGGCCTGGTGCAGGCGCTGGCGCCGCTCGGGCTGCCCGCCATTGCGCTCGGCGACGCGTCCAGGGCGAAGATCGGCGATCCCGTCGTGCTCTCCGACGGCGTCGGCCGCTCCGTGCGGGCGCGAATCGTCACCAAGCAGGAATTCGCCGGCTATTGGGAATATCTGCTCGACGAGGCGATCTTCACGGCGCCGGCTCACCCTTCATGGGGCGGCGCCGGCCTCATCGGCGCGGATGGCAGGCTGCTCGGCATCGGTTCGCTGCGCCTGCAGATGAGCCGCAACGGCGAGGTCGCCGACATCAACATGGTGGTGCCGATCGATCTTCTGCCGCCCATCCTCGACGATCTGCTGACGCGCGGGCAGGTCGCCAAGCCGCCGCGGCCGTGGCTCGGCGCCTTCTCGGCGGAGAGCGACGGCAAGGTCGTGGTGATGAGCGTCGCCGAGGGCGGTCCAGCCGCCCAGGCGGGCCTTCGCCAAGGCGATGTCATCTCGGATGTCCGCGACACGGCGGTCGATGGGCTTGCCGATTTTTATCGCAAGCTTTGGAACAGCGGCCCGGCGGGCGCCGAGATCCCGCTCCGGGTGCTGCGCGACGGCCGCGAAACCTGGCTGCGCGTCAAGTCCGCCGATCGCAACAGTCTGCTGTGGAAGCCGCCGCTGCAGTGAGGCAACCGAAACCTCTCACTCTCCGCAAGCGCTGAAGCCAGTGCCCGGAGTCCATTCCGCAAATGGGATGACCTTGCCTTCGACCGATACGGTCGCTTGCCTGGTGCTGCCGTCCGCCAACTTCTTGCTGCTTTTGCCCTTGCCGGTCAGCACATTGTAGTCGCAGTCGCCGGCAACATTGTCGTCCATGTAATCCCAATATTCATAGGCAAAACCGGCGACGACGAACGTGCCGTTGCGCCAGGCGAGCGTCAGCGTCTTGTTGGTCCGCTCGCTGCCGATCTCCATCGCCGGAACATAGAGCTTGATCGAGCCGTTGGGGAGCGCAGTGAGTTCGGGCTCGGTGTCGGATCTGGCGGGGCCCGGCCGCTCGTAATCCTTCCATTCGCCGTAAATCTGTTCATGCACGACCCCGGCAGGTCTGAGAAAATTACCGTCGCGGTCCCTGAGGAACAAATGCAGATCCATGGGATGGCCGGGCTCGGTCTCGACGATCATCGCCAGATCGGCGGCACCGTCGCCGTTCCAATCGCCGGTCGCCGCGGTGATGATCTTCTGCGTCTCGATCGGTTCTGCCAGTGCGGCCGCCGGCAGCAGCAGGACCAGACCGAATATTGTCGATCGCATGAAAATCCTCTTCGCCTGGACAGGCCTGAGACGCACGCGCTTCTCAGGAGGCCCGGCTCTGCCGCGTCTCGGAACGGCTCGTCTCGTTGAGCAGCCGGCAGAGCGAAACCGCTTCACGACGGCTCAGGCCGATCAGCGCGATTTCCGAAAATTGCGCCGGCAGATCGTGAACGATGTCCCACACCATCCAACGGCCGTTCGGCTCCATGACACATTCATAGCGCAATAATTGTTCCTGCATCCGACCCCCGGCTTTGCTCACCGGACTGGTACAGCGTCGAGGTAAATGAGTTGTTGCGCGGCGAGAGTATTCCGCGGCTGTCAAAACCAGGCGTTGAATCCCCACAGGGGCGAACCCGACAGGTCACGGCTGACGGTGCCGATACTCTCGACAAGGCGGCAGGGCAGGGACGCTTCCGGCGTGAACGGCGGCCGCCGCCAGAATTGGTTCAGGCGTTGCGGCTCGCCATATGCGCGTCGAGCTTCCTCCTCGAGGGGCCGTAACGCTTGATGATGGTCGCGGCCTCGCTTTGCGGTATGCCGTATTTGCGGGCAAAGGCAGCGACCTCGTAAGGCTCTTCGCCTGAGACCAGTTTGCGATCCTGCTTGGTCTTGGATTTGTCGTCGGCCATGGCGTCCTCCATCACATCTGGTCGTTATAGGGCTCCTTGGTCCGGCCGACCATCCTGGCCAGTTCGGCAAAGGACGGCACGCCGGTTTCGCCCTGGGCATTGTTGGCCGCCTGCAGCAGCCTGAGCGGAAAGCAGACGGCGTCGCGGTTGGATGGCGACATGTCTTCATAGAGACGCTCGTCGCTGGTCATCGCCGCCTCGGCCCGGCGCAACGCCATGTCGACCTCGTCGACCGACAGCAGGCCCTTGTGGACCAGCGCGTTGTTGACGGCCGCGATCGCCATCATCAATCCTTCGAGTTGGAGATTGGCGACGTTCATCGTTTTGCGTCCTCGCCGGGCTTCTTGGCGGTGGCCTTGTGGTCTGGCCGGATCGCTGCGCGCGGCGGGTTCTGGCCCTCCGAATGCCGGGTCTTGTCGTCGAAATCGTCAGCCGGCCTGGTCAATCCCATGCCGCCGGGAGGCGGCTTGTTGCCGGCCGCATCCTGCGAAAATTGGTCGGCCGCGTCGGGGCTCATCTTTGCCGGATATTTCCTCGCTCCGGTCTCGTAGCGGTTCGGGTCGTCGGCCATGTCCTGTGCTCCCGTTGCAATGAGCAGATAACTTTCATGCGGCGGCAGCGGTTCCGTGGCGAAATCGACGTTGCCGGTGCGCAAGCCGTCGCAATCTGTCGGGTTTTCGTGCATCCTTGTGCATGCCAACGATGCTTCGCTCCGACGCGCCGGCAAAATGCTGCTCCTACTGCGGTGGGCGCGACCACGACTACGAGGATTGCCCGAAGCGCAAAAGCGATGCCGAACGGCAGAAGGAGACGCCAGGCAACGCGTACTGCCGCGGCTGCAGGGGAAATCCGCTAGCCAGCCTGAACCACCCCGCCGGTCCGGGGCCGGCCGGCGCGAAGATCCTTCCATGTCGAGAGGATTGCAATGCCGCCGCTATTGTGGGCAAAAGCAGCACGGGCAATCGGGTTGGGGTGGGGTAATGACCGAAACGCAAGGCAATTCAGGCCGTCCGCAGGGCAAGCCGGGGACGGCGTCGGGGTCGATCGGTTCCGGCCTGGTCGCACTCCTCATCGTGGCGCTCGGCATCTTTGCGCTGTTTGGATCCTGGTACACGATCGATCAGGGCGACCGCGGCGTGCTCTTGACCAACGGGGCGCTGAGTTCGGTCGTCGATCCCGGACTGCATTTCAAGCTGCCGTGGTTACAGCGCGTCGAGAAGATCAGCCTGCGCCAGCAGGTGCTCAAATGGGGCTGCGAGAACCAGAACGCTTGCGGCGGCCTGCCGGCCATGCAGGCCTATTCGCGCGACCAGCAGCCGGCCGACATGCGCGTCACCGTCAACTTCCACGTGCCGGCCGCCGAAGTCAGCAACGTCTACACCAATTATGGATCGATCGAGGCACTGGCCGACCGTGTCATTGCCAGGAAAGCACCGCAGGAGATCAAGACCGTGTTCGGCCAGTACGACGCGGTGTCGGTTATCCAGAACCGGGCGAAGTTCAACAAGGACGTTGCCGACGCCATCGCGGCGGTAACCGACGGCCCGGTGATGATAGACAGCGTGCAGGTCGAGAACATCGACTTCTCCGACGCCTACGAGCAGGCGGTCGAAGCCAGGATGACGGCGCAGGTGGAGGTGCAGAAGCAGGAACAGAACCTGCAGCAGGAAAAGATCAAGGCCGATATCGCTGTCACCCAGGCCAAGGGCCGCGCCGACAGCGTCAAGGCCGAAGCCGAGGCCAGCGCCTACAAGACCAGGGTCGAAGGCGATGCGACCGCGGGCGCCATCAAGGCTCGCGCCGCCGCAATCGCCAACAATCCGCTGCTGGTCGAACTGACCAAGGCGGAGAGATGGAACGGCGAATTGCCGAAGTCGATGATCCCGGGTTCGACAGTGCCGTTCCTGGAGCTCAGCACACCTGCCGCAGCATCGAACTGAGGCGCGGCGCCGCGGCGCAAACCAGATCAGGACGGCGGCAAGGTAGCCGTCCCATTGCGGTCACGGCTGAAGCACGGCGCCTCGGGCGCTTGCTTGCGTTCGCCCGAGAAAAGCCGTCAGCAGCTCCATTCCCACCGGCCAGTCGCCGAGCCCGCTGTCGCCATTGATGTGGCCAAGCGGCCCGGCGATATGGAGATCGCTGCCCCAGCGCTCGGATTTCGCCCTGACATAGTCCAGCGAGCCGTAGGGATCGTTGGTGCTGGCGACAATCAGCGACGGAAAGCGAAGCCGTTGTTGCGGCGCGTCGGCGAAGGCCCGGGCGGAGGAGGGGAAGGCCGGCGACGCAGGGTCCGGAACCGCGACCAGCAACGCGCCGCTGATCTCGCGAGGGGAGATCCGTTGCCAGTGTACGACCAGCAGACAGCCGAGGCTATGGGCGACGAGCACCGGCGGTGTCCATGCCTGGCATACAGCGGTTTCCAATGCTGCCACCCAGTCGTCGAAATCCGGCGCGTCCCAACTCGCCGGATTAAACCGCCGCATCGCCGGGTTTGCCTGCTGCCAATGAGTCTGCCAGTGGGCTTTGCCCGATCCGTCGATGCCCGGCACAATGATGAATTCGGTCATGCGAAGCCCTTCTTTCCTGATGCAGCGCGTGCAATTCTAGGTCTTCTCCCCGGCGGCGGAATGAGAGATCATCGGAAAGCGGCAAAGAAATCCGATGGATTAAAGGCGATCATGCGGAACGGCGATTACCGGCCAAGGCTCGATCCCACCGATCTGGCGATCATTGAGATCATGCAGGAGGATGGCCGCATCGGAATCTCCGAGCTTGGCCGCCGCGTCGGACTGTCCCAGCCCGCCACCTCGGAACGGGTGAAGCGGCTGGAGGAGCGCGGCGTCATCACCGGTTACAAGGCGGTGATCAATTCGGCAGCGCTCGGGCTCGGCACCATGGCGGTCATCCGACTGCGCACCACGCACGAGCATATCCAGGTCTGCCTGAAGAAGTTCGCCCAATTGCCGGAGGTGGTCGAGGTGCTGCGAGTGACCGGTGAGGATTGTTTTCTGGTCAAGGTCGTGGTCCCGTCACCGCCCGACCTTGAAAGCATCGTCGACAGCATCGGCCGGTACGGCACGGTGACGACAAATGTGGTTCTGCGCGCCGAGCAACCGAAGCGGCTGGGCCGCGAATTGATGACCAGAGCCTGACCGGTCTATCGCTTGGTCTGTGTATGCCCGACGGCATTGGCGAACGAGATGCCGCCCTTGATCTCGCGCATCGCCATCGAGGTGATCGTGCGCCGCACGCCGGGCAGCCGGCTAAGCTCCTCGCGCAGCATCCTGTCGAGCGCCATCATGTCGACGGTGACGATCTGCAGGAGATAATCGGCCTCGCCAGTCGTGGCGTGGCAGCGGCGGATCAGCGGATGCTGTTTGACCGCCGCCTCGAAGGCGTCCGACAGTTCGAAATCGATCGACACCTGGATGAAGGCTTCGATGCCGAAGCCGAGCTTGGCCGGGTCGATCCGGGTCGAGTAGCCGCGGATGACGCCGGCATCCTCCAGCGCCTTGACCCGCTTCCAGCACGGCGTCTTGCTCAGGCCGACCTCGTCGGCGAGCGCGGCAAAGGAGGTGCGGGCATCGCGTTCGAGCGCCGCGACGATCTTCCGGTCGACCGCATCCAGCATCATTCGTTCTTTCTGTCTGCTTCAGAAGCAGCTTTCGTCCTTCATTTCTCGCCAATCGAATAACAGAAAGGGACAATGTTCGGCAAGAAAGCGATTAGACTCGGGGGCTGGGATCCAACAAACGCCTGCGGCCCAACGGCCGCGGCAAGGAGCATGGCCATGGACAAGCAGGACTATTATGCCCGCATCGAAACGCCTGAGATGCGCGACTATGGCGTCTACCTCAAATGCGACAGGCTGCTGGCCTGCCAGAAGCCGCTGGCCGAGATGGTCAATGCCGACGAGCTGCAGTTCCAGATCGTGCATCAGGTCGAGGAGCTGTGGATGAAGCTCATCGCCTATACGCTGGTCGATGTCGTCGATTTCCTGGAAAAGCAGGACACGCATCGCATCGTCACGCTGATGGGGCGCGTGCACCGGCTGATGCGGCTAATGACGGCGCAGCTCGACCTGCTCGAAACCATGTCGCCCAAGGAATACCAGCAGATCCGGCTGCAGCTCGGCAATGGCAGCGGTCAGGAATCGCCGGGTTTCAAGCAGCTGTTGCGTCTGCCGCCGGATCTGTGGCGGGCCTTCAAGGCGTCATACCTCGACGGCCGCGGCCTCTCGGTCGAGGATGTCTACGATACCGGCTACGATCACGGCGACAGCTATGTCGTTGCCGAAGCGCTGGTCGAGTTCGACGAGCTGTTCCAGAAATTCCGCGCCAACCACCTCTATCTCATCCACCGCACGATCGGCCTCGGCGCGAAATCGCTGAAGGGCAGGCCGGTCGAATTGCTGGAGGCCGGCGCCCGCCACCGCTTCTTCCCGGAACTCTGGGACATACGCTGGGCGATGACCGACCGCTGGGGCAGCCAGTATGGAACGGTACGGGAGCCGATCAGCAAGCCGGGGGTGAACTTAGGGTAGTTCCAGGCTCGGGTTCCTCGCCTCGCGGCGGAGAGAGGGCCGCGAAGCGGCCGGAGAGGGGCCTTTCTTTGCCGGCGCAGTCCCCTCTCCGTCGCGGCTTCGCCGCGCCACCTCTCTCCCATGAATGGGGCGAGGAAACCTGGTCTTGCGAGGCCTTCTCCCCGCGCACTTGTCTCCTGCAGGTTTTTCGGGGGATGATGTCGGGCTTGCGGCTGGTGGTGCGTCCTTGGGGCACAACCATCGTAACTCTTGGGAGGACGTCGTGACCTTGGAAACCGCTCAATCAACCGTCCAGTCGCCGTGGCAGACCGCGGCAATCCTCATCGCCCGCCTGATCTTCGCAGCCGTCTTCCTGATGGCCGTGATCTTCAAATTCGTCGATATCGGCGCCACCGCCGGCTATATCGCGGCGGCCGGGTTTCCATTCCCGCTCTTCCTGGCCTGGTGCGCAGCCCTGCTTGAGGTCGTCCTCGTTCTATGCTTCCTGACTGGCGCCTTCTTCTCATGGGCAGCACTCGTCGCCGGCGCCTATGTGCTGTTCCTGGGCTTCGCCTTCCACGGGCCGTCGCACTGGGCCGGCAACCAGGCGGAGTTCGGCTTCTTCGTCGATCACTTCACCTTCCTGGCCGGGCTGCTGTTTGCCGCCGTGCACGGGCCGGGCCGCGTCCTGGCGCTGAGGCTTGGCAGGGGGTGATGCCGGAATTTCGGATCCGGCGTCTCGATCCGCACCAGCATCGTCGTGACGATCGAGGACGGCCGGATACCGTCATTCAAGCCATCGCAGGTCGATTGAAATAAAGGCGAGAGCTAAAGTAAAAACGTTCGAGGTTTATGCTTTTGTAGATGTGCCTGCATTCCCTCTGTACTTCCAACATTCGGCGGGTAAGCAAGACGCGGGTCTTGAGGGAATTCATGAACATCGCCACGCGTTTTGCTGCCGCCATGATCGGCGCGTCACTGCTTGCCGGCTGCACCACGTTGACCGAGGGCGAATTCAACACGATGCATACCGCGCTTGAAGGCAGCCCTGTCACCAAGCGCGTGGCGATCAACGAATGCATTGCACGCGAGAGGTCCACGCCGCTCAACGAAAGAAAGACTTACGCAGCAATCATGAATGTCAGCGTCGCAAGATACGACAGCGCCTTTTGTAACCGGCTCTTTAATGCCCTTGCAAATGGCAGGCTGACTTACTCGGACTACCGCAGGCTTTCCTCGCCGGGGGCCGACAGCAGCAAGTTGATCAAGATCCTGCAGGGCCGCTAGCCGTCGCCAGCAGTCTTGCCGCCCCGCCGCAGCAAGCCGTTGTCGCTGCGTCAGTCATGATCGCCGCGTCACATCTGGTCGTTGTAAGGTTCCTTGATCTGACCGACCATGCGCGCCAGTTTTGAGAAGGACGGCATGTCCGTCTCCGGCTGACACTGATTGGCCAATTCCAGCAGTCGAATCGGGAAGTTGACTGCGTCGCGGCTCGACGCCGACATGCCCTCGGACCTTTCCTCGTTGGTCTCGCTGGCTTCGGCCTTGCGCAAGGCGATGTCTATGTCCTCGACGGAGAGCACGCCCTTGCGGACCAGGACCTGATTGATCGATGCGATGGCCATAAGCAGGCCTTCGAGTTGCAGATTGGCGACGTTCGTGATTTTTGCTCCCATTGGCTAAGGGTCAAACGCGCGAATGCCTGTTCTGATCCGGACGGTGGCGTCTCGCCGGACATTCCAGTGTGCTTCGCCATCGGCTACTCTGCGTTTTTTCGCGTCTCAGGTGAATTTTGTTCTTGCTTTGTGCCGGCAGCTATGCTACTAATTTGGGTATGGTGCTAATTGGCTCCAACGACCCGCCTCCCGAGGCGGGTTTTTTGTTTCAGGCTTCTTTTTCGATCGGACGTTACGTGAGCTGGCTATGAAGTCGGCGGGACAGCGCCCCTCTGTCCTGCCGGACATCTCCCCCTCTAGTGGGGAGATTGGCTGTCATTGCCGCTTTCGCCAATTTTGTAGGTGCAAAAAGGCGCTGCCGCCAAAGCTGCCGATCTCCCCCCTCGTGGGGGAGATGTCCGGCAGGACAGAGGGGGGCGCGAAGGAACGCAAGCTTGCCGGCTGACAGCCGAGGCACCGAGGGAAATTCGCATTTTTCTGCCGCCGCGCCACATTTTGTTCTTGCTTTGTGCCGGCAGCTATGCTACTAATCTGGGTATGGTGCTAATTGGCTCCAACGACCCGCCCGCCGAGGCGGTTTTTTTGTTTCAGGCTTCATTTTTGGACCAAACGCTACGTGAACTGCCGGCTGTTAAGTCGGCGGGCGCGAAGGAACGCGGCTCTGGCGATCGTCGGAACTGCAAGTCTCACCAATCGTAAATTTTCCAACGCGCCACTGAGCGCCCATCTCCAGAGAACATCCCCATGTCCAACCGTTACGCCACCATCATCATCGACGATGACGGCCGAGAGGTCGTCAGCGCTATTGGCGAGTTCGCCGGCGCCGCACCCTATGCACGCCATGGCCGCTTCGAGCAGGTTGTCGTCGGCGTGCGGATCGGCATGGTGCGCGGCGGCCCCGGCGACGCGGTCGGCGGTTTCGGCTTCCCGTTGGGAGCACTCGACGGCAAGGCGGCGGCAATTCTAAGGGCAAGGCTGAATGCGTTGCCCGACGCCAGTACATTGGGGCCTGGCACGACGACCGATGCGAAATCGGCAAGCCAGCCGCCGAAGCCGAAGTCGGCGCGCGCCGCCAAGAAAGCGAAGCCGCGCAAGCGCATCGTGCGGCCAGGCAACAAGAAGCCGGCGATCTCCGCCGGGACGGCGGAGTAGGGCATGGCCAAAGCTCCTTCCGCCGGCGATCCGCAGCCGCACGATCAAGCACCCGGCAAGCAGACCAGGCGGGCGAAGAAGACGCTGGCCGACGGCTTTCTCGAAGCGATCCGCGCCGATTTCCG
The DNA here is from genome assembly GCF_040321435.1 of Mesorhizobium sp. M0410. Classification (NCBI taxonomy): domain Bacteria; kingdom Pseudomonadati; phylum Pseudomonadota; class Alphaproteobacteria; order Hyphomicrobiales; family Phyllobacteriaceae; genus Mesorhizobium; species Mesorhizobium sp. M0410. The sequence goes on from NZ_JAMYRN010000021.1 coordinate 79,416, forward strand.
CGCCCATGGCGCCGGCGTCATCGCCGAGGTGCGCGCCGAAAAGCCCGACCAGTATCTGAAGCTCGTGCTGTCGGTGCTGCCCAAGGATCTTAGTGTCAACATCAACAATCTGGATGCATTGAGCGATGACGAAATCAGGCAGCGCATCCGCGGCCTCGAAGCCGTCCTTAGGCCGTTCCTCGAGAAGCCGGGCCTCGAAAAAGGCCTCGCACAGCCGGGCGGCAAGGAAGGAATATCTCAGCCTGCTGGCGGAGCTGGACCGGAGGCGCCGCACTAACCAGCTTGCCGCCTATCGGCCCTATCCCCGACAGGCCGAATTCCACGCCGCCGGCGCGACCAATCGCGAACGCCTGTTCATGGCCGGCAACCAGCTCGGCAAGACCAGGGCCGGCGGCGCCGAGTGGGCGATGCACCTCACCGGCCGCTATCCCGACTGGTGGCAAGGCAAGGTTTTCGATTGTCCGGTTCGGATGTGGGCGGCCGGCGTCACCGGCGAAAGCACGCGCGACAACCCGCAGCGCATCCTGATCGGCCCGCCGCAGCAGCAGGCGGCGTGGGGCACCGGTATGATCCCGGCCGACGCGATCCTCAGCACGATGGCGGGGCGGGCGCCGGGCGCGCTCGACAGCGTCGTGGTGGCCTGGGGCGGCGGTGGCGACGTGCAGGCCGGCGAATCCGTGCTGTCGTTCAAGAGTTACGAGAAGGGCCGCGAGAAGTGGCAGGGCGAGACGCTGCACGGCGTCTGGTTCGACGAGGAGCGGCCGCTCGACATCTATTCCGAAGGGCTGACCCGCACCAACGCCACCGGCGGCATCACCATCGTCACCTTCACGCCGCTGCTCGGCATGTCGGACGTGGTGCTGCTGTTTTTGTCCGCGGAGCAGGTGGGAGGGATGGGGAGGGGATGACAGGGCTGCGAAATCGCGCAACTCGCGTTCCTTCGCGCCCCCCTCTGTCCTGCCGGACATCTCCCCCTCTAGTGGGGAGATTGGATGTCGCATTGGCTTTCGCCAATCTCCAATGCTTGCGGATAAGCGAGACGCTGAAGCTGCCATCTCCCCCCTGTTTGGACCGGGGACATCGCGAACAGCTGTGCGAGGACATCGCGAACAGTTTGCCATCCTATCGTTGGCTTGCATTGAG
>NZ_JAMYRN010000022.1:0-79961 GCF_040321435.1 Mesorhizobium sp. M0410
GACTATATCGCCACCTGGACGGCCAAAAGATCCGGCGCGTTGCCGGCCTAGTAGCCGCTCGACCATCATCGATCGAGCCGGGCGAAGCCGCCCGGCACGATCACGTGCAGGTGCGGACGGTGGGTCATCGCGGAGCCTTGCCTGTGAAGGACGGCGGTGATGCCGATACGGGGCGCCGAGAGCGTAGGCCTCGACGCCCCAGTTTTCAGGCATTGCCCATTTCAATCGCCTCGACTGCGCCATTGGCCTGCGCCCAGCGCGAAGATCGGCCACGGCTTTTGGTCGAGGGAATGGGCAATTGGATCCCATCCTATCGGCGGAGAGATAGACACTCGAAGATCGGGCCCATTAGACTAAGTTTTATGGGCCTGATAGACAATGGTTATCATGAGCTGCCAATGACCGGCGAGCATGCCATTGCGGTGGAGGGGCTTCCACCCATCCACAAGGACCCCTTCGATCGGATCCTGATTGCTCAATCGATTGTGGAAGGCATCCGATTGCTGACCGTCGACGATCTGGTCGCGCAGTATCCTGGGCCTGTCCGTCGTCTCTGACGGAGGGGGCCGGAGCGGTGGGCTAGGCGGTTGAAGTCAGCTATCGCTTCAGACCACCCATGAACGCCTTTACCCGAGCAGAGTCGACCTGGTTCCACCAGACGCCGTCGTGCTTCAGCGCGCTGGCGATGATGACCCCGTCGACAATGGCGAGGATATCGTTGGCATTGTCCGGCGTCACGCCGCTTCCGACCAGCGTCGGCAGGCCGGCGGCCTGCTTGATCATGCTTATGTAGCCTAAATCCGCGGCGTGGCCGGTGCGCTGGCCGGTGGCGATGATGGCATCGGCATCGAAGAAGACCAGGTCCTTGACCAGTTCCTCCACCGGACGGTCGGCGACGATGGCATGTGCGCCGTGTTTGACATGGGCATCGGCGAAGATGCGGATGCCGTTGGCGCGCAGCCTGGCGCGGTAGCGCGCTGCGCGGCCCGACTCGCCCTCGACAAAACCCTCATTGGCGACATAGGCGTTCGCCCATTGATTGACGCGGACGAAACCGGCGCCGGCAGCGCTGGCGATCGCCAAGGCCGGGATCGCGGCATTGGCCAGCACGTTGATGCCGACCGGCCTGCCGAGCTCGCGGCGGATGCGGTCGGAAACGACCCCCATATAGGCCGCCGTCTCCGGCCCGATATCATCAGGCTTGGCGAAAGGGATGTCGCCATGGTTCTCGACGATGACGCCGTCGCAGCCGCCGTCGAGATAGGCTTTGGCGTCATCGAGCCCACGCTGGTAGATCACCTCCACTGCCTCGCCGTCATAGCGCGGCGCGCCGGGCAGGGGCGCCAGGTGAACGACGCCGATCACTACCTTGGTGCGGCCGAAAAGGTGCAAGAGTGCGTCGCCGCCGGATTGGCCGATCTGGGTCATGAGAGCTCCATTTGATCGATGAGCACCGCCATCTCGGAGGCGGAAGGACAGGATGCCAGCGTGCCCGGCCGTGTCACGGCAATTGCGGCGGCCGCCAGCGCAAGCTCCAGCGCCGAGGTGACCAACATGCCCCGCGCAAGCCCGCCGGCGAGACAGCCGCAGAACACATCGCCGGCGCCGCTGGTGTCGAGCGCCTCGACCTGCGGCGCCGGCAAACGAAGCGGCTCTTCCTGACCCGGGCCAAGCACGAGACAGCCTGCGGCGCCGAGCGTGATGATGACGGTGCCTGCACCTTTGGCCACCAGCGCGCCGGCGGCTGCTGTCATGTCATCGCGGCCGGTCAGGGTTTTCGCCTCGGATTGGTTGACAACCAAAAACTCCGCCAGGCCAAGATCGGGAACGGATGCCGCATCGATCGGGCTGGCGTTGAGAACGGTGCGTGCGCCGTTTTCCTTTGCTGCTCTGAGGCTGGCATCGGTCGCGGCGGCACGCAAATTTCCCTGGCAGACGAGGATGTCGCCGGGAGCGATCCAGCGGACAAGTGCTGTTTGCGCCACCGGATCGAACGCTTCGCTGCAGGCAACGCCGCTGACAATGAAATTCTCGCCGCCTCGATCGACGACGATGGTCGAGCGGTCGCTCGGCAGCTCGAATTCGCTGACCTCGAGGTCTGACAGTTCGCTGTTGAGGCGGCTCCTGATCCATGTGCCTTCGCGGTCCTTGCCGAGCGCCGTCCAGAACGTCACCTCTGCACCAGTCCGCGTTGCTGCGACCGCTTGGTTGGCACCCTTGCCGCCGAGCCCGTCGGCATAGCTCACGGCATTCAAAGTCTCGCCCGCGGCAGGGAGGCGGCCGACGCGAAACATGGTATCGATGCAGGCATTGCCGACGACGTGGACATGCATGGCTCAGCTCTCGCCGGTCGCCCAACCCAGCATCTGTTCGAACAGGGTCTTGTAGCCTGGCCAGGCGATGAACTGCGGCGGCAGCCAATGCGGCCCGACATCGGATGTCCAGGCCACGGTGCGGCCCTTGCCGTAATGGCCGGTGACAAGCAGCGGCAGCGAACCATAATCCGACGATACGCTGGCCAGAACTTCCACCTCGTCCTTCAGTGTCACCTCGTTGAAGCCGAGCAGGATCGGCCAGTCCGAACCGAGGCCCCTGAGGATAGGATGTGTCGACCCTGGTTTCGGCACCGGGGCAAAGCCTTCGGGAACCTCGACGCGGTCGTCGTAGGCCAGGCAGTTCACCGGCAGCACGTCCTCGATCGGCGTCTTGCGGTAGCGCGCGCCGCCATTGATGCCCTGGAAGCTGTAATAACCGCCGAACATCAACAGACCGCCGCCGTCGCTGACGTAATCGCGGAGCAGGCGCAGGCGGTTCGGCGTCGGCTTGGAGTGGACCCAGGTGTCGGGATGCAGCAGCAGGGTGTTGGCGCCAATGTCGGAGAGCACGACCGCGTCATAGGCCGACAGCGCCTCCATCGTCTGAGGAAAGCCACGCTGCGCCTCATGCGCCGGCATGAAGGTGACGTCGAAATCGGTCGCCTTGAGCGCGCCCAGCAATTCGTCGGCGCCGGTGTGATAGGTGACAGTCGGGAACTGGTCGAAACCCTTGATGTGGGTCGCGGTCGACACCCAGGATTCGCCGGCAAGCAGGATCTTCTTCTTGGACATTTGAACTCCCGTGTAGTTCCAGGCCGCTTAGAGCCGCGCGAACACGCTCTTCGGATTGGCGATCAGCATGCGGTCGATGGCCGCCTGCTCGACGCCGTGGCGTTTCAGACGCGGTATGAAATGCTTCAGGATATAGCCATAGCCGAAGCCGCCGAAGCGCGTCAGCATGATCTTGAGGAACACATCCTGCGACAATAGCAGGCGGTCGCCGAAGCGGCCTCGACAAGGGCGGCGATGGCGCGTGCGTTCTCCTCGTCGGAGGGCGATTGCGCGTCCGGGTCGGCATAATAATAGTCCATGCCGATCATGTCGTATTCGAGGAACGCGCCGCGCCGGGCGAGGCTTTTCTGGTAATCGGGATCGTCGTGGCTCGGGTTCATGTGGCAGAGCACGGTGTGGCGGAGATCGGCGCCCTCGGCCTCGACGATATCGAGCACGTCGTGCGCCAGCCGCTCCCAGCCAGGCAGATGGATCGACAGCGGCACGCCGGTGATGCGCGAAGCGCGCGCCGAAGCTCGCAGCGACTTGCGTTCCTCGGAGCTGAAATCCCCGCTGACGCCGACCTCGCCGATCAGCCCGGCCATGATCGGCGGCTGCGTCTCGCCGCCGCCGACATCGTTGACGATGAACTCGGTCACGGCGTCGACATCCATGGCCTTCAGCCATTCGGGATGGGTATGCTCGAGATAGAAACCGGTGCCCATGACGATCTTGAGGCCGGACATGCGGCTGATGCGGGCGAGCTTTTCGGGGTCACGGCCGATGCCGATATTGGTGGCGTCGACGACGGTGTGGCCGCCCAGCGCGCGATAGCGCTGCAGTTCCGACAGCGCCAGGTCGGCGTCGTCGAGCGAGACATTGTCGCGGTTGACGTAAGGGTTCATGCGCAATTCGCCGATGATCTCGATGTTCACCGGCTGCTCGGCGATCGCCATGTCATCGGGATGGCAGGGGCATTTCCAGCTGCGCGCGCCGTCGAGCAATATGTGCTCGTGCATCAGCGTTATCCCCATCTCCTCGACCGGAACCGGGCCGAGCACGGTCATCACTTGGCCGGTTTCGACCCCGATTGGCAACCGCTGCCTGGGCGCTGCGTCATCGAACAGACCACTCATCGGCTCAACGGCTCCGCACGGCGCCGCGGAACAGGCGGAAGTTCAGCCAGATGGCGATCAGGATGATCGTTCCGGTGACGATCGGCGTCAGGAAGGGCGACAGATGCGCCAGGATCAGGCCGTTGCCGATGACGGCGACGGTCAGCGCGCCGAGCACCGTGCCGATGATCGTTCCACGGCCGCCGAACAGGCTGGTGCCGCCGAGCACGACGGCGGCGATGACTTCCAGCTCGAAACCCTGTCCGGCATTTGAAGATCCCGATCCGAGCCGGGCAGCAATGATGATGCCGGCAAGGGCCGCCGCGGTGGCGGAAATCACATAGACGAAGAGCGTCGTCTGCCGCGTGTTGACGCCGGCACGCCGCACCGCCTCGGCGTTGGCGCCGATGCCGGTGACATAGCGGCCGAACGGCGTCTCGTTGAAGGCGAGATAGGCGATCGCCAGGATCGCCAGCGCGATCAGCGCCGGCACCGGCACGCCAAGGAACCAGGCGCGGCCCAGCACGGTGAAAGCGCTTCCGGGCTCGATCGGGATGGAATAGCCGCCGGTGATCAGCAGCGCCACGCCCCGGATCACCGAAAGCCCGGCAAGCGTGACGATGAAGGACGGGATGCCCTCATAGGCGACGAAATAGCCCTGCACCGCGCCAAGCAGGGCACCGAGCGCGAGCATGACGAGGATAACGACTGGCCACGGCAGGCCAAACTGCAAAAGTGTCGCCGACAGCGTCGCCACCAGCGCCAGCACGGAGCCGACCGAAAGATCGATGCCGCCGGTGGTGATGACGAAAGTCATTGCCGCGGCAACGATCAGCAGCGGCGCCGACTGCCGCAGGATGTTCAACAGATTGGGCGATGTCAGAAACGCGTCGGTCGCAACCGAGAAGATGATGCAGACGACCAGAAAGAACAGCGCGATCGAGACGACACTGCCATTGGCGAGGAGCGCATCGCGCCAGGTGCCCTTGCGTACACGTGAGGGCTGGGCGGCGTGGATCGCGTCGCTCATGCCGGCGCTCCACCGCGGTAGCCGTTGGTGGCGGAACGCGCATTGAACTTGCGGCCGACGATCAGATTGACCACGTCCTCGATGTTGGTCTCGCCGATCAGCCGCTCGGCTACGTTGCGCCCTTCGTACATGACCTGGATGCGGTCGCAGACGAGGAACAGATCCTGGAGCCGGTGGGTGATCAGGATGACGCTGACACCGCGCGCACTGACCGCGCGGATCAGTTCGAGCACCGCTTCGACTTCGGCCACGGCAAGCGCTGCCGTCGGCTCGTCCATGATCAGCACGGCCGGCTCGAACGAGGCGGCACGGCCGATCGCGATCGACTGGCGCTGCCCGCCGGAGAGGTTTTCGACCTTGAGTCGCGTGTCGGCAATGACGATGCCGAGCCGATCGAGCATCTGGCGCGTCTCGTCATGCATGCGCTTTTTGTCGAGAAAGGAAATGCCTGCGATGCGGCGGCGCGGCTCGCGGCCGAGAAACAGATTGCCGGCGACGTCGACCGTGTCGCACAGCGACAGGTCCTGGTAGACCATCTCGACGCGCGCCGCACGTGCGTCCGCCGGCGAGCTGAAGATCACCGGCTTGCCGTCGATTTCGATGGTGCCGGCGTCGGGAACCACTGCCCCCGACAGCACCTTGCTCAATGTCGACTTGCCGGCGCCATTGTCGCCGACCAGCCCCAGCACCTCGCCCGGCTTCAGCGTCAGCGATACGTCATCGAGCGTCTGGATGGCGTTGTAGCGCTTTGAGATGCCGCTCATCCGCACCCGATAGGTCTGGCCACTGCTCATCTGGGATTCCACGCGATTGCAAGGTGCCCGCGGCGCAGCCCCAGGCGGCGCCGCGGCCCGGTCGCCGACGCAGTTTACTTGAACATCGCGCGGTATTGGTCGACATTCTTCTTGGTCACGATCGTCACCGGGATATTGATGATCGGATCGATTTTCTCGCCCTTCTTGAGCTTGCCCAGCGCTTCGACCGCAGCCTTGCCTTCGCCGGCTGGATCCTGCTGCACGACCGCGACCACCCAGCCGTCGTCGATGCCCTGAACGGCCTGCTTGGTCAGATCCCAGCCGAACACCTTGACGTCGCCGGTGCGGCCCTGGCTGGTCACGGCCGAAACTGCGCCGAGCAAGGCCGGCTCTCCGGTTGCATAGAGCGAGTTCATGTCCGGATTGGCGGTCATCAGGTTTTCCGAAGCGCTCAACGCGGTCTCCTGAACGTTCTGGCCGTCGACCGTGTCGAGGAAGGTGACGGCCTGGCCGCTTTCGGTCACCGCCTTCTTGAAGCCGTCGAGCCGCTGGTTCTGGATGAATGAATTGAGTGCGCCGACGATACCGATCTTGGCCTTGCCGCCCATCTCGGTCTTCACATAGTCGGCGTAGAATTTGCCGATGTCCTCGCCGGCCTTGGTGTTGTCGACGCCGATGAACGAAACATTGTCGCCGTCGGGGATCTGCGCGTCGATGGCTATGACGGGAATGCCGGCCGCCTTGGCTGCGGTGATCGCAGGCTTGACGCCGTTGACGTCGATGGCGACTAGAATGATGCCATCGACTTTCTGCGTGATGTAGTTCTCGATCGCGTCGTTCTGCGCGCTCGGCACATTATTGGCGTTGAAAATGACCAGCTTGGCGCCAGCGGCGTCGGCTGCCTTTTGCGCGCCCTCGTTGATCTGGTTGAAGAACAGGGCCTGCTGGTTGATGTTGACGAGAGCGAACGTATCGGCAAGCGCCGAGCCCATGGCTGCCGAGCCCATGGCAATGGCGGCGGCACAGCCGGCGAGAAGTTTGAACAGACGCATTTCGGTTCCCCTTGCTTGCGGACCAGACCTCGGCTGGTCCCGTTGGTGCTACAGGCACGAGGCAACCATTCAAGAGACTTGAATATTTGTCAATCCAAATGAACGCCGAGCGTTGCTCAGAAAGTCGCCGGCGTATTGACCCAGAAAATGCTGGCGCGTTCCTCGCCGATGTTGCGGTAATGATGCGGCAGCTCCGACCTGAACACGAAGGCATCACCCGTGGCGAGAGCATGGCTCTTGCCGTCGACGATCAACTCGATCCGGCCGGCGAGCACATAACCAACTTCCTCGCCGGAATGCTGGATCGGACCTTCGCTCGAGCCCTCCGCCTCGATGTGATGAATGTTGCATTGTAAGAGGTGGCCAGGCGAATATGGAATGATGCGTTCGAGCGAAATGCCTTCGCCGCGCCGTAGCGCGTCGAGCGCAATCAAAGGCCTTGCGCCCGCCCGGAATACGATCGCCTCGTCGTCGTCGACTTGCTCGAACATCCAGCCGATGTTGGTGTCGAGAACCTCGACCAGACGGTGAAGCATGGGCAGGGACGGCGAAGCCTTACCGTTCTCGATCTTGGACAGCAGGCTTTCCGAGCAATTCGCAGCCGCGGCCAGCGTCTTCAGCGTCATGCCGTGTGTTTGGCGGGCGAGGCGCAGCCGAGTTCCAAGTCTCGCGGCATTTGCGGTGGCGTCCGTTTCTGACTCTGGCCGCCGTCGATCGATCTTGTTCATCTGTTCGCCAACCATTCAACGGTCAAGGGCAACTATCGCGCGAGCAAAAGACCTCGGCTGACGATTTGCAAGTGCTGATGCGTCAAATTCGAGACTTCAGCCGCAGCTGCCGCATCCGGCGAATGCCGCTCCCGCATGAACCGTGCTGATGATCCCGCGCCAGTTATCCCCTGTCGCTTGGCTGTCCCTCGTGGTCGAAATCGCCAGCCGTTACCGCGTTTGCGTCACGTGGCGAGTGGACTTGGAACGACAATGCGGCAAGGCGGGCCACGTAGCCAATCTACACAACCACGGCCGCGCCGACACGATAAAATCTGGACTGTCCGAATTCGCGGAGTCGCCAGAAGTCACCCGCGGCCGGGCCCAATAGAGTTACACCCAGGGCGGGCAGGCTCTCGATAGCCGCGGCGTAGTCATAAAATCCCTGGGGCAGTCGCGCACGGCTTGAGCTTCGACAATTTTGAAGAAAGTCCAACAGAATTAATGGACTAACACCTTGCGGAAGTGAATTGCGGAAGCGGCGACCGATTAATGCTTTAGAAGTATAGATACATCTACACGAGGTGCGAAGAAGCAACGCCAATACAGCTGATTGGTTACAGCATATTTATTTTCGCATATGTGGTATTGACCGTCCGGGGATTCCTGAACACGGTCCCGTGGGATGGTGAAATTATGCGGCAAATAAGTGTACCCGCCGTCTACCCTGGACCGCACCGAAGACCGAGGTATGGCGCGGCAATCTGAACCGCCGCAGCACTTGAATTTGGTCTGCGGGTCAATCTTGTCTTCGTACCAATCATGGGCGTTAGCGGCTGTTGCGGCGGCGATACACATCGCCGTGAAGATGAGCCTTCGCATGGCATTCCTCAAGTATCTGGCAGGCGCTGCTCGTTGGGGTTTCCATGTATATTAGCGTTCCATTGAAAATACCATTGGCCGCCGACCGACTTAACGCAGCTCCAGCCAGCGGCGCTCGCAACGGAAGACCGCGTTGCGTCACGTCAGGACGACACTTGCGCCGAACAAAGGTCTGCTCTTGTCGCTCCGGGTTTGAAAGCCGACCGTCTGCTCTGCGCCGCAATCTCGGCCGCAGAGATCAGCTTCTCCGCCTCCTGAAAACAGACATCGCAAGCGAGGACTCCGGAGGTCGCGGTTGCGCCCTTAAGCCCCGCCTGGCCGACCAGAAGATCGCACTGGCCTCGCCGCCCGGCATCGTCTCGCTGAACTAGATGCGGCTGTTGGGCTGGATTGCTGGCTCAGACCGAGCAGGGTCTCCGCCGCACCTCGACGCCGAGGTCGCGCAGATCGTGGCCGTTGCCGCGCCGCGCCGATTTTTTTGAGTGATAAGCCGCGCCCGACGCGGCGAATTCGTAACCCTACTCGGCGGCCGTCTCCGCTGGCGCCCCTGCCGGCCGCGAAGGCTCGGCCTCGGCACGGGGCTTGCGCCGCGAAAACAGCGACCTGAGCGTGACGTAGAACACCGGCGTCAGGAAAAGGCCGACGAAGGTGACGCCGAGCATGCCGGAGAATACCGCGGTGCCGAGCGACTGGCGCATTTCTGCGCCCGGGCCCGTTGCGATCATCAGCGGCACGACGCCGAGGATGAACGAGAAGGCGGTCATCAGGATCGGCCGCAGCCTGAGCCGGCAGGCTTCGACGGCAGCTTCGGCGGCGGACAGCCCGCGTTCCTGCGCCTGCCGCGCGAATTCGACGATCAGGATCGCGTTCTTGGCGGCAAGCCCGATTAGCACGATGAGGCCGATCTGCACGAGGATGTTGTTGTCCAGCCCTCGGAACGACACGCCGAGCAACGCCGCGAGCACGCCGAGCGGCACCACCAGCACAATGGCGAACGGCAGCACCAAGCTTTCATATTGCGCCGCCAGCGCCAGGAACACGAACAGCACCGAAAGTCCGAAGATATAGAGTGCGGCATTGCCGGTGTTGCGCTCCTGATAGGCGAGCTCGGTCCATTCATAGGAGGTACCGGCCGGCAGCGTCTTTGCCGTGATCCCTTCCATCAATGCCAGCGCGTCGCCTGTGGAAACGCCGGGCGCGGCGTTGCCCTGCAGCGGCACCGAGACGTACATGTTGTAGCGCTGGACCAGCGCCGGGCCGGTGGCGTCGCGGATCTCGACCAACGTGCCGAGCGGAACCAGCGCGCCGGTCGCCGAGCGCACCTTCAGTTTCAAGATGTCGGCGCGATCTAGGCGGAACGCCTGGTCGGCCTGCGCCCGCACCTGGTAGACGCGCCCGAAAGCGTTGAAGTCGTTGACGTAGGCGGTGCCCAAATTGATCGACAGCGTCTCGAAGATGTTGGGGATCGGCACGTTCAGGATGCGCGCCTTGTCGCGATCGATCGCCAGGAAGAATTGCGGGCTCGACACGGAGAAGGTGGTGAACACGCCCGTCAGCCCCGGCGTCTTGTTGGCCTTGCCGGCGATTTCGTAGGCAAGCGCCAGGATCTGCCGCATATCGGCGCTGTTGCGCTCCTGGATCTGCAGCTTGAAGCCGCCGGCATTTCCGACGCCGCGGATCGGCGGCGGCGGCAGTGCGATAATGAAGGCTTCCTTGATGCTTTGCAGGCTGCCGAACAGATTGCCGATGACCTGGGTCGCCGACTGGTTGACTTTCAGTCGCTCGTCAAACGGCTTGAACCTGGCGAAGATCACGCCCGCATTGCTGGCGTTGGTGAAGGTCGCGCCGGAGAAGCCGGCGAAGGCGACTGCGTAGTCGACGCCGGGCGTTTTCTGGATGATCTGCGACGCCTGCTGGATGACCGCATCGGTCCTCGACAACGAAGCGCCGTCCGGCAACTGGACGACGACGATCGCATAGCCCTGGTCAAGCGACGGAATGAAACCGCGCGGCACCGCCTGCACCATGTAGACCGTGGCGTAGATGAGGCCCGCGAAAACGGCCAGCATGGCGGCGATCGTTATCCACGAGCCGATCAGCACGCGGATGATGCTCGAATACCAGTGGGCGACCCTGTCGAAGCCGCGATTGAAGCCGTCGGCGAGCGCCCGTCCGAACCGCGCCAGGAAAAAGCGCGGCGGCGCCGCCGCGGCGTGGTGCGGCTTGAACAGCAGTGCGGCCAGCGCCGGCGAAAGCGTCAGCGAATTGAATGCCGAGATCGCCGTCGACACCGCGATGGTGATCGCAAACTGCAAGTAGAACTGCCCAGAAATGCCGGGGATGAAGGCTGTCGGTACGAACACGGCTATCAGCACCAGCGAGATCGCGATGACCGCGGTTCCGACTTCGTCCATGGTCAGGTGCGACGCCGGATTGGGCGCCAGCCCTCTGGCGATATTGCGCTCGACGTTCTCGACCACGACGATCGCATCGTCGACGACGATGCCGATCGCCAGAACGAGGCCGAACAGCGTCAGCATGTTGAGCGAGAAGCCGGCGGCGTAAAGCACCGCCAGCGTGCCGATCAGCGACACGGGGATCGCCACGATCGGCACGATCGCCATGCGCCACGATTGCAGGAAGACGATGATGACGATGATGACCAGCAGCATCGCCTCCAGGATTGTCTTGTAGACCTCCCGGATCGACTCGGCGACGAACTCGGTCGGATTGTAGACGATGTCGTAGCTCAACCCCTTCGGGAAGTCGCGGGAAAGCTCCTTCATCTTGTCCTGGATTTCCGCCGCTGCGGCAAGCGCATTGGTGCCCGGCCGCTGGAAGATGGCGAGCGCCACCGCCGGTTTGCCGTTGAGATAGGAGTTGGTGACGTAATCCTTGGCGCCGAGCTCGATGCGCGCCACGTCCTGCAGCGAGATCAGGCGGCCGTCGTCGGTCGATTTGACGATCACGTATCGGAAGTCGCGTGCGTCGTTGAAGCGGCCTTGCGTGGTGACCGTGTACTGGAACGCCGTGCCGGTGCTGGTCGGCGGCGCGCCGATCGCGCCACCCGACACCTGGACGTTCTGGTCGCGCAGCGCCTGCACCACATCGCCCGAGGTCATCCCCAGGGCGGACAGTTTTTCCGGATCGAGCCAAATGCGCAGCGAATATTCGCGTTCGCCGAAGATGATGAGGTCGCCGACGCCGTCGAGTCTGAGCAGTATGTCGCGCACCCGCGAGCGGGCGTAGTTCGAGACGTAGAGCTGGTCGTAGGTATTGTCGGGCGACAGCATGTGCACGACCATCATCAGGTCGGGCGAGCTCTTGGTGGTCGTTATGCCGAGGCGGCGGACTTCTTCGGGCAGGCGCGGCTCGGCGACCGATACGCGGTTCTGCACCAGCACCTGCGCCTGGTCGAGATCGGTGCCCAGCTTGAATGTGATGGTCAGCGCCATCGCCCCGTCGCCCGACGAATAGGACGACATGTAGAGCATGCCCTCGACGCCGTTGATCTCCTGCTCGATCGGCGTTGCCACCGTCGCTGCGACCGTCTCGGCGTCGGCGCCCGGATACTGCGCGCGAACGACGATGGTCGGCGGCGCGATCTCGGGATATTGCGCGACCGGCAGCTGGGTATAAGCAATCCCGCCGAGGATCAGCAGGATGACCGAAACGACCGATGCGAAGATCGGACGGTCGACGAAGAAATGTGCGAACCTCATTGCTGCAACTCGGCGATCTCGGCCTTGGGCGGCAACGTCACCATCTCGACCTTCACCTTGGTGCCGGGCCTGGCGTGCATCAGCCCGTTGACGATGATCGTCTCGTTGCCGGTCAGGCCCCCGCGGATCACCCGGTAGCCGTCGAGAAGCGGGCCGGTGCGCACGGGCTTCGCCGACACCATCCCGGCCTCATCCACCAGGAACACGATGCGGCGATCCTGATCGGCGCCGATCGCCTCGTCGGGCACCAGCACGCCGCTATGCGGCAGCGACCCCGGCACGTTGATGCGCCCGAACATGCCTGGCTGGAGAATGCCGTCGGTGTTGGGAAACCTTGCACGCACCCGCATGGTGCCGGTCGCGTTGTCGATCCGGTTCTCGGCAAAATCGAGCTTGCCTTTGAATACCGCCTCCGTGCGGTCGGCGACGCGAACCACTACCTCGAGCCCGCCGGCGCCTTCCTGCATGCTGCCGCCGCGCTCCTTCGCGTCGCGGGCGTAGCTGAAATACAGGCGCTCATCGACGTCGAAATAGAAGTCAATCGGATCGCGCGTAACGATGGTCGTCAGCAAGGTGGAATCCGGCTGCACGAGATTGCCGACCGACACCAGCCGGCGGTCGATGCGGCCGGACAAGGGCGCCTTGATCTCGGTGAATTCCATGTTCAGGCTGGCCGTCGTCAGAGCAGCCGTCGCGCCCTGCATCTGCGCCTGCGCCGAAAGGTATTCCCGCCGGCGGTCGTCGAGCGTCGCGGTTGAGATGTTGCCGGTCTTGGCGAGTTCGTCGGCGCGATCCAGCTGCATCTTGGAGAATTCGAGCAGACTCTTGGCGACGTCCACTTGCGACTTGGCGGCATCATAAGCCGCCTGGTACGGACGCTGGTCGATGGTGAAGAGCAGGTCTCCCTTGTTGACCAGTGCGCCGTCCTGGAAGCTGACCTTGTCCAGATAGCCGCTGACGCGCGAACGGATGGCGACCTGGTCGACGGCTTCGAAGCGCCCGACGAACTCGTCGTCTTCGACGATTTCACGGACCACTGGCTTGGCCGCCGTCACCACGGGTAGCTGCTGGTCCTGCGCAAACGCAGTGCTGAAAGCCATGCCGAGCAGGAATGTCGCCGATACGGCGGCGCGGGCAAGCCAGTCGGCCGATCGACGGGGTCGCCCGCCCGCGTCGCCATGCAATTGCCCATTCTCTAGGGTGTCCATTTGCGTCCCCGCTCGCTGGACCCGGAGGCCGGTTGATCCGCTTCTACGTTCAGGCTACTCGTCGAAATCAGAGCACTGCAGTGTTGTGCATGGCAAGATGATCATTTTCCATGTGGGCTGAAATGTCCACCCTGTGGCTGCTCCGCCACCCGCGACTGGCGACGCAGATCCACCGGGCGATCCGGGATGCCATTGAGACGGGGAGCGGCTAGACCTAGGAGCAACTTTGGTGCCGTCGGGCTGAACGTCTGCAATCGGTCTTCAAACGTTAAAGCCGCCATTCCGCTATCGGGCCCCGAAACGGTCATTCCGGATGACAGGCTGCGTGAAGCGGTCCGCGCGGTGCAGGGTGGCGCAAGAACATGGTTCAGTCGAAGAAGCCCGCATCCTCTTCCCGGAGATGCTTCCTGGCTGCTTCGGCGTCGATGTCGAGGCCCAGCCCCGGCGCTTCCAGCAGGTCCACCATGCTGTCCTTCACGATCTGCGACGGCAGGCCGATTACGAGGTCCTCCCACCACGGGTCGGAGGCGCTCGGGTATTCAAACGCGATGTAGTTGGCGGGCAGGGTGGCGCAGACATTGATCAGCGCGCCGAGGCCTAGAAGGCCGTTCGCGGTGCCGTGCGGTGCCATCAGGATCGAGTGCATATAGGCGTGCTCGGCGACCCATTTGAGCTCGGCAATGCCGCCAATATCGGCCGGATCGGGACCGATGACGCGCACCGCCTGAGTTTCGATCAGCTCCTTGAAATTGTGCCGCAGATAGATCTGCTCGCCGGTATGAATTGGCGTCGAGGTGGAGGTGGTCAGCTCCCGATAGGCCTGCGGATTGACCCACGGCACATAGTCGCCGGTCAGCATGTCCTCGAGCCACATCAAATTGTACTTCTCGACCGCGCGAGCGAACTTGATCGCATCGGGCAGCATCCAGCCAGGGCCGCAGTCGAGCGCCAGGCTGACCTTGTCGCCCATCACTTCCTTCATCGCGATCACGCAGTCGAGCATGTGGTTGAAACCGCGCTCGCTGATCACGCCCTGATCCATGGCACCGTGATAGCCAGCCTTCTTCTGCGTCACGCCGTAATGGAAGCCCTCGACGGTGTCCTTCATGTTGGAGTGGAACGAGATCCCTTGCTTGATCATGAAGAAGTTCTGCGGCTGCTCCATCATCCATTTCACGTCAGCGGCGTAATCCTCCGGCCGGTCCCCCGTTCGCTTTTGGCGGATCGAGCCGTTATAGACGCGCACCTTGTCGCGCACCTTGCCGCCGAGCAGTTTGTAGGCCGGCACGCCTGCGGCCTTGCCGGCTATGTCCCACAGCGCATGCTCGATAGCGCTTACCGCCGCGCCATAGGGCTTGAAAGAGCCGCGTTGGCGGATCTTCAGCATCACCCGCTCGACGTCGGTCGGGTCCTCGCCGATCAGCGCCTCGCGGAAATGCAGCACCCAGGGTTTGAGGTAGGTCTTGGTAAACTCGACTTCGCCAAGGCCATAGAGGCCCTCGTCGGTAACGATGCGGACGATGGGATGTTTGCCGATGACGGCGCAGCGGAGGTCGGTGATCTTCATCTTCGGTTCTTTTCGCCTCAGCTCCAGGTGCGGTCCCAGGAATACTCGTTATCCCAGTGATCCGTGGGCTGCCAGATGCCGGTGACACCTGGCTGCAGATGCTGCGAGATTACCTCGTCGACGACGTCGTCAATCCCCAGGCCAGGTTTGTCCGGAACAGTGACAAAGCCGTCCTTCACGAGCGGCCTGGGAACGCCGGTGACGATATCGTCCCACCAGTCGACATCGGCAGAGTGGTATTCGAGCGCCATGAAGTTTTCGGTCGCGGTCGCCACATGTGCCGCCGCCATTGCGGCGATGGGACTTTCGGCCATATGGATGGCCATCGCGACGCCGTGGTCCTGGGCCATGTCGCCGGTCTTCTTGGTCTCGAGGATGCCTCCGCTGGTGAGCAGGTCCGGGTGGACGACCGAGACACCGCCAGTCTTGAGCAAAGGTTCGAAACCCTCCTTGAGGTAAATGTCCTCGCCCGTGCAGATCGGCACCGTGGTCGCGGCCTGCAGTTGCCGGTACTGCTCGGTGTACTGCCATGGGATCACATCCTCGAGCCAGGCCGGCACGTATTTTTCAATCCGCCTGGCGAGCCGAATTCCGTTCTGCAGCGAGATGTGGCCGACATGGTCAATGGCGAGCGGAATATCCATGCCGATCACATCGCGAACCTCGGCAATGTACTGCTCAAGCAGGTCGAGGCCCTTGTCGGAAAAGTGGAGGCCGGTAAACGGATGGGGGACGTTGTGCAAATCGTAGGCGGCATTGCGGGCGCGTCGCTCCTCAAGGGTCTTGACGGGGCCGCGGCCGGGATGAACGCGGTACCCTTCAAGTGAGCCGGCAGGGGACACGACCGCACCGGGTACATCCGCGATCTGCATCAGCCCCAGATCCATCTTGAGGAAGGTGAAGCCGAGCGCCATGCGCTGCTTGAGGCGCTTGCCGGTCTCGGTGCCGCTCGGCACGGTAGCGTCGGTGTCGCAATAGACGCGCACCTTCTCCCGAAACCGGCCGCCGAGCATCTGGTAGACGGGCACGCCGTAGGCCTTGCCGGCGAGATCCCACAACGCAATTTCGACCGCCGAGACGCCGCCGCCTTGCCGGCCGTGCCCACCAAACTGCTTGATCCGGCGAAACAGGCGGTCGATGTCACAAGGGTTCTCGCCAAGCAGCCGGCTCTTCAGCATCAGCGCGTAGGTGGCGCTGGCGCCGTCGCGCACCTCGCCAAGCCCGACGATGCCCTGGTTGGTGTAAATCTTGAGCAGGGTTGAGGTGAACGGCGCGCCGACGATTTCGGCTATCCGCATGTCGGTGATGCGAAGCTGGGATGGCTTGGAGTTCGCGTTCACCCGATTGAGCGCTTCGTCGGCGCCAGCTGTCTTTGCCATGACTTATCCTCGTTTCGGCTTGTCGCCCCGCACCCTGCGCCGGCACAGAGTGTTGCTAGCCCAGCTCGATCTCGTGGGCCTGCAGGTAGTCGCGGTCCATCTCAATGCCGAGACCAGGCTTCGACGTCAGCTTGAGGCTGCCGTTCGAAATGTCGAGTGGTCTGTCGATCAGGTGATCGTATTTGCCCAGGTTCCACTCCGACGTTTCGAGTTTGTAGAAGTTGGGAACAGTCATCATCACCTGCGCTCCCGCAACCACGTTGATTGGTCCCGCGGCGTCATGTGGCGAGACCGGCACGTAGTAGGCTTCGCACAGCGCAGAAATTTTCTTGAGTTCGGTAATGCCGCCGGTCCAGGTAACGTCGGGCATGATGTAGTCGGCGAGCCTGTTCTCAAGTACCGGCACGAAATCCCATTTCGTGTGGCCGCGCTCGCCCCATGAGATAGCGGTATTGACCTTCTCACGCACCTGCTTGAGGGCGTTAAGGCTCTCGGGCGGGCAGGGCTCCTCAAACCAGTCGATCTGGCCGGCCTCTTCGAGACTCCGACAGAGGCGAATGGCGGTGGGGACGTCGAAGCGGCCATGCGCATCGATGAGAATGTCGATATCGGGTCCTGCCGTTTCGCGGATCAGAGCCGTGAGCTCGGCGGCTTCGCGCTCGTCCTTGCGGGTCATGCTGCCGTCGAGGTAGCCGTCCCGCTGTTCGCGGGGCAGGCCATCGGCGCTGCGGCCCTGGTGGGGGTAGGGATCGAACTTGAGCGCAGTGTGTCCGGACTCGACAATGTCTAGAATTTCGCGGACCACAGCCTCCTTGCTGGTGAATTTGGCCTGGTTGGGATGGGTGTAGAGCGCGATCTCATCGCGTACCGGCCCGCCCAGCAGCTCGTAAATCGGCTTGCCGAGGACTTTGCCCCTGATGTCCCAGAGGGCTATGTCGATAGCGCTCACGCATTCGACGGCGGCGCCGCGGCTTCCCATGTAGGTGAAGCTGCGGAAGATCTTGTGCCAGAGATGCTCGATGCGCGCCGGATCCTCGCCTGTCACGGCGACGCCGATCTGCCGCAGGATCGTGCAGAGAGCGCGGTTGGCGAGCCTTGTCGTGGTGGTGATCTCTCCCCAGCCACTCACTCCCTCGTCGGTCGTCACTTCGACGAACAGGAACTCTCCCCAGTAAGAAGCATCGGACTTGATCAGCCACGGCCGAATGCTCGTGATTTTCATCTCAACTACCTTTGCCTGAAAATAGTCAGCTAACGATGGTTTTGGACTGGACATTCTATCCGGCCCGAGCCGCGTTGCGCGCTCGCATCTGTTCCAGAATATGCCTGCCCGAACCCTCGACATGGCGGGAAACGAGTTCGGCCGCCTTGTCGGCCTCTCCCGCCTTGACAAGCGCGATGAGTTCGCGGTGCTCGCGCATGATCGCGGCACGTCGCGCCAGCGTGAAATTGAAACGACGGCTCACGGCTCGCAGCACTTCGCGATGCTTCCACCAAAGCTCGGCGGCGTGGCGGTTGTAGTGCCGTTGGTACATCACGGTGTGGAAAGCGGTATCCAGCTCACTATGCCTGAATGTGTCGGCGAAGTTGTTCTCTTCGATCAGGCCCTGGAGACGTTCGAGTTCGGCGATGTCCTCGCCGGTAGCCATGTTCACAAACCATCGTGTCAGGGCTGGCTCGATCAGAACACCGATCTCGTAGATATCCCGGACAAAATCCTGATCTATGGGTCGGACGCGCGCCCCGCGGTTGGCGACAAAGGTGACAAACCCTTCGCCGCGCAACAGCTGCAGGGCTTCGCGCACAGGATTGGTCGAGGTGCCGTGACGCCGGGCGAGATCGGTGACGACAAGCCGTTCGTTGGGGGCGAGCCGTCCCTCGATGATGTCTTCCCGGATCAATTCATAAAGCGAGGCGCCCTCGCTGGAGGCTCCGATGGGATCGGTCCCCACCGGTGGCATCGCTTTGAAATCGCTTGTTTCGGCCAAGGCCGGCTCCCCATTTTAATACATACCTTGCCCGATATCACACACGGCTTTCGCAAACAATGTACGATTCTGCGCGTTGACAGGCAATCCATGATCTGAAAACGTACCAAGCGATCGACCGGATACACTGATCTGAAAGAAGCATCCTCGCGATCGAAACGAGCAAGGACCGCTTTAGGGCGGCATGGGAGAACCAGGGAGGATACCTATGACGAGAATTGCCCTCGGCAGTGCCGTCCTGCGCGGCACTGTCGCCACTGCTTTGATCGCATCCCTGACGTCTACATCGGCGCTGGGTGCACCGCCGGTCGACCTGAGCAAGTGGTCGCCGGAATATGTGCGCTCCATTGCGGGCACACAGGATTTTGACACGGCGGCCGATTGCGCCAAGGTCACCCCGCTCGATTACAAGGGGCGACTGACTTTCTGGTATCAGGGCGTGTTCGAGGGCGACCCCGACCTCCTGCGCCAGTACTACAAGGATTTCTTCGAGACCTTCCGCAAAACCTATCCGAACATCCAGCTCGAGGAACAAGCCCTTACCTATAACGATCTTCTCGACAAGTTCCGCACCGCGCTCCTGGGCAATGCCGCGCCGATGGCGGTTCGCCTGCAAATCCTGGGTGGCACCGAGTTCGCCTCAAAGGGCTATCTGCAGCCGCTCAAGCCAGAGGATGTGGGGTATTCGACCGAGGATTTCTGGCCCGGCGCCATGAAGGCCGTGACCTGGGAGGGCGTGACCTACGGCATTCCGACCAACAACGAGACGATGGCGTTCATCTGGAACGCCGACATCTTCAAGCGTGCCGGCCTCGATCCGAACAAGCCGCCCGCAACGTGGGACGACGTGGTCAAGTATTCCAAGCAGATCCACGATAAGCTCGGCATTGCCGGATATGGCCTCGTGGCTCGCAAGAATGCCGGCAATACGCCGTACCGCTTCATGCCGCAGCTATGGGCCTATGGCGGCGGCGTCTTCGACGAAGCGACGCCGAATCCAACCTATGAGCAGGTCCAGCTCGATAGCCCGCAGAGCAAGGCAGCGCTGCAAGCCTCCTACGACATGTATGTTCGCGACAAGTCGGTTCCGGTTTCGGCACTCACCAACCAGCAGGCCGATAATCAGCCCCTGTTCGTCGCCGGCCAGCTCGGCATGATGATCTCGCACCCGTCCGATTACAACGTGATGCTCGACCTGCAGAAAAAGGCGACGGGCACCGACAAGGACAAGGCGCAGACGGTCATCGACAACATGCGCTACGGCCTGATCCCGACCGGCCCCGACGGCAAGCGCGCCGTCGTGTTCGGCGGCTCGAACATTCACATCCTGAAGCCCGAATATGTCGAGGGCGGCAAGGTGGACGAGCCGGCTGCAAAGGCCATCATCTGCATGTGGACGAGCCCCGAATGGTCGCTGAAGATGGCCTACGCCGGCTCGAATCCGGGCAACCTCAACGGCTTCAAGACCAAGTGGATGAAGGAACGTCTGGACAACATCAAGTTCCTCGATGTCACGACGTCGATGCTGCCATACGGCATCCCGTTCCCAGCGCTGCCGCAGGCCCCCGAGATCATGAACATCATCATCCCGGACATGCTGCAGAACGCCCTGACCGGAGCGATGACCGTCGACCAGGCAGCGGACGACGCAGCCAAGAGGGTGAGAGAGCTGATGGGCGGACTCTAGCCCAGACCTGACCGGCTTGGCCGATGGTCCAGCCGGTTCGTTCCGAAGAATAAGGGCACGCCACAAGTGACGATCGTGACCGGCAAGGCCGAGGCTCGCCGAAGATTGCAACCCGGTACCGCCGGCGCGCTGCGGAAGATCTGGCAGCATCGCGCGGACTACGCGTACGTGCTCCCGGCGATCGCCGTGATGCTCATCGTCATCGCCTATCCGATCTACTACACGGTCGAGCTGTCGTTCTTTAAGACACCGCCTGGCCTGCAGCTCCGCGATAAGACCTTCATCGGCTTCGACAACTACACGACCATCCTCACCAGTCAGGTGTTCTGGAAAGTCACCTGGAACACTTTGATCTGGACACTGGGGTCAACTTTCATCTCCTTTGTTCTGGGGTTTGCCACAGCGCTGGCGCTCCACCGCGACTTCATCGGCCGTGGCGTCTTGCGCGCTGTCCTGATCATCCCTTGGGTCATCAGTGCCGTCGCCGCCTCCTACATCTGGAAGTGGATCTACCATTCGGACTTCGGAATCATCGGCGCGGTGCTGGTTGGCCTCGGATTGGCCGACCAGCCGCCGAATTTCATCGACAATGTCAGCACGGTGCTGCCCTCCCTGATCGTCGTCAATATCTGGCGCGAGTTTCCGTTCGCCATGATCATGATGATGGCCGGCCTGCAGACAGTCCCCGACCAGTTGCTGCGCGCCGCAAAAGTCGACGGTGCCAATGCATGGCAGCGCTTTTGGCACGTCACCTTCCCGCACTTGCGCAACGTCTCGGTGGTGACGATGCTGCTGCTCGCGGTGGCCAACTTCAATTCCTTCATCATCCCCTGGATCATGACCGGCGGCGGGCCGTCGAATGCATCGCATATCTGGATAACCCATATTTATGAGCTCGCCTTCGGACGGCAGCGCTGGGGCGTGGCATCGGCCTATTCGGTGCTCCTGTTCCTCACACTGATGACGCTGGGCTACTTCTACGTCCGTGCGTTAAGCGGCAACGAACGGAAAGAGGGGAGCGCATGAGCACGATTGCCGAGACAGCCCCTCGAGCCCAGGCCCGTCGCCGCATGCGCGTCGACGGATGGCGGTGGGCCGGGCGCATATTCCTCGTGTTCATGCTGCTTTATACCGCGTTGCCGATGATCTGGATGCTGATCACCTCGATCAAGTCCGGATTCGCGGCGACACAATTCCCGCCGCAATGGTGGCCGGACGAACCTACCCTCGCCAGCTACCAGAAACTGCTCGATCCGCAGAACAGCGTCGGCCAGGACTTCCTCCGCTTCTTCTGGAACAGCCTTTTCGTGTCGACCGTCACGACAATTCTTTCGGTGATCGTGGCTGTCCCTGCGGCCTACGCGTTTTCGCGCTTCAGTTTCCCCGGCCGGAATTTCCTGTTCTTTGCCGTGCTGCTGCGCAATATGTTCCCGGCGGTGATCTTTCTCGTGCCACTCTTCATCCTGATGCGCGCCATCGGTCTGATAAACACGCACGGCTCGCTGATCCTCACCTATCTCACCTTCGGCCTGCCGCTGGCGATCTGGCTGCTCAAGGGCTTTTACGACAACATCCCGGTGCAGCTTGAGCAGGCGGCGCGCATTGATGGCGCCACACGGTTCCAGGCCTTCATCATGATCGTGATGCCGCTCTCGACGCCGGGGATTATCGCCACCGCAATCTATTCCTTCATCGGCGCGTGGAACGAGTACATCTACGCCTACACCTTCCTCTCCAAGAACGAGCAGTTGACGCTGCCGGTCGGCATCCAACGCTTCTTCTCGGAAAATACGACGGACTTTCCGGGCCTGATGGCGGCGAGCTTCATGATGAGCGTGCCCGTCGTGGTGCTGTTCCTGGTCCTGCAACGATACTTTGTACGCGCCCTTACAGAAGGCGCGGTCAAGCACTAGGGAGTTGCCGATGGCCCACGTGGTCCTCCAAGATCTCGTCAAGAGCTATGGCAGCTTCAAAGCTGTCAACCACGTCTCACTGACGGTCAATGACGGCGAGTTCGTTGCGCTCGTCGGCCCTTCAGGCTGCGGCAAGACAACCACGCTCAATCTCGTCGCCGGGCTGACCCCGATCTCATCGGGCGACATCATCATCGGCGAGCGGGTGGTCAACGACCTCGACCCCAAGGACCGGGACATCGCAATGGTGTTCCAGAACTACGCGCTCTACCCGCAGAAATCGGTCTACAAGAACCTGGCGTTCCCGCTTCAAATGCGCAAACTCCCCAGGGACGAGATCGACAAGAAGGTCAAGGAAGCGGCGCGAGTGCTCGACATGACGCATCTGCTCGAGCGCAAGCCGCGCGAACTTTCGGGCGGACAGCAGCAGCGTGTGGCCCTTGGCCGTGCCCTCGTTCGCGACCCCGCCGTGTTCCTCATGGACGAGCCACTGTCTAACCTCGATGCCAAACTGCGCGTGCAGATGCGGTCGGAGATCAAGCGTTTCCACCAGGACCTCAAGGCGACGATCATCTATGTGACGCACGACCAGCTCGAAGCCGTGACCATGGCTGACAAGATGGCGGTGATGAATGGCGGCTACCTGCAGCAATACGATTCACCGGCGCAGGTCTTTGCCCATCCGGTGAACATGTTCGTGGCCAGCTTCATCGGCAGCCCGGCGATGAGCCTTATTCCGCTAGAGGCCTCGATGGCAAACGGCAACACGGTGTTGACCGGCGCCGAGGGCTGGCGCCTTGAGCTCTCAGCGCGCAATGCCCAGAAGGTGGCGAAAGCGACGACCCGGAAAGTCGTGCTCGGCGCACGTCACTCGACGATCAAGCTCCACAAGAGTGCGGTACCAGGCAGCGTCCCTGCCAAGGCCTATACGGTGGAGCCGACCGGCGACGTCACCTTTGTTCAGGCGTTCCTGTCCGGCGCCATCGTCAACGTCAGCGTGCCGCCGAACATTGCCGTCGCGCCCGACGAGCAGATCTGGCTCGAGTTCGACCAGGAGCGGATGCATCTGTTCGACGGCGAAACTGAAATGGCCCTCAAGGCCAACTGAGATAGCGCGAATGCGCGTGAAACGTGGGCGTGGATGACTGAGAAGCTTAAGATCACCGCGATCAAGCCCTATCCGGTGTGGGTGGGAACCCGCAATCAGATGCTCGTCAAGATCGAGACCGACCAAGGCATCTTCGGCTGGGGCGAGAGCGGCTTGAGCGGTCGCGAGAGGGCCGTGGCCGGCGCGGTCGAGCACTATCGCGAGTTTCTCATCGGCCGCGACCCGATGCAGATCGGGCGGATCTGGCAGGAGGTTTACCGCAGCCAGTACTTCGAAGGCGGGCGAGTCCTTCAGGCGGCGATTTCCGCCATCGACATCGCCCTTCACGACATCAAGGGCAAGGCGCTGGGCGTGCCGGTCTATGAGCTGCTGGGCGGCAAGCAGCGCGACCGCATCCCCACCTTCGCCTCGACCGGCGACGAGGCCGAAGGCGATGTTGCCATCGAACGGGCGCGCGAGCTTCGCGCACAGGGGTGGCAGGCAATCCGCTTCTTCCCTTTCGGGCAAAACAGCAAGGACATCTTCGAGCCGCGCGAGTCCATCGGCGCTACCGCGAGTATGCTGAACAAGGCGCGCGAGGCGCTGGGCGGCGACGTGGTCCTCGGTCTCGACTATCATCATCGGCTGTCGGTGGCAGAGGCGGCGAGCTTCTGCAACAAGCTCGGCCGCGGCGTGCTTGATTTCCTCGAGGAGCCGATACGGGCTGAGACGCCGGAGGCCTATGAATCACTGCGCACGATGACCGACATCCCCTTTGCCATCGGCGAGGAATTTGCCAGCAAGTGGCAGTTCCTGCCCTACATCGAGCGCGGCATCCATCAGTTCAACCGGATCGATGTCTGCAATGTCGGCGGGCTCACCGAGGCGATGAAAATCGCTGGCTGGAGCGAGGCGCATTATGTGGACCTGATGCCGCACAATCCGCTTGGTCCAGTGTGCACGGCCGCGACCGTGCATCTCGCTGCAGCGGTACCCAACTTCGCGTGGCTCGAGACCAGGGCGCCCGAAACGAAGCTGGGCTTCGACAATTCCGACTTCTTCCCCGTGCAACCACGGCTCGACGGGACCGATTACCCGGTCGGCGATCTGCCGGGGCTCGGCGTCGAGGTCAACGAAGTTGCGGTCCAGGCGCAAAGTCTGCGTTTCTGGGAAGCGCCTCACCTTAGGCGCCGCGACGGTTCTGTTACGAACTGGTAGTTCCATTCAATCGGAGTCCACAATGACGCATACTTCCGACATCATGCGGCCGCCTAAAGACCTGATCGACGCGCTAAGGGAGATCGGCGCCGCGACGGTGGCCGGCACGCTTGGCCACATGGGCTTCCGCAATCCGCACATGGTCGGTCCGGTGGCGCAAAACCACGGGAAATCGATCGTCGGGCCGGCGTTGACGCTGCAGTTCCTGCCGCAGCGGCCGGACCTCTTCACCGAGGGAGAATATGCCGATCCGGAGACGCAACTGCACCGGCACGTGCTCTATCACGCGCAGGAGGGCGATGTGGTCGTGGTCGACGCGCGCGGCGACATGAGCTCGGGCGTCTTCGGCGATATGATGTCGACCTATTTCAAGGGCAGGGGTGGGGCGGGTATCGTCATCGACGGATGCATGCGCGACCGGCCCAATGTCGAAAAGCTCGACCTGCCCCTATGGCTGCGCGGCTGGACGCCAAACTATCATGTGCAGACCAGCATCTATCCCAATGCCGTCAACGTCCCGATTGCCTGCGGCGGTGTCACGGTGATCCCCGGCGACATCATCGTCGCCGACGACGACGGCGTGGTGGTGCTTCCCGTCGTAATGGCCCCGAAGGTGATCGAAGAATCACAGAAGCATCACGATTGGGAGGAGTTCTCGCGAGCGAAGCTCATGGAGGGCGGGCCGTTGCAACGCTACTATCCGTTGCATGACGATGCCCGCGGGGAGTACGAGGAGTGGCGCAAAACAAACCGCCCCGAGAACCCGAGTTAGTCAGCAGGCCTTGGCGATCAGTTTTGCCAGGCAATCGGCAGCCTCAGTCCCCGGCACGCCAAGATCTCTGACACTGTCCATGTGGTTGCGGTTCGGGAGCACATGCGACGTTACTAGCGATCCCTGCCGCAGCAAGCTTGCTTTGAATCGATCGGCTTGCTGATGGAAGGGTGGCGTCTCATTGGCTCCGACCAGAACCGCCGTCTTGGTTTGAGGATCATGCCGACAAGCGAGAGGTGTGAACATGGCGACTTCCTCGTCGGTGATTCCAATCTCGTTGGCGAGAAAGGAATCCTGGAGCGGCTTCAAATCATAGAGCCCGCTCAACAGAAGGGCTGCCCTCACATTCGAGGGGGTATGCTCTCCCTCGAACAGAAACGTTGCAAGATGTGCTCCTGCCGAATGACCACTGACAGTCAGGGCCATCGGGTTTCCACCATGATCGGCGATGTTGGCCAGGACCCACTGCTTGGCGCGGCGCACCTGGTCGACGATCCTCGCCATTCTGACCTTGGGCATCAGAGCGTAATCAAGGATGACGGCAATGGCCCCGGCCTGGGTAATCGTCGTCGCCATATATGAATAATCGCGCTTGGAGAACATTCTCCAGTAGCCGCCGTGGACAAAGACGTGCACTGGCAGGGCCGTTCTTTTGCCTGCGGGGAAGAACAGGTCCATGGTTTCGGTCGGATCCGGTCCGTAGGCCACGTCCGCGGTCATCGCAATAGTGGCGCGGGCGGCCTTGCTGCGATCAACGAAGTCCTGCACGATTTCGTCAAATTCCGCGACGTGGTCGCGGATGCGAAAGGGGTCGCCTTGCATTCTTCTGCTCACATGCTGATGGCGAGGTATTTCGCCTCCATGAATTCCGCAATGCCGTGATGCTGCCCTCCCTCGCGGCCGAGCCCGCTCTGCTTGACGCCGCCGAAGGGGGCAGCCGGATCGGACATCAGCCCGCGGTTGAGAGCAATCATCCCGGCCTCGATCCGGGAGGCCACCCGCATCCCGCCCGCCAGATCGCGCGTGTAGATGTAGGCAGCAAGCCCATATTCAGTGTCATTGGCGCGCGCGATGACCTCGGCCTCGGTTTCGAAGCTGGAGATTGGCGCCACCGGCCCGAATATCTCCTCATGCGCCATCTTTGCGTCGCCTGGCACGTCGCGAAGCACTGTCGGAGGGTAGAAGAAGCCACGTCCGGGCAGGACTGAGCCGCCGCACATGACCCGCGCGCCGCGTGCGACCGCGTCGGTGACAAGGCGGTCTATCTTCTCGACCGCCTTTTTCGTAATCATTGGCCCGCATTCCGTGTCCGGATCAGTGCCGGGGCCGACCTTGAGCGACGACATCCGCTTCTCGAGGCCATCCGAAAAGGCTTCGTAGATGCCGGATTGCACGTAGAGGCGGTTCGCGGCGGTGCAGGCCTCGCCGGCGTTGCGCATCTTGGCCACCATTGCGCCATCGAGCGCCGCTTCGAGATCGGCGTCGTCGAACACGATAAAAGGGGCATTGCCTCCGAGCTCCATCGAACACGAAACCACATGCCTGGCAGCTTCTGCCAGCAGAGCGCGACCCACACCCGTCGAGCCGGTGAAGGAGAGTTTGCGCACTCGCGGATCGGCCAGCATGGCGGCTGTCAAAGGCCCGGGACTGGAAGTTGTCAGGACGTTGACCACCCCCGGTGGAACGCCTGCGTCCTGGTAGAGCGCAGCCAGCGCGTAGGCGGTAAGCGGGGTCTCACTGGCCGGCTTCAGGATCACCGTGCATCCAGCGGCAAGTGCCGGCGCGATCTTGCGCGTCGCCATTGCGGCAGGAAAATTCCAGGGCGTGATCAGGACGCAGATGCCGATCGGTTCGTAGTCGACCACGATGCGGTTGGTGCCGGAAGGCGCAGTACCGAATTCACCGGTAATGCGAACCGCCTCCTCGGCATTCCAACGGAAAAACTCCGCTGCGTAAGCGATCTCGCCTCGGGCATCCCGCAGGGCCTTGCCATTTTCCAATGCGATGAGAGTAGCCAGCGCTTCCGATCGTTCCGTCATCAGTTCAAAGCAGCGTCGGAGGATCTCGGAGCGCTTTCGCGGCGACGTTGTCCGCCAGCCATGGGCTGCCTTGGCAGCGGCGGCAACGGCGGCGGCCGCGTCCTCCAAGGTCGCATCGGGTACGGCAGCGATGATGGCTTCCGTCGAGGGATCGATAACCGGAATTACCTTGCCATCCGCGGACTGCCGCCATTGGCCGTCAATATAGAGCCCGTGCGAAATTGTGTGGAAGTCGCTGACGCCCTGATCATCCGACAGAACCTGTGAAAACGTGTTCATCTCGATATTCCCGATTGTTTACACGGCGCAGCTGGCGAGGTCGCCATCAAAGGCGGCCTGGACCAGGCGTCGCATGGACCTCAAATCGAATGGCCGCGGATTGTTCTTGATGAGGCGCTCGATACCGATCGCTTGTTCCGCCGTCCAATCGAGCTTGTCGGCGGGCAGCCCTAGCTCGGCCAACGAGGGGGTGATCCCGATTGCCCCAAACAGGCGACTGACCTCGCCAATGGTCGCGTCGGCCAACTCGTCCGGCGTCCGGCCCTTTCCATCGAGGCAGAGCGCGCTGGCGATCTCGGCCATCTCGGTCGCTGCGGCTGTTCTGTTGTACTTCATGACATACGGCAACATGGTGGCGACACCCAATCCGTGAGCGGTGTGGGTTATCGCGCCGACCGGATATTGTACGGCGTGCGCTGCCGCCGTGCCGGCCGTTCCGAACGCGCAGCCGGCTGCAAGTGCGCCCATCATCACGTCGGCCCGAGCGTCCTCGTCAGAGGGCCGGCGGTATGCCGTTTCAAGGCTTCGGCCAAGCAGCTTGATCGCCAGCAGGGCGAAATGGTCGGTCAAGGCGGTTTTGCCGATAAAGACATGTTTCTGCGGAAGGCCGGGATCGGTTCCGCGCCTGGCGGCGGTGAAGGCCTCGATTGCATGCGTCAGCGCATCGGCGCCTGCGATCGCCGTCAATCCCGGCGGGCATGTCATCGTCAGTTCAGGGTCGCATATGGCTGCGGCCGCGATCAGATAAGGGCTGGAGATGCCGACCTTCAGTGTGCGATCCGGATCTGAGATCACGGCAACCGGGGTCACTTCAGAGCCGGTCCCGGCTGTCGTCGGCACCGCGATCAACGGCAGCGTTGGACCGGGCACCTTGAACTCGCCGTAGTAATCCTGGAGCTGACCGCCGTGGCTGATGAGCAACGCGGCGCATTTGGCCATGTCGAGACAACTGCCGCCGCCAATGCCGATCACCATGTCGGGCGCGAACTTCCGCGCCTCCTTAACGCAGACGGCAACCGTGTCTCGGGGAACGTCGGGTAGTACTCGGTCATGCACCAGCACATCTATCGCGGCGGCTCGCAGCGCCGCGACAATCTCTGCGAACGAGCCCGTTGCGGCAAAACGTTCATCGGTGCAGACGAGCGCGCGACGCCCGAGCCTGGCCGCGACAACCGGAATGACGTGGCGTTGGCCCTTCCCGAAGAGGATTTCGCGCGGCAGCCTTATGGCAGCGAAAAGGGTCATGACCTGCGTCCTATGATGATGTCTGGAAAGGCTGCGGGCGCGGCACGCTGCTCCCGCAGAACCACCGCTAGCGCCATTGCTTCGTCTCGTAACCGCGGCAAATGATATCCCTATAAAATCGTATAGGATATAGGATTGCATTGGCCGGAGCATCGTGTTAGCAACTCAATGTGTCAAGAGGCAAAACATGCAGGCCATTAACTTGCTCAATGCAGACGATACGAACCTCGGCGGCGGGCGTATCCAGCGCTCCAGCAGCCTGGTTGAGGACGTCTACGAGGCGATTTTTGCGCAACTCATGTCGCTGAAGATTGCGCCGGGCTCGCGCATCACGGTCGACAGCCTGGTCAAGGAATTCAACGTCTCCCACACGCCGATCCGCGAGGCGCTCGGCCGGCTCGAGGGCGAAGGCCTGGTGCTGAAGACGCATCTGATCGGTTACCGCGCTGCGCCGCAGATCACGAAACGGCGGTTCGACGAACTCTACGAGCTTCGCCTGCTGCTGGAGCCTCATGGTGCAGCAAAGGCAGCGGTGCTCATGGATGAGGTAAAGCTCGCACAACTTCAGAAATCCGCCGGCGTCATGGCGCGCCATGAGGGCAAGGACGAGCGCCTGCGGTATTCCAACTTCGCCCGCCAGGATGCCATTTTCCATGACAAGGTCATGGAATTCGCCAACAACGAACTCGTGCGCGAGACACTGGCTCACCAGCATACCCACTTCCACATATTTCGCCTGATGTTCCATTCGCGCGTCACCGAGGAGGCGCTTGACGAGCATGAGGCCATTCTGGCCGCTTTCGCTGCGGCCGATCCTGCTGCTGCCGAGCAGGCGATGCGTCGCCATATTGAGCATTCCCGCGACCGTTTGTTGTTGGCGTTCGACTGAGACTGTCCCGATGTCCCCGTACCCGCCATCGACGATCATCACGCAGGCCAGTGCCAACGAAGACTACTTCCCCGATTCAGCCTTCTAGAAACTCAAGCTTACCGGGCGAGTACAGGTCTCGCCCGGCCCCGTTCTCACAGGAAAGGAAGTACCATGCCAGGCAAAAAGATCCTGATGCTGACCGGTGAATTCACCGAGGAATACGAAATCTTCGTCTACCAGCAGGCTATGGAAGCGGTGGGCCACACCGTTCACGTCGTGTGCCCAGACAAAAGCGCCGGAGACCTGATCAAAACGTCGCTGCACGATTTCGAGGGCGATCAGACCTACACCGAAAAGCTCGGTCACTATGCCCTGATCAACAAGACCTTCTCCGACGCCGAGAAGCAGCTGGAGCAATACCACGCTGTTTACTGCGCTGGCGGTCGTGGGCCCGAATACATCCGCACGGACAAGCGCGTGCAGGCGATGGTGCGTCACTTCCACGAAAGCAAGAAGCCGATTTTCACGATCTGCCACGGCGTGCAGATCCTGATCGCGGTAGATGGCGTCGTGCGTGGCAAGAAGGTCGGTGCACTGGCGGCATGCGAGCCGGAGGTGACGCTTGCGGGCGGAACCTATATCGACCTGTCTCCAACGGAGGCATATGTGGATGGGACGATGGTTTCGGCAAAAGGTTGGACGGCGCTTGCTGCGTTCATCCGCGAATGCCTGAAGGTGCTGGGAACCGAAATCCGCCACGCGTAGACCTTTGCTCCGACGCATCTCAAAGGGGGTGCGTCGGTCCTTGCTGCAGCCTCCGTAGCTTCTGCCGATAGTCTCCCGAGCTGATAAGCTTCCGGAAGGCACGTCCCTTAGGTAGCGCGGCCATAACGGTCCTTTCGGCCCTGCGCAACTTTGTCGGGAGTCAAAGTATGAGGGAATCCGGACAACTCATCTGCTTACGACGCTACGAAGTCGCACCGCTGTCGGAAGTCGCACAGCTTGAGTATCCGACGTCGCTATTCTATATGATGCGTGATGTTTGATGCGCACCAAGGAGGGCGATATGAGAACCACACTTGCGATCGATGACGATGTCCTGGTCGCGGCCAAGGCCATCGCCCAGCAGCAGGATCGCAGCCTCGGCGAGGTCATCACCGATCTCGCACGGCGCTCGCTGCGCCGGCCTCAAGCCGGCGGCGAGCGTAACGGGATTCCTCTTCTGTCGCCTCGGCCGGACGCACCTCCTGTCACGCTTGAGACGGTCAACGCCTTGCGAGACGAACTGCCTTGACGTTCCTGCTCGACGTCAATGTGCTGGTCGCGCTGATCGATCCTGGCCACGTCGCCCATGACGACGCGCATGGCTGGTTCGAAGTGACCGGTAACGCCGCATGGGCTACGTGTCCCATCACCGAAAACGGCGTCCTGCGCATCGTCGGCAACCAAAGATATCCCAATTGTCCCGGCTCGCCCGCCGTCGTTGCGCAAATCGTTAGCAAGTTGCGGACTCTGCACGGGCACAGCTTCTGGCCCGACGATGTGAGCCTGGTTGGCTCTGGCAACATAGATGCAGCGAAAATCCTGACCTCGGCACAGGTCACCGACACCTATCTTCTCGCGCTCGCCAAGGCGCGTGGCGGCCAGCTTGCAAGCTTTGACCGCAAGCTGTCGGCGGCGGCCGTGAAGGGCGGGAAGTCTGCACTCCACCTGATTCCCACAAGGTAGACCACCGGGGTCTTTGTGTCTGTTCCCGCAGTTGAGATAGGCGTAGCCGCGCAGCACCATCAGGCTGTTGCGCTCAGGCGCAAACGCGCGACCGTTGCTCGAAGGCCCGATTGTCTCGATATGCCGCCTCTCATCGAAAGCGGTTGTTCTTGGGCTCCAGAAAGCCCGGCTCGGATTCTACACCGCGGCCACGATCCAAGGTCGCCTCAGCGTCGTTGGCCGGCTCGCGCTTCTTTCTGTTCCGGCCGCTTTTCCGGCGCCGGCCGTTTCGATGCTGCGCTCGCCGACAGTTGGATACGTGTGGATCGTCCCGACGCGGCTTGTGTCTGCCACGCGACTGCTTTGTCGCCGATGGTCCAATGGGTCGGCTTTACCACGCCGGCCTCGTCGAAGTGATGAGGCGGCATGCCAGCAGCATCTGGCCCCCCAGCATTGCAGCCACCCTTGGCCCGCATATCGGCGCGTTATCGAACTGCCAAGGTCGCTTGTGCCCGTTTCTTTCCGCAAATAGGATTTTAACCGGTTTTCCGGGCCGACCGGCGGTCAAGCGCCTCTGGGCACAAAATGCCTTCCTAGCCAGATGGGGCAGGTTCCCAGGGCGCGGGCGTCGTCGGTCAAAGTTCGGCCAGAAACTTGCGGCGATCCAAGGGCAGCACGGAAACGAGAGACTTTGGCACGTCGAACAACATTGGCAGGTGGTCGAGCGAAGAGGTCAGTTGCCATTCGCGAGCGGCCCCAGAATTCGGACTCCCTGGCCGCGCGCGGCAAATGCGAGCTTACGATCGAGGGTGGCCAGGGGCAACTCGGTTTCGATTGCCAGCGCAAGATAGGCGGCGTCATAGACGCTGAGCCCGTGCGAAGCCGCTAGGCTCAGCACCGCGCCGTCCGACCCGCCGCCCGCGTCCTCTAGCGGCAATCGGCGCAGCCGTGCCATGGTGGTGGCAGCTTCGCCCGCCGCGATGCGGCCACACCGCTCGGCAATCAGTACGACGTTCCGCGCCTCGTGCCAGAACAGAGAAGGGACAGGCGCCCTTGTTCCCGGCAATCGTCGCATCAGGGCGGCCGCCGCCTCGCTGTCTTCATCAGGAACAATCCAGGCAGCCGCCATGGAAAGGTCGACAACGAAAGGCATCACACGATGATCGCCATCAAGCGCGGCGCCCTTCATCGCGCCAGGCCCGAATTTCGTCCTGCGTCACGGGCTTGGCGCGGGCCCGGGCAGCGCTGATCTCTTCGATCACGGCTTCGACATCGTTGCGCCGTTGAATCCGCGACAGTTTAGCGATGGGATCGTTGCCGCGCGAAATAATCACCTCCTCGCCTGCTTCGACTCTTGAAAGCAGTTCCGAGAGATGCGTCTTGGCCTCGCCAACTTTCACCGTGATGGGCATTTTCTGTCCTTGTACACGTCGGGGCCCCTCGCGGCGAGCCGTGTTCATTGCCGTTGAGCTGAGTGTGGATTGCCCGACAATCGCTGTACACAACAATAGGCGCAATGCTGACGCTTGGTCAATGCTTGGTCAAGTCACTAGGCCTGGACATTGCCGACCCCTCGCAGACCGCAAGGCGGGCCGTCTCTCAACAAGGTGAAGTTGTTCGTTCTGGTGGAACGGGGCTTCTGATCGTGCGCGGTTATCTGGTTTTCGAAGATGCGGAGGCTTGCAACTTGTCGCGGTCAGCGCACTCCAATGGATCGCGAGTGGCCATCTGACCATAAGACGACGACCTGATCACGCGATCCTGTCACCCCTCTCTCGGTAAGGGCAAGATTCCCCAGGCCCGCGGCCCATCTGGACGGTTCGGCCTTGCCCAATTGCCCTTTCAGTTGAAACGATTAGGGCGGAACGTTGCAAGCATGGGATGCGGATTGCCTGAGGCGATTTCTTTGGCAAGCAATTCGCCGACGATCAATCCAAGCGTGGCGCCGCTGTGGCTAAAGGCGACGTGAAGCCCGGCAACGGTCTCGACGGAGCCAAGCACTGGCTCGCCATCGCCGGGGATCGGCTTCGGGCCAACTGCATAGGTAGCGAGTTGGAGCCGCGGATTGCCCTCGAGCACCGCACTAGCCTCCTCGAGCAGTCCTTTGACGGTCTTGTCGTGCACGGTGTAGGTTCCGTCGGAGTTCACCATGACTTCTTCCTCCGACCACGCCGAATCCAAAACAAGTGCGCCATCCGGCGTCGGGCGCACCGCCACGCGGGGCGTATTCAGCACGGCACGGAGCTCGGTCTTGATCGGCTTGGTTTTCAAGAGAAGTGAAATCGGGGTGGCGTCGGGGACATGAACTCCGACCGTCGCGAGCATGGCGGGCGTCGCTGGCCCAACGGCAAGGACCACCGCATCCGCCTTTAACGGCATACCGTCGGCAGTGACGACGCCACGCGCGCGACCATCTGTGGCATCTATCCGCACGCGTCCAGCGTTCTGCACGAGTTTGCCGCCGCGGGAGCGGAACTCATTGAGCAGCAGATCGATCAGGCAGGGCAGGTCAACCCATCCTTCGCCAGGATTGAAGATGGCACCCTGCGGGGTGATGGCGCTGGCGTTGACGCCGGGCGCCACTGCGCCGACTTCGGCAGGGCCGAGCAGAAGCGCGTCATACCCGATATCCTGCTCCAG
The DNA here is from genome assembly GCF_040321435.1 of Mesorhizobium sp. M0410. NCBI lineage: Bacteria > Pseudomonadati > Pseudomonadota > Alphaproteobacteria > Hyphomicrobiales > Phyllobacteriaceae > Mesorhizobium > Mesorhizobium sp. M0410. The sequence goes on from NZ_JAMYRN010000022.1 coordinate 33,950, forward strand.
CTGGCAGATGGACGCGATCTGGTTCGCCTCGTCATCCGCATCCCAGGTGAGGCCGCCGTCAAAGCGAAGCCAGGCCGCCGTTTCCGGCCTTGTGGCGGCCAGGGTCCGATAACGGTCGATGCCTGCAAGCCTCAGGCGGTGGTAGGCAGTGTCCGCACGTCGTGCTGAGTTCAGCCAGGAAAGTGAACGGCTGGATGCGCCATTGGCGGGCGCGCCGTCGTTGACAATGGTTACATCAACGCCAAGACGAGCGAGGTGCAACGCGGAAGAGATGCCGAAGATGCCCGCGCCGATAACAACGACATGGCGCGGCTTTGGGAATGCAGTCATAGAGAAATCCTTCTTCGCAGAAGACGGGCTGGAGTTGTTAGATCGCTGCAGAGCGCGGCGGAACTAGTAGTCCGTTAGCTTCTTCATGTAGCGCCGGCCCTCGAGCATCGGCCGGCCGCGCAGACCGGCCAGCTCGTAGGCAAAACGCCACAGAGTGTCGAAGAAGACCAAGGGCACGAGATAGGGTTTGATGCGATTGGACATACCGCTGAGGTCGAGTTCCGCTCCATCGAGCACCAGGGTGTTTTCCCGGCTGCCGTACTTGACAAGGAAGTCGCGGGCGCGTTCCGTGAGGCGCCTCGTTTCGTCCAAGCCCAACATCACGACGAAGCCGGCATCCTTGTCCACCACCTCAAAGGGGCCATGGAAAAACTCGTTGGCGTGTATGGCCTGCGAGTCGTACCATTGCATCTCCATCAACACGCAGATGGCGTAGGAATAGGCCGCGCCATAGCTGGCACCGCTGGCAAGTGTGTAGATCCCCTTGCGCGGCGCGAAACGGGGTGCAAAGGCCCGAAACCGGTCGGCATAGATCCGGTGCGCACGTTCGATGGCCGGCTGAAGATGGCTCAGGCTCATCAGCAGGTCGGCGGTTAGCTTGGCATCCTCCCGAGCATCGATCAGGCCAGCGAGCAACATATAGAGCACGCCGTAATTGCTGTAGGCCGCATCGATTGCTTTGCCCGTCGTGTAGGATGCCTGGTAGGCTACCGGGTGGTCGACCGCCCGCGCGAGGGGCGATGTTTGGTCGAGCGTCATACCGATTGTCGTTGCGCCTCGGTGTTTTGCGTGATTGGCCGCCCGCACGGTCTCCGTGGTGGTTCCTGTCTGCGAGCAAAGGACAACGAGCGTGTCAGGTCCCAACCGTCGCGGATCTCGGCAGACGAACTCATCCGCGTTGTAGATGTCGCAGGCGAATGTGCCGCTGTGACGGTCGACGAAGTATTTGCCTGCCATCATGATCGAGAGCGAGCCGCCGCACGCCACGAGGAATAGGTGCGAAAATCGCTTGCCCGCCGTAGCGGTCAGGGCGCGTTCCACGTCGGCGGGCAGGGCGGAAATCATGGGCTTTCTCGTCTGGCTGGCAGAACTAGGGGCCGGCGCACAATTGACAGGTGGCAGCCATTGTGCGAACGTTATCACATCCTTTAAACCGAAAGTCCTGCAATGGTCAAGATTGCCGCGATAGGCGATAATGTGGTCGATTGTTATCTTGCTCGCGACGAGATGTATCCTGGCGGAAATTGCCTCAATGTCTCGGTCTATGTCAGCCGCTTCGGCGGACGATCGGCCTATGTCGGAGCGATCGGCAAAGACCGGGCAGGGGACCTGATCCGCACTGCATTGACGTCGGAGCGCGTGGACGTTAGCCGATTACGGCGCCTCAAGGGGCCTACCGCTTACTGCCTCATAGGTCACCGCAACGCCGATCGGATTTTCCTGGACTTCGATCTCGGAGTTTCGGTGTTTACGCCGACGCAAAAAGATCTGGATTTTCTCTCGGGCTTTCAGGCCGTCCACATCGGCCAATCCAGCGGGTTAGACCCGTGGGTTGCCGCGGTATCGAGCAAATCCCTGTTATCTTACGATTTTTCTACACGGCGGGAGCCGGGACACCGGCGCGAGATTGGGCGCTATTGCTATCTGGCCTCCGTCTCGGGCGACGGTCTCAACGACGATAAATTGGCTGCAATCGTATCCGAACTGCTTGCATGTGGTTCAAAATGGGTTCTGGTGACTCGAGGTCGAGCTGGCGCGGTGCTTCACAGCGACACCGTCTCCTACAGCACCCCGGCGCGGCTGGTCGAACCCGTCGACACCTTGGGCGCGGGCGACACCTTCATCGCCAGAACGCTATTCGGCCTGCTCAGGGAAGAGGCGCCTCAGGGCATCCTCGGTCATGCCGCGGAGGCAGCGGCCGCTACCTGCCGATACTACGGGGCGATTGGCCATGCGACAGCAATCGACATAGGGAAGATGACGCCGGAGATCCTCCGCGGAACTCTGCACGTGCAAGACGGAAAAACCGTCTAGGCGCGAAATTCTCCGGAACAATTGACGCGACAAATGGACAATGCTAAATGAAATGATAACGTTCTCATTCATACTGAGCGCCGCCTAAGAGCGTTTTGATGGATGAGACGTCGAGTGGGATCACAGGCCGGTTTGGCCAATCGTAAGAGGAGAAGACATGCAAACGAATTCGAGCAGGCGCCAACTGGTGAAATCCGGTCTGGCGCTGACGATCGCGCTGTTGACAGGACTTGGCACGTTGGCCTCGTCAACGCAGGCAAACGCGGCCGACAACCCCTACAACCTCATCGACCCGACGGTGATCAGCGTCGGAACCATGGGCGATGCGAAACCCTACGTCTTCACCGACGCCAACGGTAATTTCACGGGCTTCGACGCTGAACTCTTCCGCGACGTAGCGCGCCGGCTCGGGTTCAAGGAAGAGCAGGTCGTTTTCACCGGGCAGGAATTCTCGGCGCTGCTGCCATCCGTGGCCAACGGCCGCTTCGACGTCGCTGTCGCCGCCATTGGCACGACCGCGGAGCGCAAGAAGACCGTGGATTTTGGCGACGGCTATCTCGCCGGCTACCTGTCGATCATTTCGGCTGATCCGGCACTGACGAGCAATGAGAGCACCGCCGGAAAGCGCATCGGCGTGATCCAGGGAACGCTGCAGGAAATCTATGCCGAGAAGAATCTGAAGGGCGACATTGTCAAATTCCCCGACAACAACACTGCGGTGGCGGCGCTGAATAACGGGACGATCGATGGCCACTTCACTGATTATGAGTCGGCCAAGCAGTATGTGGAGCGCTATAAGAACCTGAAGATAACAATGAACGTGCCGTCCTTCGATGCGCCGGCCGGGTTCGTGGTCAAGAAAGGCAACGATGCCTTCCGCGAGGCGCTCAACAAGGCGCTGCGCGAGGCCATGGACGATGGCACCTGGAAACGGCTGCATGAGAAGTGGTTCCCGGGCACTCCGATGCCCGATCAATATCTGCCCAAGAAGTAAATTCGCGCGTATTCATTTTCGTTTCCGGCCGGGCCCGTGAGCAACGGTGCCCGGCCGAGTTATAGATGGACTTGATATGAGCTGGTTCGATACCTTCGCCCGCAGCTTCCTTGATTTCCAGGCGATGGCAGAAGTTCTGCCAAACATGGTGATGGTCGGCCTCAAGAACACTTTGATCCTGGCCCTTGCCTCGACGTTTTTCGGGACGCTGATCGGTATCGTCCTCGCAGTCATGGGGATTTCGGAGAACCGGCCGCTGAAACTCCTTGCGCGGGTCTACACCGATATCTTCCGCGGGCTTCCTGCTATTGTCACGATCCTGATCATTGGCCAAGGCTTCGCGCGGTTGGGCCGAGATCTGTTCGGTCCATCGCCTTATCCGCTGGGCATTCTGGCGCTCAGCCTGATCGCCGGCGCCTATATCGGAGAGATTTTCCGCGCCGGCATCCAGAGCGTCGAGCGTGGTCAGATCGACGCCACCCGCACTCTCGGTATGACGTACGGCCAAGGCATGCGCCTGGTGGTGATCCCGCAAGGCATCCGCCGCGTCCTGCCCGCACTGGTCAACCAGTTCATCGGTAACGTCAAGGACTCCAGCCTGGTCTATTTCCTTGGCCTTCTCGCCTCCGAACGCGAACTGTTCCGCGTCGGCCAAGACCAGGCCGTGCTGACCGGCAACTTGTCACCGCTGTTGCTGGCCGGCGTGTTCTATCTCGTGATCACGGTGCCGCTGACCCACCTCGTCAATTACATCGACGCGCGCATGCGCGTCGGCAAACGTATCACCGCTGTGCAGAGCGGCCTCAAGGAAGTCGCCGAGCTTGCCGAGGCGGTCGTGCCGGGCGCAGCGAAATTGCCCGCAGCGGCGCCCACCCGCTTCAAGGGCGGCGGCATCGAGGTCAAGAATATCGACATGGCCTATGGCGCCGTCCAGGTGCTCCATGACGTCAGTCTGAAAGTGGAGCCCGGGACTGTCACCTGTCTCATCGGGCCGTCCGGCTCGGGCAAGTCGACCTTGCTGCGTTGCCTCAACCGCCTCGTAGAGTGTCGAGCCGGTGACATTCTACTCGATGGCGAAAGCATCTACAAACAGACCCCTGACCAACTCCGGCGGCGCGTCGGCATGGTTTTCCAGCAGTTCAATCTGTTTCCCGACCGCAGCGCGCTCGCCAACATCACCCTGGCGCTGCGCAAAGTTAAACGCATGTCGCGCGAGGAGGCTGAGGGGGCGGCCTTAGCGAGGCTGCATGAAGTCGGACTGCTGGAGCGCAAAGACCATCGGCCGGCCAATCTCTCGGGCGGGCAACAGCAGCGGGTAGCCATCGCGCGCGCCCTGGCCCTCGAACCCGAAATTATGCTGTTCGACGAAGTCACCAGTGCGCTCGATCCGGAATTGGTCAAAGGTGTCCTGAACTTGATGGCCGACCTCGGACGGGGCGGGATGACGATGGTCGTCGTTACACACGAGATGAACTTCGCTCGCAAGGTCGCGAACCAGGTCGTATTCATGGACGAGGGGCGGATTGTCGAGGCAGGACGACCAGAGGACCTTTTCGACAATCCGCAGAGTCCACGTCTTCGGCGCTTTTTGTCAGAGGTGCTGTGATTGCAATGGTGTGCGCAACGGCGGCTGTTGCGGTGTTCGGCCTTGCGGGGCTGGCTTAACTGCCGCTAGGTCGCCGTCATGCGCGCGCGTGACGGCGGGGTTTGCCGAGTGACTCAAAGATCGTCGAAAAATGCAACTATCATAGAGGTCGCTCGCCGGGCCGGGGTGAGTTCCGCCACCGCCGGGCGTGTCCTTGGTGGCTACGGCTACAGCAGCTCCGAGGTTCAGGAGAAGGTGCGCGCCGCCGCAGCTGCGCTGGGCTATCGCCCCAATCGTCTGGCCAAAGGCCTGATCACCGGTAAGACGCAGACTATCGGAGTTGTGGTTGGCGACATCGAAAGCCCATTCTACGCCAGCGTGCTGCGCGGAATAGGGGATGTCGCGCGCCGTGGCGGCTTCGGGGTAATCGTCACGAATAGTGACGAAAATGCCGAACTCGAGCGAGAGGCGGTGCAGTTGCTGCTGGAAAAGCAGGTCGATGGGTTGATCGTCTCATCGACCTTCGTGGACGAGCCGGATCATCTTCGTGAAGCAGTCGCGGCCCGCTGCCCCGTCGTGCAGTTCGACCGTATAGTGGCGGGCCTGGAAACCGATTCAGTCGTGGTCGACAACGTTTCTGTAACGCGTAACAGCATCGCGGCCATGATCGCCGCCGGACACAGCCGCATCGGAATACTGGCGGAACTCGGGCCGGGCCACCGCGATGATGTTGGCTCCTTTGTGGCGAACGTTGATCTCTCCAGCTTCGATGTTCGCTACCATCATCCAAGCTGGCAACGATTGTTGGGTTATCTCGAAGCCCATCGTGCCGCGGGTATCGAGCCGGATCTACAGTTGATCCGCCGCGTAGCGGTCTATTCTAGCGAGGCAGCTCGCAAGGAGGCGCTCGATCTGCTGACAATGCGCAATACGCCGTCCGCTCTATTTACCGCCGATGGTGTGATGTCGACAGGCGTTCTGGAGGCGACTTCCGCACTAAGACTTGCGATTCCAGGAGACGTTTCGCTGCTTTGCTTCGACGATCTCGATTGGATGCAATTCGTGGCCCACGGCATCACAGCCATCGCGCAGCCAGCGCAATTGATCGGAGCGGCGGCAGCGGAGCTTCTCTTGAGGAGGTTAGGGGAGGCCAGTTTGCCTTTCGAGCACCGTGTGCTGGCGGCCCGCTTGGTGGAGCGTAATTCAATTGCGGTTCACCGCAACCGCGAGGCCGTCTGATCTCCGGCCGCGACGGTCTGGCTGGAGCTGAATTGCAGCGCGTCTATGCCGAGGTTGAGGCCATGCACGGATATTGACGTGTCGTATGTCTCTTCGCTTGCCTACAACAACATCGGCCATCGGGATCGGCTCGGCTGAATGACAGCCCAGGCGGACTGCTGGGCACGACTACTACTGCTTGCGATGCCTCGGCGTAAGCTGCGCAAGAAAACGGGTGAGAACATCCGGGTTCCGATTGCGGATCTCGATGTCGCTCTTGCGCCGGATTGCGCCGCGTACAAGTCTGGCGCCGAGATAGCGGAACGGCTCTGGAGGCAATGCCAGCCGCCGGTGGGACTGTCAGGAATTCTGTCCGCGAGGCCATGATGATGGAAAGGAGAGAATCATCACATGGCGATTGAGAAGGAACTTCTGGACCAACTGCTTGCGGGCCGCGATCCGAATGAGGTTTTCGCCAGAGACGGGCTGCTCGACGATCTGAAGAAGGCGCTTTCGGAGCGGATTCTGAACGCCGAACTGGACGAGCACCTCGATGAAGAGCAGGCCGACGGCAACGCCAATCGCCGCAATGGCCATTCGCGGAAATCGGTGCTGACGGGCACATCGAAGATGACGCTGACGATCCCGCGCGACCGTGCCGGAATCTTCGATCCGAAGCTGATCGCCAAATATCAGCGCCGCTTCCCAGACTTCGACGAGAAGATCATCTCCATGTATGCGCGCGGCATGACGGTGCGCGAGATCCGCGGCCACCTGGAGGAGCTCTACGGCATAGACGTGTCGCCGGACCTGATCTCGGCCGTCACCGACGCTGTCCTGGAGGAAGTGGCGGAGTGGCAGAATCGCTCGCTGGATGTGGTCTATCCGCTCGTCTTCTTCGATGCCATCCGGGTCAAGATCAGGGACGAGGGCTTCGTCAGGAACAAGGCCGTCTACATCGCGCTCGGCATCCTGCCGGATGGCACGAAGGAGATCCTCGGCATCTGGATCGAGCAGACCGAGGGCGCCAAGTTCTGGCTGCGCGTCATGAACGAGTTGAAGAGTCGTGGCGTCGCCGACGTCTTGATCGCCGTCGTCGATGGCCTAAAGGGTTTTCCCGAGGCGATCAACGCCGTCTTCCCCCAAACCGTGGTTCAAACCTGCATCGTGCACCTGATCCGCCATTCCCTGGAGTTCGTGTCATGGAAGGACCGCAAGCCCGTCGTGCCGGCGCTGCGTGCGATCTACCGGGCCAAGGACGCCGAAGCCGGCATGAAGGCCCTGGAGGAATTCGAGGCCGGCTACTGGGGCCAGCGATATCCCGCGATCACTCAGAGCTGGCGGCGCAACTGGCAGCACGTCGTGCCGTTCTTCGCCTTCCCAGAAAGCGTGCGCCGGATCATCTACACGACGAATGCAATTGAGGCGTTGAACTCCAAGCTGCGCCGCGCCGTCCGCACCCGCGGACACTTCCCGAGTGACGACGCGGCGATGAAACTGCTATATCTGGTCCTGAACCATGCGGCTGAGGAATGGAAACGACCGCCGCGCGAATGGTTCGAGGCCAAGACCAGTTCGCCGTTGTCTTCGGCGAGAGGTTCGTCAGCCAATGACGAGACCGGCCTCGCGCACAGAATTCCTGACAGTCCCGCCGCCGGTCGATGCCGACAAGACCGCTGGCGCTCCGCCGGTCCTTGCGCTGAGCACCAGACTGGCGAGCACGCGGCCGCCGATGGGCGTCTGTGCAATGCCGGTTCCGTTGAAGCCCATGTCATAGAAGATGCGGGATGACCGCGCAGATGATCGAAGACGGGAACATGCTCGGGCGCGAGCTAAAGCGATCTTAGCTATGCCTCAGAGTCCTGTCGGATCCGCCAACAATTCGCAAAGTGTTCGGGGTTCCAGTCGGGAGACCGCCAGCGGCTAATCACCCAATCGAGGGATATAGCTGCGGTGCCTACAGCACGAGATCCTTTTTCAAATGCACCAGTTCATTTTTTTGCAAAATTCGCGTGAAACAGCCGCTGTCGCCAGACAGAACAGCCCAAGCGAGCCGGCCCCACGCCGCGCGGGGAGCGTTCAAGCCGTTTCCTGTAACGGAGCATCGCGCGCAAAGCTTCGCCGCAGCCAATCGAGAACAGCATAGAGACCGAACTTGTATGCGTGCGAACCCAAGGTGCGGCGAACATCAAAGCTGCGGCATCTTGATGGAAATGGGACCCAATGGCCCGTCTGCAGGGTAGCCAATAACTTGCCAAGGCTGCGCTGTTGACGGGCTCAGGTCTCGTATCGAAAGAGCCACCTGGATTTTACGCCGATTTTCTGTTCGGCGACGGTATGGTGATCAGGTGATCAGGTGATCAGCCCATTTGCGCGAGCGGATATCCAGGAGCGCTTCGGCTATTCCAACACGGCAAGCGTTGACAGCAGAGAGAGTGAGTTTGAAAACGCAGACTTCTCGTCGCAATGTCGTCGGGGTTCAACGCTCAATCGACCACGCTCAGCAGTGAAATTGCGGCAAGTGGTCTCAAGACAGTTCCACTGTCAGTGGCAGGCCGGGTGTCAAGATCGCCTTCTGAGTCATCGGACGAGGCAACACTCGCTAATTCGAATTGGCGAGCGCGGAGGAATACTGGTTTTTGCCCGTTGCCCTTGCTCGGCCCCTGCCAGTGCGATCATTCAGGCCGTCGGCAGGTTCAGCCGACAATTCGCCGCTAGTCAGTGCGGCGACAAGTAAAGAGCAGTCGAGTTCCTCAACGAGCGGAACCTTCAGGTCACTTTGAGCTGCCATCCGAAGCGATCTCAATCTTGCTGTTTTTTCGGTACGTTCGGCGTGCTCAGCCTCGGCAATGACCTTCGCGGATCGAGGAAGCTTACTATTTTCCAGCCAACACATGTGTTTCGATCCTGCGAAATTTCTTCTTGCAGCTTGCGTAGCTTTTCCACGGGGATTTGCCCGATGATCACCCGAGCTTGGATCCAATTCCGTTTTTCCGCTCGCTAAGCCTTCCCTGGCGCCAGTACGTCGTCATGCCCTCTCTCTTCGAGGTTGTCGCCCTTCATTGTAATGAATTCGGTTTATTGGCGATGACAGAATCCGCTCCTGCGGCGTGGGCCGTCGAGCTGGCCATAGCGGTCGGGTCGAAGCGAAGGCGCGCAGACAGTTCCTATTCGCCCGAAATGACACGAAGCATCTTCAACCCGGATTGAGCCTCGCTCCCCGGAGGCCGCAACTCTAGCCGTTGACGAACGCCATCAGCAACTCCGGTTCGGGTACGGGCGCGCGTACTATATTCAATTGACCTCGATGCCGACGTTCGCCGACCCCGATTACAAAGCCGCTGGCGATCGGTATTTCGCCAGCGTCGAGTTGGGCAAAGATGTCGGCGACATTAAGATCGAGCGCCAGCTTGAGATTTAGTCGTGCATCATTGCTTGCTCCGATCGGCAACTGACGCTTGACCAACTGCTGGAACGAAGCATTGAAAGTCAGGATCTTCTTCGATGAGGCCAAGGCAAAAGCGGGCGAGGGGCAGGCAAGCAATATGGCATTGATTGTCCTGATCGATGCAAGCTTCCGCAGGACGATGTTTTCATCCGCGAGCCCGTTTATGCAAGCCACCCGTATCGCCGATGTCAGGTTACCAGTGTTGGTCGCACTTTCGGCGATTTCCTCAATCAGCATGCCGATCGTGCATTTCCTACTTTCAGCCATCTGCTTCAGAGATATCCAGAAAGCCTTTTCCAGACGGATGCCGCGGCGTATGCCGCCACGCGCGACCACCCGGAATTCCAGCCCGAAATCCTCTTTCGTGATCGTTAGAAGCAGCCGATCACGATTGGTGCGAGGAGAAATGGCGATAGCGCTCACTTATGATCTCCTGACGCCTTGATGGTCGGCTTCAAAAGGTAACTTAGAGTCGTATTGCGGCCGTCTCGGTGTCGACTGAGCACATCATGCCCCGGATGACCAACTAAGTCCTGCCTCCATTTCGAGCGTCGAATCGTCTGTCGCGACACGCGCGACGCCAAAAGCGGCGGACGATCTTCTCTGGCAAGCATTCCCTACGCTCCCGTATCCCGCTCTAATCGATCTTGCGATAATACACCTTGCCGTCAGGCTGCTCTATGCGCCGGTAGGAGGAGCTTGGGGCAGGAGGCACCGGTGCTGCACTGCTCCTTTTGGGCGGGCGTGGTGCTTCGACGATACTGCGTTCGGTCGCTTCTTCACCATCGAGATCGCTGAGCGGCTCCGCCGTGGCGCTGGTCATCTCAACAAGAGGCTCCGCCACGGTAGAAACGTCGTCGTGGACCACCGGTAAGTTCTGTTCAATTCGGGCAATGCTGTCGTTGATCTGGCTGAAGCTACCCTGCAGTTGATTGTCCAGTTTTTCGAACCGGCTTTGAAAACCGTTGTTGACCGTATCGAGGCGGGCCGCAATCCGTTGCTCGAACAATCCGAGCTGTTCCAGCCTCCCTTCGACAGAGCGCAGATCGTTGATGCTGCGGAAGAGATAGGCGGCGGCTGTTAAATTTGCTCCCGTGATCAGCAAGGCGCCTGCGGCGACAACGCCGATCATCCTGGCATTGCTCGGTTTCCCAGCGACAGCTTGTTCGAATGCTTGGGTCGCCGGCCCAATGTCGATCGCCGGCATGTCCGGGTCGCTAATCATCGTCATTGGACCACCACCTTTGCACCGACCGAAACGCGCTTGAAAAGATCGATCACATCGGTATTGGTAAGACGAAAGCATCCCGATGTGCCGTCGAAGCCAACCCCTGAAGGGTCGTTGGTGCCGTGTATGCGATAAAGCGTGTCGTGCCCGTCTCGGGATAAGTAGAGCGCCCGTGCGCCGAGCGGATTGTAGGGACCGGCCGGCACCATCTCCGGCAGCTCCGGCTGGCGCGCGCGCATTTCTTTCGGTGGGCGCCATTCCGGCCATTCGGTTTTCGCCCTCACTTCCACGGTGCCGCTCCAGCCAAATCCGTCACGCCCGACGCTGATCTGATAGCGCAGCGCCTCACCCTCTCGGGTCACAAGATAAAGCGCCTTCTCGTGCTTGCGGATAATGATCGTGCCCGGCTGTTCCGCGGTCTGGAAAGCAACGAACTTGCGCAGGCTGGGGCCCATGGCTGGCAGCGGCCGCTGGTCCGATAGCGCGGAGCGGGCATGGGCGCAGTCCCAGGCCGATACCAGGCCCATGATGCACGCGCCTGCAAGCAGCGGAAGGAAGCGGTATCTACCGGGCAGGGTCATCGAGCCTCTCTTTGAAAATCCGCTTCAGATCCCTGTTGAAGCGTGCCCGCCCGTCCACTTCGGAAGGCATGATGGCTCGGTTCAGCGCATCGGTCAGCAGCGCATTGTCCAGGGCAACCGATTTGATGTGCGGTGCCTTGAATATCTTCTCGAGTTCGCTGCGCGAAAAATGGTTGCCGAACCATTTGCGCTTGTGCTTGTTGGCGACCAGCGTGATGTTCACCGAATTGCCGCGCAAATCGCGGATCTTCTTGTAGAGCCGCTTGCCCTGCCGCAGCGACGCGACGTTGAGCTCGAACACGATGAAGATCGCGTCGCTCGTGGAAAGCACAGGATTCTGCCAGGGAGTTTCGATGTTGGGCAGGTCGATGACGATGTCGTCGAAGCGATAGGCAACAAGGTCCAGCAGCCGGAACACGAAATCCGCGCCCTGCGGCTCGAATGGCAGTTGCGGCCTTTCGAAGGCGTACAGCGTCAGGCCGGACGGGCGCGAGAGCTTGATAACGTCCATCAGTTCGACATCGAGCCTTTCCGGCTGGCCGATGATGCCGGCAAGGTCGAACTGGTTGAAGAGGTTGAGATAGGCGCCACAATTGGCACTTTGGAAATCGAGGTCGACGAGGCAGGTTGAAGCTGCACGTTCGGTGGATTTTGAGGCCAGGAAGTCCGCGGCCGACAAAGCGAGCGTCGTGGCGCCGGCCCCGCCGCTAGCGCTGATGAAGGTGATGATGCGGCTCTTGGTGCCCTGGTTGCCGGTGTCATGGAAGGTGACCGCATTCAGAAGCTCCTTGGCATCGACTGGTTTGTGCAGCCAGTCCGAGGCGTTCATCCGCACCAGGATGCGCGTCTGTTCAGAGGTCAGCTCGTCTGAAACCGCAATCAGCGGCACGGCCGCCCACAGGGCGCGCCCCTCGACAATGCCGGGCTTGCCAAGCAGCTCGCCATTGGCAAGGTCGAGGATTACGATGCCCGGCCGCGTGTCGGGGGTCGGGCCTTTGAGAAAGTCATCCGTTTCGGAAATCCGGACGTCATAAATAGCCAGCGCGTCGAGCCGCGTCGCCACCTCGTGCTTGAACTGTGAATCCGACGAGAACAGGGCGACCTGCTTTCGTTTGGTTGGGAGAACCTTGGTGTTGATGGCGTTCATGGTGATGTGCTCTTCAGGTCTTCGCCCGTAACCGTGCTTAGCATGGACGGCATGGTGACGTTGGCAAAGCCCATCAGCCCTTGCAGAAAGAAGAACTGAAAGGTCACGTTTTGAAGACTTACGGTGATTGTTGGCACCGGTCCCCCCAGCCGGGTCTGATAGCCCAAGCCAGTGGCGCTGTAGGTGACCACCACATTGTCGCGGCGCAAGCGCGGAAAGAAATGGCACATCCCGGGCCGTTGATTTGCTGCAAGTGGGGGACAGGCATCATCGTTGGTGTTTGCCGTGTCCCCGCGAAAGACACGGCTGAAGTTGGCGGCATTGAATGTGCCGCCGTTGGTGCAAGCCCCTGTGCCAGCCGTATATGTGCAGACAAAGGGGCCATATGCCGCGGCAACGACTGGCGCACCCGGTGTCGTCGTCGGCGCCGCAGTCGCAAGGGCCGTCGCAATGGGGTCTGAAATCGAGGCCAGCCGGGCGCCGAGTTGGACCGCCTTGGTAGCAGCGTTCCATTGGTAGAAGGCGTGACCGAAATCGATGAAACCCAGGACAAGGGCAAACAGCAGCGTCGAAACGATCGTCATTTCGACCATCGCCGCGCCGTCGTCCGAATCCGCAAAACGCTTGAACATGGTCAGAACCGGATCAGCCGCTCCTCGTGAGAGCCGTTCAACGTGATCGGGCCGATGCCGATGATCGATAGCATGCCGACCCCGCCGTACGCCAAGGTACCCGCAGCCCTGACGATACAGACCTGCGCGGTGGTTGATCGATATTGCGCGACGCCGGCAACCACAGCGTCATGGCAGGAACCGGAGGCGGCGATTGTCACCGTCACATTCGATTTCTGCCAGCCGCTGACGCGTGCACTGCCTGTTCCCGCGGCATTGCCGAACACAGCGATGTTTGCAGCGATGTCGGCGCAGTTGATCGCCGCAAGCCCGGCTTGCGTATACAATTGGCTGTTGCAGCGCGCGGCGAACCGGCTTGCATCTGAAAGTCCGGCCTCCATCAAGAGTTTTTCGTGAATCAGATTGCCGAACTCGAACACGCCACCCGCCAAAATCAGCATCAGCGGCGTGATCAGCGTCATTTCGATGAGCACTGCACCGCGTTGATCGCATCGAAATCTATCGAGATGACGCAATAGCATTCCAATCATCGCCATCACCGGTAAAGCTGAGCTTCGTCGCGGAGGAAATTGTCTAGCGTGCCCTGGCCGCCACCCCCAGTAACGTCTACCAATTCAACCATCACGGATGCGTCTTCCGATGGCGACGCAACCGGTTCAGTCAGTAAAAAGCTTCCAAAAGCTTCCACCGGCAGATCCGTGCTGTGGCCGGACAGATCGCTGCCGGCAGCGTGGAGTGCATTGCAGTTCAGGATCGCACCGTAAATCAACCGACGGTCAACCGTCGTGACAGGAGGTTGGCAAGTTGCCGACGGGGTTCCGATCTCTCCACCAGTCGACGCCATGCCTACCAACCCGGCTGATATCTCGTAACGGTAGACCTGATAGCGCGTCGGCTTGGTCGTATTCCATGAAGATGGGTAGGCAGCGGAACCAAAGTTGGTGCTCCAGTAACCAGAGAAATTCCAATTTCCATCGCCCATTCGGCCGCCGAGGTATGGAGTGGTCGCGTCGCGTGGAAGGCCCATTGTTCCAGCTTGGGTGAATGAAAGTTGGTTCATGGAAGGACATTGGTTTGCGCTTCCTCGGGTCTTGATTGCCCCTTTGCGGACGTTCGCGGCTGGACCGTATTCAGCACTATTGAAATGGTTGCCGCTGGATGCAATGCCGAAACGAACATTGAAGGCGTCTTGCACTGGGCCGGCGTTCTGGCCAGTTTTCGTGCTAACGTTGGCGGAACTGTAGCAACCAATCGGCCTTGATGTTGCAATCGTCTGAGCGAGGGCTTGAGCACCGTTCCCCACACCGGCCGGAGGTTCGAGGAAGCCGAAGTTACCAGGGCCAGCGGCAGCCCCATTTCCGACCTTCCTCAGTTCGATCAGTCGACGATGTACAGCCGGGTTGGAGACGGCCTGCTCAAGTGTGAATCCGCCCGCTGCATTCGTCCCGTTCACCGTCTCGTAAGGGTTGCACATAAAAACCGGCGTGAAATCGCACACGCCGGAAGTGAAGCCCGCCACAGCGACTGCGCCGACATTGAAATTGTTGCTGGCGCTGGATGACAAGAAGGAAGCCGGGAAGATTGCAGCAAACCCGACCGGGGCTACAGTGACTTCAACAAAACGGGCAAGTTTGGCGTCATTCAGCTCGTCGGTGATCACATTGGCCGGCACAATCGGGAGATTGTCGGTGGCCGGCAATGAGCGAAGATATCGGCGTGTTACTCCGGCGGAAGCGAGCGTTTGAGGAGGGCCGGCGGTCGAGAAGGTGTATCGATTGCGTACCAGCGTAGCGATCGCCCTATCAGCACGGCTGATAGAGCCCGACGTCCCGTCCAGCTCAGCCGCGCCTGCCAGGGCAAACGCATCAGCACCCTTCTGCAGATCGTTATGCAGATTGTTGAGCCGGCTCATGTCGATCACCAGCAGAGAAAATCCGATGATCGCCGGCAGCATGACGCTGACCAGTATCAGCGCTATTCCCCTCTGATCGTGCCAGAACGCGCGAATAATACGCAGCATGGCCTTGCTCTTTGCTCCTTGACGCCAGGATTCCTTGTTTACCTGACGCGCTGATCCTTCTGTTCAATCCGCCGTGTCTTTCGGCGTCCCGACATTGACCGTGATGGCCGGCGGCGGCGGTGGTGGCGGTGGAAACTTGTAACTCTGGGCAAGAGCAGCAGCGCGCGCGCCATCCCCTTCAATGGCGGTCTTTTTCGACGCCGGATTGAGCGGATCGACCGTCTGCAGAAGCGAATTGTATTTCTGGGTGTCGCCTGCGGCCAGTGTCACCGTGTCGTAGCGGTTTAGATAGTCGGCGCAGCCCGCCAACCCGCTGGCACACAAAAGCATGATCAACACCCTATTTCTTGACATAGGTCATCTTGTCCTTGGATTTCAGGTCGAGCATGTGGCCATAGGGGCCGACGACGCCTTCGCCCAGTTCATATTTGCGCACCATGTCCTTGGTTACTTCCAGTTGGCCGAGCACGAAAAACTCCGGGTCGTTGGCCGGCCGTGTCTTGTCGAATGGGGTCGCCAGTTGCTCGCCGGGTTTCGCCGGGCGCACGATATGCGGGGTGACGATGACGACCAGTTCGGTCTCTTCCTTCTGATTGCTTGAATTGTGGAACAGCGCGCCGACGATCGGCACTTGGCCCAGCCATGGCACCTGCCTCTGGATTTTGGTATTCTTGCTGGACAAGAGCCCGCCGACGGCGAAACTCTGGCCGTCGCGCAACTCGACGACGGTCGCCAGCTTGCGGGTGGTGAAGATCGGGTCGCCAGCCGGCGTGAAGCCGTTCAGGTCGCTTACCTCCGGCGCTAGCTTGATATGGATCTTGTCGTCGTTGAGCACGATCGGCGTGAACTGCAGATTCACGCCGAACTGCTTGTACACAATGTTGATCTGGCCGTCGCTGTCGAGGCTGCGGATGGGCACTTCACCGCCGGCGTTGAAGCTGGCCGGCTCGCCGGAAAGCGTGGTGAGATTGGGCTCGGCCAACATGCGCACGACACCCTTTGCCTCAAGCGCCTCGATGATCAGATCGACCTTGATGTTGCTGTCGATGACGCGAGTGATCAGCGCCGCGAACGGATTGGTGTTCGAGAGCAGGCCAGTGAGCAGACCGCCCGGTCCGAGCACCACGTTATCTTCATCGACGGCGGCAATGCCCGTTCCAGTTCGGGTCGTTCCGCTGTTGTTCGTGCTCCTGATCGACACACCAAGGTCGCGACCGGCATTGCGCTTGGCCTCGAGCACGCGCACTTCCAGATTCACTTGCTGGCTGTCATCAACGGTAACGGCATTGATAATCGCGTCGGGACCGTATTGCTGGGCCACTTCCAGGATCGACGCCAGCGTCGCGCCGTCTTTCACATGCCCGCCGAGCCGGACCTTGCCATTGACCGAGCCGATATCGATCCGCGATCTGGGCGCTACCTGCCGAATTGCCTGCGCCATATCGTTGACGTCGACGCCGACCTCGATCTGGATTACGCCAAGCGAGCGCTTGTCTTCGGAAAAGAGATTGACGGTTGTGGTACCGGCCCCCTTGGCAATGACGTAGAGCGTCTTGTCCGTCATCGGCTGGGCATCTGCGATCTTCTCGTCGGCGACGACGATATCGCCAAGAGTGGCATTCACCTCAATCGTCAGCGATTGCGACATGGGCAGGAAGACACGATGGACCTTGGGGTTCGACACGTCGATACGGCGATCGGCTGCCGTAGCCTCAAGGCCGATCGGCAGTAATATCACCGAACAGGCCAGCGCGGCGGCTGCCAGTGTTTCCCGGACCGTTCGCATCTACATTCCCCCCTTTGGCGGCTCTTCGGACGCTCTTTATCTCAACATACCAGAGTTATCTTTGTCGCGGTACGTCATATTTTTCGAGCTTCACGCCCCGAAAAACGCCGATAGTCGCACGGGCTGACGGCTCCGGCTGCACATATTTGATCACTTCCTTGACGGCCTCTTGCGCTTCGGGTGCCGAGGTCACGGCCGGAGCAGGCTTTGCTTTGCTCAAGTCGTCGAGCCGGTTTCCGACCTGTTCGACGGCCCGAGTCAGGCCATTGATCTTGTCGTCCGCGCGCTTGCGCTCGGCTGCCGCAGCAGCATCGGCCGTCGCCTGCCTGGCGAGTTCGGCCTGCCTGGCTGCGACATCGGCCGGCGTTTCGCCGGTCAGGTCGGAAAGCGTGATGCGTTGGGTGATCTCGTCCTTGCCGGCGGCTGCCTGGCGAAGCGCGAGCGACAACTGGCCGGCGCCGGCGGCCAGCGTCAGCTTCTGGGCGTCCTTGGTGCTAGCCTCGACAGTCACCGATTTCACCACCGTCGGGCTGTCGGTGCTTTCATCGGCGACCTGGTCGACGGCGAGCACCTTCATGCTCTGCAACAGCACGTCGACGAAACTCTGGTCTGCATCTCCAGGGTTGCGCACGGTGCGGGTCAAGAGCACATCGACCCGATCACCTGGGAAAACGAATCCTGCGACCCCGAGCACATCGTTGACTCTGATGGAAACAGCTTTCATGCCTTCGCCGAGCACCGCCGAAAGAGTGGCGCGCTGGCCGGGACCGGTAATCTTGGTGGCAAGAACGGGTTCATTGGCGCCGATCGCCTGCAGCGCCTGCTTTGTGCCTTCACCAGCCAGTAAATCCTTTGTCGTCTTGAAAGCACCGGCCGGAACCGCGCCCGCCGGCCATACGATTTCACGCAGCTTGTCGGCCGACAGCGTGTCGCCGAATTTCAAGGATACGGCCGCGACCACGATGGTGTCGCGCGGCACGTCAGTCTTCGCCATAGCACTGCGTTGACTGGTCAGCCAGATATTGGCGAGAACCACCGCGAGCACGCCGAATACGCCGGCGAGAACGATCATGATGACAGTATTTGCACGCACTTTCTTTCCCCGCCAGACTCCGTTCACCCATCGCCTGGATCGACGCCGGGAGAGCCCCCGGCGTCGTTGGTAGGACTAAAGCGATCACGGCAACAGCGCGTAAAGCCCCGTCCATTGGCCGGCAACCCAGCCACCGACAAGAATGATGGTGGCGATCACTGCGACAGTGATGATGCCGAGCAGGATGGTATATTCGACCATGGCAGCGCCGTGTTCGTCGTCGCGAAACTGCCGGGTCATCGTCATGAGCTTTTTCATGCCAAATTTCTCCCTTTGGAGGTTCAAACCCTGACGAGACGAGCCAAGGATGAAATCGCATACCTGAGCATCCTCCGTCGACTTAATCCTAGGGGCCGATAAAAAGCAGAGTCAAACAAGTTAAGAGGTTCTTTAACTTCTTTATACCTGTGCTGTGCCTGAAATGGTATTAACGTTTCGAGGTTCTGTCTGCAGCAAGACATTGAATCTGCCTGCTTTTCGCCTGTCTTTTAACCATCCGTTCACAATTTCGCCGCTTCTATGGCAGAAGCGAGGCGATATTAGCGGATAGGCATATTCCATTATATCCAAGGGCTTGCCGGAGCCCGAAAGGGGCCATCGTGGCCAAAAAGACGCGAGGCGGTGTTTTGGCAGCCCCTTGTATATTTGCGGCCGGACGCCTCGTTCGATTAGATGAGATGTTTTTTCAACCTGGATGTTAAATATGCAAGAAGTATTGAGTTCGGGAACGTGCTCGGTGCCTGCCGTCTTCGGGATTAACGTTTACTACCCCCGAAGGCGAGTCCAAGGGGGTAGCGCAAAATGCTGGGCCGGTTCACCAAAGGGTCAAGCGAGCCGCGGGTCGAGCCGAAGCTCGATCCGATCGTGCCGGCAGTCCCCGTACTGTCCCGTTCTGCGGAATTCGAATCGCCGGGGGATGATTTCCTTACGCTCAAGGTCGAGCTCCACCGCCACTTGATTGATCGCTTCAACCTGACGGCCCTTGAAAGTGCGTCCAAGGAGGAAATCCTGAACGAGATCCGCCCCATAGTGCGGGAATTCGTTCGTGCTCGCAACGTGCCGCTTAACGCCCGCGAACTTGACCAATTGACCAGCGACACCGCTGACGAGATGCTCGGGCTGGGTCCGATCGAGCCTTTGCTCAAGGATGATTCGATTTCCGATATTCTGATCAACACCCACAAGCGAGTCTTCATCGAGCGGCGGGGAGTCATAGAGGAGACGGCGATCCGCTTTCGCGATGAAGCCCATCTGCTACGTGTCATCAACAAGATCGTCTCGGCTATCGGCCGGCGCGTCGATGAATCGGCGCCAATGGTCGATGCGCGGCTGGAAGATGGGTCGCGAGTCAATATAGCTGTGCGGCCGATCTCGGTGGATGGCCCGCTGGTCTCGATTCGCAAGTTCTCCAAGAACCCCTATTCGCTCGAACGTCTGATGGCGTTTAATTCGATCCGGCAACCGATGGTCGACCTGTTGCGCATTGCCGTGCAGGCCCGCAAGTCGATCCTGGTTTCGGGCGGCACAGGCAGCGGCAAGACGACCCTGCTCAATGCCCTGTCGAGCTACATCCCAGCCAGGGAGCGCCTGATCACCATCGAGGACGCAGCGGAACTGCAACTGCAGCAGCCGCATGTGGGCCGTCTCGAGACGCGTCCGCCCAATGTTGAGGGAAAGGGCGAAGTTCGCCAGCGCGAATTGCTAAAAAATGCGCTTCGCATGCGGCCGGACCGCATCATCGTCGGTGAGGTGCGAGGCGAGGAAGCCTTCGACATGCTGCAGGCTATGAACACCGGCCATGAAGGTTCAATGACCACCATTCATGCCAACACGCCCCGAGATGCGATATCGCGATTGGAACAGATGGTCGGTATGGCCGGCATGCCGATGAGCCACGATTCAATACGGGCTCAGATTGCCTCGGCCATCGACATCATTGTGCAGACGCAACGGCTTTCCGATGGTGGAAGGCGGGTTGTTTCCATATCAGAACTCACCGGTATGGAAGGCAATGTCGTACAGGTTCAGGAACTTTACCATTTCGTCCGCCGCGATGTGACTGCCGAGGGCCAGATCGTTGGTGAATTTCGGGCGACCGGCATTCGTCCGCGCTTTGCCCAGGAAGCGGCGACCCTTGGCCATCAGTTCGCCAGGGACGCGTTCAACCCACAGGTCCCGCTCTAATGTTGACCGGCCAGACATTGCTCTACTTCATCTATGTACTGGCGGCTGCCTCGCTCATCCTCGCGGCCGAGGCTCTGTATGTGACTTACTCCAAGCGGCGCTCAACGGTCAGCACGATCAACCGTCGACTGAAGCGGCTCGCCGACGACGCTCCGGCCGAACAGACCTTGCAGCGATTGCTGCAAGAACGTGGGCTTACCAGCTCGGGCGACTTTCTTTTCAATGCGGTCGGCCTGAACAGGCTGTACACGCAATCCGGCGTTACCGGAAATCCGCTGTCGTTCGTCGCGACATTTGCTCTCGGTGGACTGGCCCTGGCACTGGTATTTGCGTTCCTGCTGCACTTCTCCGCCGTGTTTTCGTTTATCATCTTTCTGCTCATCGTATTCCTCCTGCCGTTTCTGGTTCTCCGCCGCGCGCGCGCCAGGCGAATCCAGAAATTCGCGAAGCAATTGCCGGATGCCCTTGAGATGATCGTGCGTTCGCTGCGTGCCGGTCATCCGACTTCCGTGGCTATAAGCCTTGTCGCACGAGAAATGCCTGATCCGCTGGGCACCGAATTCGGCATTGTTTCCGACGAGATCACCTTTGGCCTCAGCCTTGAAAACGCGGTGCGAAAACTCTCGCAGCGCGTCGGTTTCGAAGGTCTGCATTTGCTGTCGGTGTCGCTGTCGATTCAGGCCAAGACCGGCGGCAACCTTACCGAAATTCTGTCGAATCTCTCAGTGGTGCTGCGCGAAAGGCAGAAACTCAGGTTGAAGATTAGGGCGCTCTCTGCCGAGGGGCGAATGTCCGCGTGGATCATTTCCCTGTTTCCTCTTTTGATGCTCGCCATCCTCACGGGCCTAGCCCCCAGCTACTACGGTGATGTATGGGGCAGCCCCTTGATCATGCCTGTATTCTTGGTTTTCGGGTTCTGGGCGCTGCTCGGCGACTTCATCATGTACCGTATGGTCAATTTCGATTTTTGAGCGATCGGAGCTATAGAAGTTGTGACCCAGGATCTGAGCCTTCTGGTGTCCATCGCCGTCTTCCTGGCGGCCGTAGCGCTGTTTCTGGTGGGCGCGCTCGTCGTCTTGCCGGCGCTGCAGACGAGGAAACTGGTTGCGCAAAGCCTGCTGGCAGAGGGCATTCCCAACCGCCGCTCGCTTTTGGGCCAGGAAGAACTGGCCAAGATTTCAGCACAGCGGCCGGTCGACGCCTATTTCAGATCGATCGAAAAAGAACGCGACCAGCCCAGCGCGCTGGACGCAAAGCTCTTTCGCGCCGGCTTCTATCAGTCAAGCGCGCCAATGATCTATACTCTGTCGCGTCTTGGTGCGGTCTGTCTTGGCTTTTCCGTGACGTTTGCGCTCCTGTCGCGGATATTGCCACCCGGACTTCCCGGTCTTGTCACCTTTGCAGGCTCTGCCCTGCTTGGGCTGGGATGCATCGTCATTCCGAGCATTGCTCTCGATCGATTCGAAAAGGGACAAAAGCAGATTTATCGTCGCGGCTTTCCGGATTTCATGGACATGATGATCACCTGCGCCGATGCCGGCATGAGCCTCGAGGCGGCTGTCGAGCGTGTCGGCAGCGAACTGGCTGGCACCCACAGATGGCTCGGTATCCAACTCGCGATCATGAATCTTCAGTTGCGCGCGGGCAAGCCGTTGCGCGAGGCCCTGCGCGAACTATCCGACCGCGTTGGACTGGAGGAGGCGCGCGCGCTGGCTGTGCTGTTCCGTCAATCCGAAGAGCTCGGCACCAGTTTGACGGACGCCTTGCGCGTCTACAGCGACGAAATGCGGGGACAAAGAATTCTCTTCGCCGAGGAACGCGCCAACGCTTTGCCTGTCAAGATGATGATACCACTGGGGCTATGCATCTTTCCTGTTGTGATGATGGTTGTGATGCTTCCAGTGATCATTCGAATGAAGGGCATTTTCTTCTAGACCGGGATGTGCTTTGGTCAGGGGACGGGATCGGAAAGATCCCTGGGGGATAAAATGAAAAGGCCAATGTGCCTCGTTGCCGCTGCCAGTTTGCTGGTAGTCGTGCTTTCCGGATGTCAGTCGAATGCGACGGATCCAACGGGAGTCGTCCGCACTAACGAGCCGGCGAAAGTGGAGCTTACTGCCTTCGGCGATACCTTCGACGGACTGAAGACGGTCAGCGACGTCGAATATTATGCCTCCGACCAAGCCGTTGCCGAAGCCAAGAACCAGTTCCGCTCGGAAAATTATGGCAATGCGGGCGCCCTGTTCTACAAGGCAACGCAACTTGCCCCCAACGATGGTGTCGCATGGCTGGGCCTCGCCGCCTGCAGCGACCGCATCCACCGCTTCGATCTCGCCGACAGGGCTTATGGCCAGGCCTTCCGGCTGATTGGGCCTACGCCCGAATATTACAATAACGTCGGCTATTCCTATCTGCTGCGCGGCAAGCTGCAGGACGCGCGCAGCAATTTCCTTAAAGCGTACGAACTGGCTCCCAACGATCCGACCGTCGCCAACAATTTGCGACTCCTGTCATCCAGCGTGAAGAACCTCGAACGGTAAGGCGCTAGCATGTTGCTTGCCGGAGCGCTGCTGATGAAAGGGCTGGCGGTTGCTTTGCTGGCAAGGGTTGCATGGCTCGACTTCACCACCCAAAAAATATCTAACCGCGACGTGCTGCTGCTTTTGTGCCTTGGGGTGGGTTCGCTGCAGTTTGTGTCGATCCTCACCGGGTCGTGGTGGGACATGGGCCTGAGCGCGCTTGCCGGCCTTCTGCTGTTCGTTGCGCTTTTCCCGTTCTGGGCCATCCGCAAGGTCGGCGCCGGCGATGTCAAGCTGATGGCGGTGATTTCGTTTCTGATCGGCGGCAGCGGGCTCCTGGTGTTTTCCGTGCTGTTGCTGGTCTTCGCGCTTGCGACCGCGTTAGTCGTGAAGAACCCCTTGATGCTGCCCGAAGGCGCCTTCCGCCTCTACGTTCAGCATCTGGATCGCAAAGGCGTCGTCCCTTTCGGTGTGCCGATCTCGATCGCCGCTATCTGCACGCTAGGGCTTCAGATCTATGGCAACGCACGGTTCTAGGCGGGCTCTCAGTCTGACATGTTTGGCGCGCAAACTAACTTTCAATCAACCTGTGAGAGATCATTAGCTTGCGCTCAAATTGGCGAAGTGCTTGGATTGCGTCTTGCCGGCGGGACGCCGTATGGACATTCTGAATATCAAAGCGCTCTTAATTGCGGTTCTGATCTTCGTTCCGATCGAATACCTGTTCGCTCTGCGCCCCCATCAGAAGATATTTAGGAAAGCCTTCTTCAATGATCTCGTCTATGCGCTGTTTAATGGCATCCCGATAAGCCTTGGCCTGATCGCGGCTATCACGGTAGCAACGAGTACGGTGGGGCGGCTGGTGCCGGCCTATGTCGGCAGCGCAGTATCATCGCAACCTGTTTGGCTCCAGGTATCAGAGATCATTGTCATTGCGGACGTTGGCTTTTACCTGGCCCACCGCACCTTTCACGCCGTTCCCTTTTTGTGGCGCTTCCATTCGATTCATCACAGCATTGAAGAACTGGACTGGTTGGCGGCGCACAGGGTTCATCCTGTTGACCAGGCTCTGACAAAGAGCGCGTCGCTCGTGCCTGTATATCTGCTGGGTTTCAGCAGCCCGGCGATCGCCCTGTTTGCAATAATTTTTCACGTCCACGGACTTCTGCTGCACGCCAACGTCAGGCTGAATATCGGCCCGCTTCGGTGGTTGATCGCGTCACCCCAGTTCCATCATTGGCATCACGCTCACGAGCGCGCGGCATACGACAAGAACTTCGCAGGTCAACTTTCATTGATCGATGCGCTCTTCGGAACGATGTACCTGCCCGGTAACGCTGTCCCGGAGCGCTATGGCGTCGATGATCCGATTCCATCAACTTACGTCGAGCAACTCGCCTATCCAGTGATTCCGAAGGGCAGAATCAATGAAGCTCCCTCCGCCAGAGATACGTGATTTCGCCGGGCGTGCAACGATGACACTCTACTTCACGTTCTGCGCGACTTTGAAGGCCGCAACGTTCTTGGTAGCTCTTGCCGGCGCAGAATGGACTGTGGCGTGGATTATCGATCTCACCGCAGATGTCGCCGCTCTCGGCTTTCTCGTGCTCGTCGTTGTGATGACAGTGGCGCGTCTTCCGCCCCTGGGAACAGCGCACGGAATTGAACCCCGAATCTCTGCGCTCATCGGATGCTTTGCCACCGCAACTTTGATCGCGGTCCCTCGCATCCAGGCAGCTCCGCAGATCGAGTTTGTTGCGGACCTGACCACCATAGTTGGTTTCGCTCTTTGCATCTTGTGCCTGTTCTGGCTTGGCAGATCCTTCAGCATCACCGCGCAGGCCAGGCGGCTCGTCACGGCAGGGCCTTACCAGATCGTGCGTCACCCGCTCTACGTCTGCGAAGCGATCGTCCTGCTCGGCATTCTTCTCGGCAACGCGACATGGGCGACCGTCGCAATCTGCGCGATTGCCCTGGCTTTCCAATATCGGCGGCTCGTGAACGAGGAGAGGGTCTTGCGAGCGGTGTTCCCCGAATACGAAGCCTATGGGCAGACCACGCCAATGCTCATTCCGTCTTTATCCTCATTGTGCCGATGGCAGTGACTGTGCCCCATGCTGACCTGCAGTGTACAGATGTAAGGGCATGCCTGGTGATCTTACACGGCGGCGTTAGGAATGCTTCATTGGCTGACGGAGGTGTTGAAACTCGAAATCACTTAGTAACTATTGCCTTGGTCACAGCTCTTTTCGGGCTGATTGACATTTTTTGGTTGCCATTTTCTACAGTCGATTTTTCACCGAGGAACTGGGTTGACATAGGCAAGGTGGCCCTTGTCCTCAGCGCATCTTGGATGGCATCGGCAATTGCCCTCCATAGATTGAGATCTGATACAAGCCCAATCGCCAGCATAATCAAACATCTTTGTGGCTGCTTGAGAATCCTGGTCGTTTCCGCAGTTGCATTCATACCGCTCGCCATTTCAACCACCGTCTTCATGTACCTGGCGTCGGCCACCTCAAGGCCGCTGGCAGACCCGGTTCTAGCTTCTATCGATTCCTGCCTCGGTTTCGACTGGCGGTGGTTTCTGGCCACGACCAACCAGCCGACTACAGCATCCGTCCTGGTTTTTGCTTATCATGTGCTGGCGTTTCAAATGCCGCTCGTTTTGTTAGTCCACGCGGTGAGAAACCAACGAGAACGAGCACTGGAGTTTGTGGCTCTTCTAGCGGTTGCCTCGGTCTTCACGGGCGCACTGATGGCGTTGGCGCCAGCTGAAGGCGCTTATGCCTATTTCAAGCCGGCGCGCGGGCTATTTTCGAACTTCACCACTGATGCCGGAATGTGGCACCATCATGTGCTTATGGCGCTGCGATCAGGCGAGCCGTTTGATCTAATTATGACTAAAGGCACAGGGCTCGTCACGTTCCCGTCGTTCCACACGGCACTTGGATTGGCATTGGTCTATGCCGCGCGGACCATCCGGCCACTTTTTGTCGTGTTGGCCATGGTGAATGCCGCCATGATTGTGGCCACTCTGCCTGAAGGCGGTCATCATTTAATAGATGTAATCGCCGGCATAATCATCGGTATTCTCTCCATCATTGCCGTCAAGATGCCTAGCTATGCTCGCGGAAAGGCCGACCGCGTTGCGAGATCAGCCGTGGGATCGGACGCGGACCACTGAATTGGCCACGGGCCGTTGCCTTCGGCTGCCTGGCAATGACGTGGCGGCGGCGAGACACAGGGAGGAGGAGCGCCGCCCTGCGGCGGCATCTGCGCAGCTGCATGCACAGGAAGAAGAGAAGAAGATCAACATCTCCACCGTGCTCGCCGGCCAGAGGCTCGGAATCACCGAAGTCGCCGACGACATTTGGCTCGTCTCCTTCATGCACTACGATCTCCGGATATATCGAAATGCTTGCGTGCAACAACTCGGCGCGTTGTGGGAACAGGCTCTGCGCGATGCGCTCACTCGGAGCGTCCGCAGACCCAGCGACGTAGGATTCTATGGTGGAGCTCCCTTAGCCATGCCTGGGGTCCCAAGCATACTGCTGTTTGTAGAATTTGTCTGCGGCGCCGCGGTCGGAATGGCCTGGGTCGCTGGGTGCCAAGTTTTTGTCTTGGTAGGACAGCCGACTGCTTGTTGGCGGCATCGGCGGCTTGCTCTTTGTGTGGCCCTCCGCGCGCATTCCGGGGGTTGGGCGCCTCATCCGCCACCACGCCGACGGCCTGACGCCGACCATGTTAATCGGAGCCGGAATAGCAGGGCTGCTGGGAGGTCTTGTCCTGATTGTGCTGGCCGGTTTCGTCGAGTCACTCATAAGAGGCTGACAGCAGCTCCGAATGAAGAAGATGCTTGGCGCGCACAGATACTTTCCGGCTATCCATCGGCCGCGCTGAAGATTGCTCGGTAACTAAAATATATAGACTTTGTCCTACCTGGGCGCGGGCGCAGCGTCGTACGTGATGGAGCGATCCTGCCGTTTGACGCTTTGACGGTGGCTGGCTCGCGAAATAGATCCCGCGTCGCATCAAGACAATCCCGCCGGCGCGTGCCACCGCCGACTAACGAAAACTCTCCGACGCGCGTCGACGTCTACCCAGAGTGTGGCTGGTGGTAGCGGTTGCTCACGCAACTGCTTGATCTTGATTGATTAGGTGCTAGCGGAGAGCGCTACATCGCGAGACCCACTATCGAAGAGGTCATCTGCTATCGGAGGCGCACGTAGCCTAGACTCCTAGGCTAGAGCGGTTCGCGTTTTGGCTGAATCCAGATTCCCAAGATTGAGCAAATCAAATTCGATGTCCCGGCCGTGGAGGTCGTGACTGATGGCGAAGCCTATTCGGTAGATCTGCGGCAGCGGGCGATGGCACGCCTTGAAGCGGGCGAGACGAGCTATGAGGTGGCGGCGGCACAGCGCCGGTTGTGAGATGACAAAGCGATCTTGTGTGCGTTCGACCATGGCGGGCTGCACCAAACCTCGGCCTGACTTGACGAGATTACACCTCCTGGTGCTTATCGTTTGTGCCGACGCCTTCTGCTTCGATGTCGCGGAAATCGCATCGACAGCGCCCCTTCCGCAGTATTCTCCGAGCCACCCAATCCGGTTGATCCGGTGCAACTCTCCTGGCTACTGTCCTCGATGTTCATTGGGGCCCCACGGGATGGGTCGCCGATCGTTACGGGCGAAAGTTGGTGCTCTCTGGCGTGTTGCTGTTCCTCACTGTGGTC
The DNA here is from genome assembly GCF_040321435.1 of Mesorhizobium sp. M0410. NCBI lineage: Bacteria > Pseudomonadati > Pseudomonadota > Alphaproteobacteria > Hyphomicrobiales > Phyllobacteriaceae > Mesorhizobium > Mesorhizobium sp. M0410. The sequence continues at coordinate 61,484 of NZ_JAMYRN010000022.1, forward strand.
TCGCTCCTTGCCGCGCCACTGCTACATCTTCATCGCCCGCTGGCTTGCGCCGCTCCAGCCATTTGGGCTCGACGCGTGGCGCTGGGCGTTTTGCCTCGGCAGTTTCGGCGCAGGGGTCTTAGGGCTCCTGTTTCTGATCCGGAATCACCGCGGTGGCTATTCTCGCAGAGCCGGCTGGCGGAGGCTGAAAAAATAGTCCAGGCATTCGAGCGTTCCCCGAGAATAGACTTCGGAGAAAGTCCTGATTGCACTGCGCGGAAATGTAGGCCTCAATGGGGCCGTCAAGGGAGGGCGGACGCCATCATAGTGTCGGTACGGACAGACCCGCAACCTTTAGCTGTTGAGACAGTGATCGATCCGTCCCGCAAGCGGCGGCTGATCGACCTTTCCGAACTTTGGCGATATCGGGAAGTTGTGTTCTTCCTGGCCTGGCGCGACTTCAAGGTCAAATACCGCCAGACTTATCTGGGTGTGCTCTGGGCAATGCTGCAGCCGCTCGTTGCCATGTCGGTCTTCAGCGTCTTGTTTGGCCGACTCGTGGGCATCTCATCAAACGGAGCGCCATACCCGCTGTTTGTCCTGTGTGGGCTCGTGCCGTGGAATTTTTTTTCGCGAGCGGTTGGCAGCATGACGGGCAGCCTTGTCGGCAACCAGGAACTTGTGAAGCGCGTCTATTTTCCGCGTCTGATCATTCCCATATCCGCTATGGCCACGTGCCTGACCGATATGATCGTCGGCCTCACTCTTTTGTTCGCGGCGCTGCTGGCATTCGGAATCTGGCCGGCACCGCAGGTGATCTTCCTGCCACTGTTCGTGCTCGTCATGGCTGCGTCGGCGACGGGGCTGGGAGTGGCACTATCTGCGATCAATGTCCGCTTTCGCGATGTGGGATATCTCGTGCCGTTCAGCCTTCAGATAGTTCTGTTCATGACTCCGGTTGTCTATCCGGGCAATCTCGTGCCGCACTTTTGGCGGCCGCTCTACAGCCTGAACCCTATGGTGGGGATAGTCGAAGCCATGCGCTGGAGCGTACTGGGCACGCCCGCCGATTGGGTCATGATCTCGATATCGACTCTCTCCTCGCTGGCCCTTCTCGTTGCCGGACTGGCTATTTTCTCAAAGTCCGAACGCGCGTTTCCGGACCTGATCTGAGCAATGACCGACACAGTGATTGAAGCCACCAATCTCTCCAAGGCCTACAGACTGGGGGTGGCGAACAATAGCTTCCCTACCTTGCGGGACGCGCTGGCCAGCGGCGCAAGGCGAATCCTTCACAGGAAGTCCGCTTTGGGTCGACGCAACGGTGGAGACGATCAATTCTGGGCCCTGAGGAACGTCTCCTTCCAGGTGCGCGCGGGCGAAGTCCTTGCCGTGATCGGACCCAACGGCGCGGGAAAGAGCACCATTCTCAAGATATTGGCGCAGATTGTGGAGCCGACTTCCGGTCGCGCGACGATACGCGGACGGCTGGGAGCTTTGCTGGAGGTCGGCACGGGGTTCCACGCGGAGCTGACCGGCCGCGAGAACATCTATCTCAACGGAGCGATACTCGGCATGCGCCGCGCCGAGATCAGATCCAAGCTCGATGAAATCGTCGATTTCTCCGGCATCGAGCCGTTTCTCGACACGCCTGTTAAGCGTTACTCAAGCGGCATGTACTTACGCTTGGCCTTCGCGGTTGCCGCGCATGTCGATCCCGATATTCTGGTGATCGATGAGATATTGGCCGTCGGCGATGCCGCATTCCAGAAGAAATGCATTGCCAAGGCCGAAAGCGTCGCCGAAACGGGCCGCACAGTGCTGATCGCTAGCCACCAGATGTCGGTTCTGCAGCGGCTTTGCAACCGCGCAATTTTTATCGACGGCGGGACGATCCTGGCCGACGGCCCGACGGGCGACCTGGTCCGGAATTATCTGCAGACACTGGAAGCGCGAGCGAGCACCGATCTGAGTACACGAACGACGCGCACCGGGCGAGGCCGCCTGCGTGTCGTCGGCATCGAGGTTTTCAACAAAACGGGTCCCGTCGCGTCGGGGCAGCCGGCGGTTTTTCGGCTTCAGGTCGATGGGCCGCGCGAACTTGCACAATGCCTTATTACCATTATTGACGACCTCGGCGATCCTGTGACGTCATTCGACACGATGGAGCACTCCGAGCATGATCGTCAGGGCGAAGTCTACACGGTGCATGTAGAGAGCCTTATGCTGAGACCAGGGCGCTACAGGATTGATGTGGCGCTAGTGGCGGACGACAGAGTGGTCGAAGACCAGGTCGAGACCGCCGCCGTGTTCGATGTCATGCCCGGCTTGCTCGACAACCGACCGGTTACCGCCCAACCCGGCTTCGGCAGTGTCAGCTTTCCGCACCGATGGGTGACTAGGCGTTGACGCTTGCTTTCAAACTGAAGCACGCACGAGTTTACGCCGAATCCGGCGCCGTTGCTTTGCTGTCCACATCATGATCTTCAGGATAAGCCGGTCGGCCCTGCTTCCAATCGTCGGCGGCACGACGTAGGGCGCACGCGCCAGCCGCAGCGTCCATCGGACGTGGAAGCCTCGCAGTCCACTCTCCTGCAAATGTTGCGCGACCCAGTCGAGGAATGCAGCGCGGGCAGGGTGTTTCCCCATGCCGTCGTAGACCCCTCGCTCAGCCGCCGCCGCCGACGTCGAACCGGAATACTGCCGGTAGCGTGCCAGAGTTACAGGCGTGACAAAGACGGGAAGACGCAGGAATAGCTTCGCCCACAGAGCTTGGTCTTCATAGAGATCGAAGCGCTCCTCAAAGCCGCCGACCGTGCTGATCGCGCTCCTTCGCAAGAGCACCGAACAGGTACACGGAACGTGACCGTTCTGGATCAGCAGAAGTCGCCTTAGAAGCCGCGGGGGCTGATGCAAACGGCCAGCAAGCCCGTCCGTCGGCTCGATCCAGTCGGGGCGCTCACCGTCTGGATACCACCATCTCGTCGGCCCGAAGATCATTGCGGCTTCCGGGTTGGCATCGGCTGCCGCCAGAACCGTCCGGAGCATATGCGGTTCGTACAGATCGTCTGCATCCAGGAAGGCAAGCAAATCGCCGCTGCCGGCCTCTATTCCGGCGTTTCTCGCTGCCGCCGCGCCACGCTTGGATCCGGGAGGCCTGTTCAGCACCTTGATCCGAGGATCGGTTGCTGCAACATCATTGGCGATCCTGACACTGTCATCCGTCGAGCCATCGTCGACCAGCAAAAGCTCCCAGTCCGCAACTGTCTGGGCTTGGACGCTGGCGATCGCTTCGCCCAGAGTTGCCTCCGCATTGAGGAAGGGGGTTATGATCGTCACTCGCGGCAGGGAAGTCATCGCCGAAGCCATCCTTTGATACTTCGCTTGATCACCTTGCGGCGCTCGCGCGCAAGCGCTTTCCAGATTGCTGAACGAATGCGGAAAGAGGCGCCCTTATCCGCCATTGTGCGATTTAGCCATGTGAGAAACGTGATACGCGCGGCCTCGTCAGTGCCTGCCTCAGAGCAGGCAACAGAGCAACTTTCAGAATGCTGGCGGTATTTTGCCCAGGTCCGGCCGGACACGTAGGCGGGCGCGAATGCGAGCGCCTTGGCAAAGAACGTCTGGTCCTCGAACATCAGGCGAAAGCTGTTCTCGAACCCCCCAAGCGTTGCGAATAAGCTTGAACCCATCAGGGCATTGCATGTTGTCGGCGTCTGGACCTCGTTCTGAAGTAGCAGCTCAAACAGCACGGGAGGCTCGTATCGGGTGTCTGGTTCGACGCCGAGCGGGTAGTAGAAGTCCGCGCGGTCAGCAGCCTCTTGCCAGCTATGCCAGATCAGAGTCCGGCCATAGATCATGCCGAGCGCCGGATCGCTTTCCATAATAGAGACCTGTTCGGAAAGCTTTTCGGGCAGCCATGCATCGTCTGCGTCGAGAAATGCGACGTAGGCGCCGCGCGCTTCCGTCAGTCCACGGTTGCGCGAGGCGCTGATACCGTGATTGCCATTGTCATGGTGAGACAATAGTCGCACCTTGCCCGGCAGCCGCTGCTCATAACCGCGTATGATGGCGGGCGACTGGTCAGTCGAGCCATCGTCGACAACGAGGAGTTCCCAGTCGGTGAAGCTTTGACCTACAATGCTGTCAACAGCTTCCCGGAGATAACTCTCACCATTGAACACGACTATAATTGCCGTGACACGCGGCTGTCCGCCTGAATTGTCAGCCATGGCACAGCACCATGCGCCGAAAGTCAGCTTCACCCCAATCGGCGACCGTAACGCGCGGCAATCGGTAAGGGTCGACGCGAGGCCCAGCTTCACGCGGCAGGGTAGTTACTGCATAGTCTATGCCGGCAGACCTTACGGCGTTGGCGGTGCTGCCATCGAAATCTCCAAACGGGTATGCGAATCCCACCACCCGCCGTCCTGTAATCTCCTCGCATTGTTGGCGGCTGCCTGAAATCTCGCGTTCAAGCTCGTCCCGTTTCAGTAGCGGCAAGGATGGGTGCGTACAGGTGTGGGCGCCGATCGAAACGCCATCGGTGTCGGCGAGCTGCCGCAGCTCCGAATGCGTCATGGCGCGATCGCGCCCTCGGGGACTGGCGTCGGTTCCTGCCCATCTTGCCAGCCGCTCAAGGGCCTTCTCGCGTTCGTGTGGACTCAACGGCTTCAGCAGTGCGTGCAAGTTGAAATGGAGCGTCGTGCGGTTGATCGCGTTATTGGAGTCCGCCGGCATTGCGTCCTCCCAAACGCGCCAGTCATAGTTTCGGCCAGCGATCTCGATCTCCAGAGTGTTCGGGAGAGCAGGCATCTCCAAAATGATGCGGGATAGAATGTCCCACCAGAACACTGAGGGATCGGTGATCGCATGGGTGGTGACGAAGACAGTCGCAGGACAGTTCATACGCCGCATGATCGGCACGGCGTTTTGGAGGACATCCGCGTAGCCGTCGTCAAAGGTGATTGCCACCGCATTTCTCGGTGACCGTCTCTCCCCAAGCCGTTGCGCCAGCCATTGCAGGGGAACAATGTCCCGCGCTTTCGTAAGAAGTTCGATCTGGCGTGCGAAATTTTGCGGCGAAACCGCGAGTTCCCAAGGATCGACGAGCGGTTCTGCGATGCGGTGATACATCAGCACGATAGGTCGGCCGAAACCGGCAAGCAGGCGCCCCCGTCGCAGGAATTTGCTGACAGTTTGACGCGCTGTCACGGCGCTGCTCATCGCCTGAAAGCCCGCGCCGCGACTATTACCGGACAATAGGGGTCGTGCACATCAAGTAATGCCGAATTCAGCTCATGTTCCGCCAGGCCGTAGAGGAAGGCCGTAGCAGAATACGCGTTTCCATAGTGACTGACTTCGACGTTCTTCGCCCCGAACCTGTCCGACAGAAGTCGCCTTAGGGCAGCCGGAGTTATCGACCAGAACCAGCTCTCGCCCCATTCTCTCCTGTCAATCGGGCTGACCCAAGGCACTGTAATCAGGAGAACGCCTCCCGGCTTCAGGATCCGCCACAGGGTTGCGACTGCAGCAGGTAGATCGAAAAGAAGGTGCAGGGTCTGGGTGAGTACGATACAATCGAAGGTCTCGGACGGCAGATCGTCGTTATTCGCCAGATCACCCACGAAGGTTGTCAACGGGTGGCCGTTATAACGGTTCAGAACATCGCTTGCGGTAACCCGACTGCCTCCGAAACGCATCGTATAGGCGTTGTCACCGATCTCCAGGACCCTTCCGGATATGTTCAACGAACAGGACGCGAGGAAAGTCTCGACATAGCGGCGGTCCAATGGCTTGCCGCGATCAAAACCGAACTCCGTGCTGAAGGGTACGGTACGCTCGAGGTCACCGAACCGGGCGCTCGAGCGGTGCCGACTTGACCGGCGCCTGAGACGATGCCGGAGCATCACAGCGGTCTGTAACGGCGCTGCAAGCGAAACGGCGATAGTGCTGCTGAGTTGACCGGCGAGTGAAGAGCGGAACCGAAGCGCTGTACCAAGCTGTCCCAGTTGCTTGTCCGTATAATAGCACTTCCATTTTTCGACACCCTGACGGTAGGCGGCCGCCCAATCCGGATTGGTCTGCGCGACGTCCCGCTGCCGGCGAAGGACCTTCAGCGCCGCGCGCAACATCATCGGATTGCTGTTCGACATATTCGTTGCGTGCCGACGGTAATCTGCGAGGTATTCCGGAATGCAGGCCACCTTGTTCGCCCGAGATAGGCGAAGGTAGACGTCGTAGTCCTCGCAAGCCCGCAGTGACCGGTCAAATCCGCCGGCGGCTTCCAATGTCCTGCGGCGATAGAGCACCGTCGCATGCATTCCAATCAGGTTGTCGGTCAGGAAGCATGCATACGGGTCCTCGCCCACCGACCTCAGTGGTACAGTATTCCTGACTGCACCGGCCTCGTCGATGTAGCGGAAAGCACCGTAGACCAACGCGCAATCGGGATTGTCGTGAAACAAGGCAAGATTGGTGGCCAGCGCTACCGGGCGCAGCCTGTCGTCGGCATCCAGGAAGGCAATGAATTCGCCGCGCGCTGCCGTCATCCCGGTGTTACGGGCAGCGGCCAAACCCTGGTTTTTTTGGCGGATGTAGTGGACGTCGTCATATCGACGAACAACACTTTCGGGATTGTCCGACGACCCATCGTCCACAATGATGATCTCATCCGGCGTCACGGTCTGGTTGCGGACGCTGTCGATCGCTTCGGCAAGGAACCGCGCATGATTGTAGGTCGTGATGACAACTGAAACGCTGGATGCAGCGGGGCGGGTGGTCATCTCTCACCCGCTCCGTTTCGGCAGGTCGGGTAGCCGGCAAAGGTCAACCAGCCGACAGATCGCCGACATGCTTCCTCGAAGCTGACAGCCGGCTGGTATCCGAGCTCACGCTCGGCCTTGCGCCATGGAAGTTTCGTCTGGCACTGGTGCAAAAGTGCACGCTCCTCCGATACCATGACCGTTGGGGCCGTAGTCGCACCGGTCGCATTGCGTCCTGCCTTCCGCCACTCGGCATAGCCTGCCTTCAGTCCGCTGCGAACAGGCCTTGGCAGGCTTCGGACAAGCCGCCGATATCCTTGGCTTTCCTTCAGTCCTTGTTTCCATCTCGGAGCAAATGACAATGGCGCTGAAGCCGAAATCGCGGCCAGGTCGAACCCCAGTGCCTCGGCGATCGGTCGGCAAAGATCTGCCCAACTGATCTCTTCCCGGTCTCCGATCAGATAGGTTCGCCCAGAGGCCTCGGGCACTTCGATGGCGAGCTTGATCGCGTGAATGACATTGTCGACATAGGCGCTGTTGCAGATACCACGACCGCCATCCACCAGGTAGGCGGAACCGTCAATGAGCTCGTCGGCAAAACCACCGGTCCAACTGGAGCGTGGGCCAAAGACAATTCCGGGCCGCAGCACCACTACCTGCACCGTGCCGTCGCGTGACAGTTGCCCGAGACGGCGTTCGGCATGAATCTTCGCATTGTTGTACTCGATCGTCTGATCGTCATGCAGCGCGCTCGTTTCGTCCGTCCCGGGCGGGGGCGATTGGCCATGAACGGAAGCGCTGCTGAGATAGATCAGACGAAGCACGCCGGCAGCGGTGGCTGCACGATAGACGGGCTCGATAGCATCGACGATCGTGCGGGCGTCACCGGCAACTGCATGTACGACGTACTGACAGCCCGTAAAGGCAGCGGTAAGAGCCTGAATATCACGCGCATCCGCCACCATTGCGTCAATCGCAAAGCGAGACAGACTGGCGAAAGCATCCGGCCTGCGAACGATCGGCCTCACATTCGCCCAGCCGGAAAGTTGCAGCAACTCCACGGTGCGGCAACCTATGAAACCGTTGGCGCCAAGCACTGCAACAGTGCCGGTCATTGTCTGGTCCCGGCGGAAGCAGCGACATGGAGCAATTCTTCCGGACCGAGCCACGGCATGTCCATCAGTTTCCGTCTAGCATAGCATCCTTCGATCAGATCGACCACATTGCGCCCAACACTGGCCGGCACGGAAAGGGGGGCCCCATTTCGGACCGCATCCACCAAGCCCGAAACCTGATCGCAAAATGCATCGACAAAATCGCGCGACCGGCCGTCGGCATTGGTGAAGGAAACGCAGCCTGTCGTGCGACTTCCATTCAAGGCGACCTCCACAGTCTCGGTCTCATTGACCGTCCAGGAAATCGAGCCACGTTCGCCCTCAAGGCGGTACAGATTCGGGCGAGCCCAATCCCGGCTCAACCTGACCGTCGCGTCGAAGCCGCCAAAACGCAGCCGGACAAGGCAGTTCGCCTCGACGCCGCCCATTGCGTCATCGGCGTAGTGGATTTCGTCGGGCTCTCCAAACCACCAGGTCAGGAGGTCAAAGCAATGCGTGCCGATATCCTGAAGCACACCACCACCGGACTCCGCGAAGCTGAAATAGCTCATCGAAGCCACCGGCCACTGGAAGGAGCCGCCCTCAAAACAACTGACGCTTCGTAACCGTCCGATCATTCCGCCCTCCAGCATGGCCTTTATCGACCGCGTCGCAGGGAACTGCCTTCTGACGAGCCCTGTTGCCACATGAAGATTGTTGGCTGCCGCTGCCGCAAGGATACGAGCCGCCTCGGAGCTGCTCGTGGCCATCGGCTTTTCGCACAGAACATGCATCCCGGCTTCCAACGCTTGTGTCGACTGATCAGCGTGATATCCAGGTGGCGAAGCAATGATCGCAATATCGGCGTCCATAGCCAAAAGGCCGTCGAAACTGGCCGCAACCTTGGCTGAGGGCAGTCGCGCCTGAACGAGTGCGGCCTGCTTCGCATCTGGATCGAATATCCCCGCGACTGCAACTTGGCCTCTGCTTTGAAGGCGTGAAAGCGCTTCCGCATAGTAGAGCCTTGTGACAGCTCCACATCCGGCCAAAACGAGCCGGACCGGTTCATCTTCCCGGAGTCCTGCAGGCCGCTGCGCGGTTTCAACTAGGATGGACAATCCTGCCTCCCTGTCTTGCAACGAGCCGCAGCATACGACCAATTGTCTTGAGTGAGGGATCGAAGCGGAACGCTTCGCTCATCTGCGCCAAGCATCCAGCCCAATCGCCGGCGCCGAACAGTCGCCGCGCAGTCTCGAGAGCGCTTAGCGCATAGGTCCGCCGGGCCGACGCGGCGACATCGTCCGCAAGCTCGGTTGGAAGATAGCTCTTGAAAATATCGATCGCCATTCGCGTGTAGGCCATGTCCTCGGCACTTCGGATATGGCGCCCTGTGTTCGATTGGGGGTGCATCCGATAAAGTGCAAGGGCCTGCGGTTCGTACCAGACAGGAAATTGAGAAGCGATGCGGACCCACATCTCCCAGTCTTCACTGCATTTGAGCCGCCGGTCGAAGGCGCCGAGTTCTTCGTAGACCGCGCGGCGCACCACGATTGATGGCGTCATGACGTGCTGTTCCAACGCCAGTCGAGCCGCCGCATTCTCGAGCCGTCCGGGGCTTGACTGCATTACAGGCGGGATCGACAGCTCCTGTCCGTGGGCATCCATGAAGATCGCCCGGCAGAATGCCGCGCCTGTACTCGGGTCCGCATCGAAGCTTCGTCCGAGCAATTCGTAGAAGCCGGGGCGGACGGCGTCGTCGCCGTGCAGGAGATGTACGAGTTCGCCCTGGGCACGATCCAGGCAGGTATGGAAGTTGCCGATATGCCCTAGATTTTGCGGCTGGTGGAAAAAGCCAACGCGGTTCCCACCGATTTCATTCAAGACTCTTTGCGGATCATCGGAAGAACAGTCGTCAACCACCTCGATTTGCATTTGAGCCGGGCCGGGGTCCTGCGCCAGCACACTTTCCAGCGTTGCGGCAAGAAAGCAGGCGCAATTACAGGCGGGGATCATCACTGACCATTTCGGGCGTGCAGCCTCCCGTGGCAACGGCGAGATCGGATCGCGATACTCGAAGTCACGGACCGCCGTCATCGCTGGAGCACCGAGGACTTCAGCAGGTGCAGCCCCAACCTGACAATGTCGCGTTTGTCCACGTCACGTCCGATGCCACCGCTGCGAAGGCTCCGCAGGAAGCACGATCTGGCCGATGGCAAATCGCCTTCTACCAGATACCGCATTGACCATTCATAAAAGTAGCGGGAGCAGCCGCCGCGGGCAGAATTTGCCACCTGCGTGTCCATGACCTGCGCCATGCGCCGGTAGAATCCTTCTATTGCATCCAGCTTGGGTCGGTTTGGCAGTGCCGATATGAGTCCGCCCGGATACAGACGGTAGACACCTGCTACCTCGTCGACAAAAGCGAGATCTGCTGTCCTTGCGCAAAGCACATACAGCGGCCAGTCAGTTATCGGAAAGAAATCAGCATACCACCACGGCACATTTCGAACGCACGCGGTTCGCATCATGCCGGCGCAAGTTGCGAAAGGATTGCCTTCCCAGATATCCCTTTGCGTCACGATGGGTTTCTGGTCCGCCCGCGTCCACCGCGTCGATGTGAACTCATCGCCATCCGCCACGACTGCATTGTGGAATATTGCGGAGAGTTCCGGGTGCGCGTTGAGATGGGCCGCCTGATCTTTGAGCTTGGTCGTGGATGTCCACAGGTCGTCGCCATTGAGGATCGAGACGTAGCGCCCACGCGCCATCCGGAGTCCTCTCGTGACGACTTCGTTCGATCTCACATTACTGCCGGAATAGATCGCCGACAGCCTTTCAGGATGGTTGGAAACATATCGCTCGACAATCTTCCGGGTTCCGTCGGTCGAAAAGTCTTCACTGATCAATATCTCGACACCGAAATCGGCCTCTTGCATGAGAGCGCTGTCGATCGCAGCCGCCACGTAGCGTGCGTGATTGTAAGTGACAATAAGGACGGTCACGCGAACCGTTGACTCATTCACCTTCCGCTCCGCAGTCCATGCCGCCCGCCTATCTCAGATCATGCCGATCATTGCTGGCTCTAGATCGCGTGAGTTGCCCTCATTTCCGCAATTCCACCATTGGCCTCAAACCAGCGCAATGTGCGCACGAGACCCTCTTCATAGGGCACTTTGCACGACCACCCCGGCAAGATTCTTCGGCATAGGGTCAGGTCAGGACGCCGGTTGGTCGGATCCTGCGGCGCCGGCTCACCATGAACAATGGTCGTTCCGGGAATGAGGCCTGCAACATACTGCGCGATCTCAAGCACCGAAATTTCCCGGTCGTTTCCTACGTTGACTGCTCCCACATGATTGAAGTTCTCCAGCCAGAACAGCCGTTCGAGCCCATCGACAATATCGTCGACATAACCCCAGCTGCGGGTTTGGAGACCATCACCATGGACGACGATCGGCTTGCCGGCCAACGCATTGGCGATAAAGTTGGAAACAGCACGCCCATCATCGGCTCGGGTGCGCGGGCCGTAGACGTTAAAGAGCCTGGCAACCCGCACATCGACGCCGCGGACACGGTTGCTTTCGAAGAGGAGCGCCTCGGTGCAGCGCTTGCCTTCATCGTAGGAAGAGCGCGGGCCCGTACAGTCCACTGACCCCCGATACGTCTCGGGCAGCGGGTTGACCAACGGATTTCCATAAACCTCCGAGGACGACGCAAAGCAGATTCGCCCATCCTTTTTGAGCAGCTTCAAGAGCCGCATAGCGCCAATTAGATTTGCTGAGACGGTACGCTCGGGCTCCCGCATATAGACCGGCGGCGACGCGGGCGAGGCAAGATGAAAGATCTCGTCGAATTGGAAATCGGATTTGAAATGCTCCACCTCGGAGCGGACCAGCACTAGGCGTTGATCTCGGATATGACCAACGTTTTCTGCTCTGCCGGTCCATAGGCTGTCGACCACAACCAGCATGTCCAAATCGTTTCTTTTGAGAAGCCGGTCGACCAGGTGCGACCCGATGAATCCTGCTCCTCCAGCCAGCAACAGCTTCTTCATCTCATGTCACGAAGGGGACATAGGCTGTCCGAATTCGTGTCCTCGTTGGGCATTGCAAGCGTCCCTCCTTCGGGAAGCCGCGTCAAATAGGCTCCGCTTGGTCCAAGCTTCTCGTCCATTACAGCAAGATTGCTGAGCACCACGCGGTAGTCGGCTTTCTCGGCGGAATCCGCAAACTCATGAATAGAGTAGTTCCAAAAATTTCCTCCGCTCTCCGAGCCGTTTTCCCCTGAGCTGCGGTCCTCGCTTTCCGGTTGGGGAAGTGCTCGCTTCGCCTTGCGCAGGAAAATGGCCGTAAATGCGGCAACGAGTTTCGCGAACTGCACAGGTGATCGCCAGAGCATTTTAGTGCAGTTCCTGGCGACAGCAGCAAATCGGTGTGTCATCAGCCCAAGCTTGGCAATCTCGACATCGGTGCGGAAGATCGCATCCAGCAGGACCGGCTTCACCGCCTCTGTGCAGCGGGCAAGTACGCTCTCGAGCACCATCCGACGCGAGATGAGCATTCGCACGAAATCTGCCGACATATTCCCTGGCGTTCGGCGGTATCCGACAAGATGCTCCTCAACGACGCCGAAACGGTATTTGGAGGCAATGCTCTGTTGGATGAAGAAGTCCTCGCAACCCTCTGCACCGCTCTCGCGCAGTCGCGAGGAGTAGCCACCCATTTCGAAGAGAACATCGCGCCGAAACATCACCGAACTGCCGTTGCCGATGAAATTTTGTCCGAGATGCTGCATGAACACCCATCCATTTGGGTGCCTCTGCTTCGGCGTGATGATCACCATATCATCGGCGTCAATCGTCCGGTAAAGTGTGTAGACAAGCCCTAGATCATTGCCAGCCGCCGCGAAAACACGCAGCTGCTTTTCGAGCTTGGTCGGGTGCCAGAGATCATCGGCGTCTACAGGCGCTATAAAGATGCCCTTGCTTGCCCGCACCCCCGCATTCCGCGCCGACGCGACGCCACCATTCTTCTGTTGGAGCAATTTGATGCGCCCGTCGCCATCAGCCAGTCGTCGAACGATCGATGCTGTTGCGTCGGTCGAACCATCGTCAACGACTATTATTTCCGTATTTTTATGCGTTTGGGCGAGCACGGACGCCAAGGTACGCTCGATGAATGGCTCTGCGTTGTAGGCAGGGATGATAACCGCCACGAGCGTGTGGGCAGAGTGCTGTGAATTGCCCGGCAAATCCGCCATCCCTAGTCGCGCCCGAAGGAAGAGAATTGCAATCGCCCCCATATTGGCCAGAAATGATTTTTGGACGAGATATCAATTAGACAATCAGGCAGCGTGAAGTTCGCAAAGACCTGACGAGAGATTGACGGACGGAGTGTCATCCAAACCCTTCTCCCTTGGTGTGTGCAGGCGTCCACCACTGAATCTCTTTGCTTTTCAGCATTCTTCGTTTGCTGCTATCCGCCGCAACCGAGGCACAGAGTTGCTGGGATCGGTCGTTCACGCATATATTAGCCGAAACTACTATTCGCGCCAAGGAGCTGAAACCGACATAGCGACGGCGGTGGGCTCTATCTCCGCGTAAAAAGGCGGAACCAAGTCCCGGGCCGTCGTCCACTTCAGGTGCCCGGCAGCAGCTTGCGGGTTTCGTCCTCCGTTTGGCAGGGGAGGTGTGACGATGAACGCCGTAACAATATTTAATCAGTTAGTTCGCGATCGCCGCTCCTGGTGGGGCCTGTAGCGTAATTGTGATGGTGTCACCCGGAGCGAGCAGAGTATCTTCGGTCGCCTCGATCGTCGCTGTCTTTCCGTCATTGGAACGGGTTACACCCATCATAACCCGGCGGCCCCCTTCGGCCAAAAGGTCGCTGCGCAGCTGCCTCACATAGGCGATTTGTTTGGCCAAAGAATCCATCTCAGCGCGCATTTCCATCATCGCCGCGCTTTCAGTCTGCAAGTCAGCCAACAGGTTAATTCGACCCTGGTCGGTAAGCTTCTCAAGGCTGCGCTGCAATTCCCCTTGGTCGCGTTCAAGTCGAGAGATCTCAGCGTTGGTTTGCAAAGCGCGGGTCGCTGACAAGAGCACTGCGCGTTGAGCATCGTTGATCATGGTGATCTGGATCAGACCTTTTTCGAAGAGCTTCTTGAGGCGATCAAGTTCAGCCGCATCCGCTGCCGCGCCAGCTTGATCCGCCTTCTGCTGCTCCTTCAGGTAGCCCATCCGTTCCGCCGCCTTGGTCGTGGCCAACTTGATTGAAGCGCGCTCTTTCTCCTGATCCACATAGAGAGCTTCAAGATGCTTCTGTTCCTGCTGCAAAGCTTCGTCGCGACGGGGTTCGAGGCTCGGGTCACGTTCTGCCTCCGGAACCTCGATCGCCCTGGCGCCGCTCAGCTGCGCCTCTATTCGAGCAGCCTTGATTTGGCTTTCCTGATACTTGATGCGCAGAACGTAGAGGCGGCCGCCAAGGTCCGCTACTGTCATTTCAGGGTTTTCAACCTCGCCGCGACCGAGCTTATAGCCGCCGCCCGCAGCCACAGCTTGTCGGACAGCCATTCCTGGTCGGAAGGCCTGAGTCCCAGGAGAGGCAATGTCCCCGTCGATATAGACCGGTCGGTATTCCTCAATATCAACTATAATCTGATCTGGATAGAACCCGGTCCAATTCTCAGTGCCGTCAGCGGATCGTTGCGGAAGGGACTTCGGTTTTAGGACCTCGATTACCTCCTTGCGAACATCCTCTATTGTCTTCTGGCGAACCTTTAGGGGGCCCAAGACCGGCAACACAATTGTACCGCTCTGGTCGATCACAGCTCGCTTTTGCATCTCGGGATAGCCTATGACCGCGAAGCCGATCACGTCGCCAGTCTGCAGACGGTACTCGTCGACGTTGTACTCCTGTGCTAGGGCAGGGCCATTCGACAGGTTCGCGTAGACGAACAAGAGTAACAAGCATGTGAGCGCGGCGCAGCTGCCTGCTCGCCAGCGCACCGATCTATTCAACATTCGCGCTCTCGTGTGTTCGAACGGCTGACAGTCATACACATAACCAACCAATTCAGCCCCTTGTCGCAACGCATTTAATGGATCGAGCAGTTGCGGATCGAGCAGCATATCAGCTGCTCCAACCTGTCATGAAAATATCGAGTTCACTGTGTCCGCGGTCACAGCGAGTGTCGCCGATATGCCTCATTTATCCCAGGTATCCCGGTATCCCACGTAAAGCTCGGTACAAAAGTCGCACAGGCGGAAGAGTTGGACGGGATCGACATAATGGACCGTATGGTTAGCGCCGTTCCCTCAGGGCCATTGCTGAAGCTCTGGCGTGTAGCGGCAGGTGAGACGGACACCTATCCCCGGCCAGGCAGAACCATGGAGTGGGACACGGCGGCTGGCGACGCAATCCTGCGAGTTGCTGGTGGCATCGTCCTTAATCTCGAGGGACCTACAACAAGGGGGCGCCAACGATCAGATGTCGATTTTGCAAATCTTGTCGCTTACGGCGAAGCAGAATTCTACGTCGGAAAAATTGGGCTCAGAGGCTCGGTGTAGTCCCCGATTGCTCCACGAGCACACCGCGGATGAAAAGCACGCCTCGCTCTGTCGATGGAGGATCGTGAAGAGGGAAAGCGTGAGATGCTGCACGATATGGTGGCCACGAATGGAACCCCCTTCGTCTCCAGCGGAAGATTGACCCACCTTAAGCGACTTGAGGCAGAGTCAATCCACATTTTCCGCGAGGTTGCGGCGGAATTTCAAAACCCGGTAATGCTCTATTCGATCGGCAAAGACTCGTCGGTAATGTTGCATTTGGCGCTCAAGGCGTACTTTCCGTCGCGCCCGCCCTTTCCGCTACTTCACGTCGATACGACTTGGAAATTCAAGCAGATGATTCAGTTCCGTGATGATGCTGCCGAGTGCGCGGGCATGGATCTGATCGTCCATACCAACATGCAGGGCTTGAAGGAAGGGATCAACCCGTTCACTTACGGCTCTTCCACTTACACAAGCGTTATGAAAACCGACGCACTCAAGCAGGCGTTGACCAAGTATAAATTCGACGCAGCGTTTGGCGGGGCTCGACGCGATGAGGAGAAAAGCCGAGCCAAGGAGCGCATCTTTTCCTTTCGAACGGAAAATCACAACTGGGATCCGAAGACCCAGCGCCCGGAACTCTGGAATGTTTTCAACGGGCGGATTCGTCATGGGGAGTCCATCCGTGTCTTCCCTCTTTCCAATTGGACCGAGCTCGACATTTGGCAGTACATCCTGAAGGAAAACATTCCCGTCGTTTCGCTCTATTTCGCGGCCAAGCGTCCGGTCGTGTGGCGCCAGGACGTGCTGATAATGGTCGATGATGACCGGCTGCCGCTTGAGCCCGGCGAAATACCGGAAATGAGAATGGTGCGCTTTCGCACTTTGGGTTGCTACCCGCTGACCGCCGCAATTGAATCGGATGCGTCGACGGTTGCGGAGATCGTCTACGAGATGCTGTTTGCTCGAACGTCCGAGCGCTCTGGGCGTCTAATCGATCACGACGAGTCAGGGGCGATGGAAAAAAAGAGGCGGGAGGGATACTTCTGATGAACGCGATACCGATAGACCCCGCAGCGATCAGCCAGTACCTGGAGCGCCATGAAAGCAAGGACCTGCTTCGTTTCCTGACGTGTGGAAGTGTCGATGACGGAAAATCGACACTGATCGGACGCCTGCTTTACGATGCCAAACTGCTTTTTGAGGATCAGCTCGCGGGTCTGAGACGCGATTCTCGTAAGCACGGAACAACTGGAGATGACATCGATTTCGCGCGTCTGGTGGACGGTTTGGAAGCGGAGCGTGAACAAGGCATCACCATCGATGTCGCCTATCGATTCTTTTCGACCCATCGCCGCAAGTTCATTGTCGCTGACACGCCTGGCCATGAGCAATACACGCGCAACATGGCGACCGGCGCGTCGAATGCCGACCTTGCCGTCATTCTCATCGACGCGCGGAAGGGGGTTCTCACGCAGACACGCCGCCATACTTTCATCGCGTCGCTGCTTGGGATCAAGCACCTCGTTGCCGCAATCAACAAGATCGACCTGGTGGATTACTCCCAAAAGGCCTTTGATCGGATTGGCGCTGACTATCAGACTTTCATCGCGGACCTTGGCTTCAAAACGATACTCTCCATTCCGATGTCGGCACGCTTTGGCGACAACCTGGCGGAGCGGAGCGCCAAGTTGGCGTGGTATGAAGGGCCGACGCTCATCGAGCACCTCGAAACCGTCGATGTGGTCCGCGATGAAACAGCCGGCCCATTCCGGTTGCCGGTGCAATGGGTCAATAGACCGAATTTGAACTTCCGTGGCTATTCGGGAACAATCGCATGTGGCGTGGTCAACGTTGGGGATCCAGTCGTTGTCGCACAGTCCGGTTGTACGTCCAGGGTCAAGTCGATCATCACCTACGACGGCCAGCACGAATGGGCGGCGGCTGGCGAAGCGATTACCTTGGTTCTGGAACACGAAATTGATGTTTCGCGTGGTGACATCATTTGTGCAGCTGCCAGCCGCCCCGAGGTTTCTGATCAGTTTTCGGCCCACGTGATCTGGATGAGCGACGACGAGCTCATCCCAGGGCGGACCTATTATCTCAAGATTGGCTCGCGCACTGTGGGTGCAAGCGTGATGGAGATAAAGTACAAGGTCGACGTGAATACGTTTCAAAAATTGGCGGCCAAGACGCTCCACCTAAACGAGATCGGCGCACTTAACCTGTCGACGCAGGAGCCGATCGCGTTCGAGCCGTATTCGTCCAACCGCGTTATGGGCGGCTTCATCATGATTGATCGGCTGTCAAACCAGACGGTCGGTGCCGGAATGATTGTTTTCGCCTTGCGTCGGGCATCCAATATTCATTGCCAGGCAGTGGAGATAAACAAAGCCATACGATCGCGCCTGAAAGGTCAGAAACCGGTCATCTTGTGGTTTACCGGTCTTTCGGGGGCGGGCAAGTCAACGATTGCTAACCTGGTAGAAAAGCGCCTCGTCTCAATGGGGCGGCACACATATCTTCTCGACGGTGACAATGTTCGCCACGACCTCAACCGTGACCTTGGTTTCACGGATGCTGACCGTGTCGAGAACCTGCGGCGCGCCAGTGAGGTGGGGAAATTGATGGTCGACGCCGGCTTGATTGTCTTGGCGTCGTTCATATCGCCGTTCCGGGCCGAGCGCAAAATGGCCCGAGAGCTATTTGCTGCGGGAGAGTATGTCGAAATTTTCGTGAGTACACCTCTCCACGTGGCCGAGAAACGGGACCCAAAGGGACTGTACAAGAGCGCGCGTCTAGGTCGACTTAAAAATTTCACTGGCATCGACAGCCCCTATGAAGAGCCAGAGTCGCCGGAAATTGTGCTGGCGGCAGGGGTGAGCGCGTCGGAGGAGCTGGCCGAACAGGTTATCAACTATCTCGCGCATCACGGCTACATCGACCGATGAACCGCGCTTTTCAGCCATGTGCCACACGTCCGGCGCCATCACTTCGGTAGGAAGGCATATTCGACCAGATCTACAAGCCGGCCCAGTAGCATTTAGATCAGGACGACATGACCACAGCACCCGCCAAGGCGGGGTGGCGGT
>NZ_JAMYRN010000023.1:0-76223 GCF_040321435.1 Mesorhizobium sp. M0410
TGCAAGCCAACGATAGGATGGCAAACTGTTCGCGATGTCCTCGCACAGCTGTTCGCGATGTCCCCGGTCCAAACAGGGGGGAGATCGGCTATCACCTCGACCTTCGCCAAATCTCCAACGTTCAGGACGAGCGGAGCGCTGAAACTGCTAATCTCCCCCCTTGCGGGGGAGATGGCCGGCAGGCCAGAGGGGGGTGCTGTCCCGCCAACGTCTCGAAACTACTCCCCCTTTTTCCAGGGCAGGCTCCAGCGCACTTTCTCCAGCGTCGCCTTTGCCTCGGCCGAGTCCGGGTCGGGCTCTGTCTCGCGATAATGCGCCGAGCCCTCAGGCGGGTAGTCAAGCGTGTTGTTGAGGGCGAATTTGTCGATCTGGCTGAAGTCGGGGAAAGGCAGATTTTGCGCCTCGCGCCAATCGCCGACCCTTTTCTCCGCGGCGATGCGTTTTTCGTCGTCGACCGGAAGGTCGGTGGCTCTGTATTCCAGTGACGAAGGGAAGGCGAACTGTGCGCCGGCATCATCCATGACGTTGATCATGGATAACAGGATGTCCTCGCGGATGGCTTGAAAATCGGCCACGTCGGCGGTTTTGATATAAGTGAACACGTCGATATCGAGCGAATAGGCGCCGTAGCCGGCAAAGCGCACGCGGCACGGCTCATCGATAACGCGCGGATGGGCAATCAGCAGCTTGCGCAGCTCGGCCAGGACGTAACGCAGCTGATCGGGCGTCGTTTCGTAGCGCAGCTGCAGCGTCGTCGCGAACCGGGTGCGGTCGCGATGGGCGTAGTTCTCGATCTGCATGCCGGCGAAATCCGAGTTCGGCACCGAGATGATGGTGCGGTCGAGCGACCTGATGCGCGTCGAGCGCATGCCGATATGCTCGATTGTGCCGGACTGGTCGCCGAACTTGCAGAAGTCGCCTACGCTTACCGGCCGGTCGGCATAGAGCGTCAGGCCGGAGAGGAAGTTCTGCAGCGTCGGCTGCGCGGCCAGCGCCACCGCCAGACCGCCGATGCCGAGACCGGCGATGACGCCTTCGTATGGGATGGCGAGCACTTCGGCCAACAGCAGGAAGGCGACGACGAGCACGGCGACGCGCGCGACGCCGGTGGACAGCGAAATCAGCGTGTCGTGATAGCCGGGCACTTGCCACAGTCCGCGATAGTGTTCGGCGACCTTGCCAATCAGATGCCAGACCACCGGCACGGCGCCGATCACGATCAGGCTCCAGGCGATTGCCTTGACCGGGGCGGCGACCACTTGTGGCAGACCGAGCGGGCGCAGCGTCAACAGCAGGAAGAAGCCAAGCACGATCGAGCGCACCGCCCATTCGACGATGCGGAAGAAGGCCGGGCTGTCCGTCCTTCGCACAAACAAGGAAATCAGCGCATTGGCGATGAAGCCGAAGACGATGCCGGCCAGTGCGGCAAGGCCGAGCATCCACCATTGCCAGTGCTCCATCGGGCCGGCGCGGGTGAGCAGGCCGGGGCTGATCTCGCGGGCGAGGCCACGGGCGATAAAGAACGGGTCGGTGCTGGCGAAGGCGGCGAATTCCGGCGCCACCGGCACGTCTTCGACGTCGGCGTAGAGCGCGCGGATGTGGGCGAGCGTCTCGGGCGTGAACTGCCAGATCTTGCGCTTGCCGGTGCCGTCGGGGTCGGTCTCGACCGGGCCGATGACGATGTTGCCGGCGGGATGCTCGAAATAGACGAAGGGGGTGTTGCTCTTCGGATCGTCGGGGATCTCCTGCCAATAGACGTAGCCGATGCGGTCGATGACCTTTTTGAGATAGCGCTCGAGCAGGAACGCCTCGTCGCCGCGCACGGCCTGACTGTAGTTGCGCAGGTCGAGCGCCGCCTGGGCCGGGTCGCCGGCTTCGGTGAGGCCGCTCAACAGTACCTTGAACGTGTCGCGCGGCGAGGCGAGCCTGCTCGGATCGTCGATCATGTCGACGGCTTCGCCACGCGCTTCCTGGAATTCGGCGAGCTTTGCCTGGAGCTCGCCAAGTGGCGGCCCCACGATGAACCAGTCGCCATTCCTGCGGCGAAATGTGACGTCGAAGGAGACCCTGGTGCCGTATTGCGGCAGCGTCGCCGTCACCTCGTCGCTGGAAATAATGTCATGCGGCAGGCTCCACAGACGGAACGTCGCGTTGTCGATGACGGTGAACAGCAGCTTGGTGTAATCGGGCATGTTGAGGCCGCCGCGGTCGGCCTCGGTGACGTCGACGAGACCGGCCGCCAGGCCGGCAAGACCCATGCCGCCGCCGGTGGCGCGCGGGACATTGTCGGCGCCGCTCTCGTTCATCGTCTGCAGGAACGAGCGCATGGTGCTCATCGGGCTCGACTGGTCGACACGCACGTCCTCGACGGCGCTGACGCGCACACCTGTCCACCATTCGGCGGTGGCGGCATCGAAGCGGCCCATGAAGCTGCCGCCGTCAGGCGACTGGACGAAGGTGAAGGCGCCCTGGCGGTCGCCTTCGAACCAGTGGCCGACAAGCTTGTCGCCTTCGGCCTTGGCCTCGATACGGCCGTTATAAAGCGGGTACACGCCCTTTACGTCGGCGCCGGTCTGCTCGAACTTGATCTGGGCGCCGCCGCCGCGCCACTTCGTGTCCCACACGCCGGTCCAGTTGGCCGCGTCCTGGGCATGCGCCTGCGGCATGGCCGGCAGCAGGCCGGCAAGCGCGAGTGCGCCGATCAGCGCGACCGTCCGGATCAGCAAAAGCAGCAGCCGATCCTGTCCTGCCGCAGAAAAGGGGTTCATTCTGTTGCCCTTCTTCTTGCCGGCGATTCTGCTGGGCCGGCCAGAGAAGGTTATTCCGCTTGAAGATGAATATTCTGTTTCAGGCTGCGACGGCGATGCCGGTCAGTCATAGGTCAGATCCGTCGCCTTGCCGGCGAACACCCGGTAGGCAAAGAACGAATAGAAGATGATGATCGGCAGCACGACGGCCGTGCCGACCAGGATGACGGCCAGGCTTTCGGGTGCCGAAGCAGCCTGC
Organism: Mesorhizobium sp. M0410; assembly: GCF_040321435.1. Classification (NCBI taxonomy): domain Bacteria; kingdom Pseudomonadati; phylum Pseudomonadota; class Alphaproteobacteria; order Hyphomicrobiales; family Phyllobacteriaceae; genus Mesorhizobium; species Mesorhizobium sp. M0410. Next base: position 3,007 of record NZ_JAMYRN010000023.1, read on the forward strand.
CAGATGGTCAGCCGGTCGGGCACCACGAAGGGGTAGAACGACCAGGCGAGGCCGGCAAAGCCGAGCGTGAAGATCGCGGCCAATGTCAGGAACGGGAGCAGCGCGTGGCGGTCGCCGGGTTTCGGCAGATGGAAGGTCTGGCGCCACAGCCACAGGAACAGCACTGCCGACAGGATCGGCAGCGGTGACAAATAGAGCATGGCCGGCCAGACGAACCATTTGTCGAAGATGCGCGCGCTGGCAAAGGGCGTGGCCAGCGATACCGCGACCATGCCGAGCGCGGTCAGCACCAGCGCCGTGCGCAGCCACAGCACCGCCTTCTTCTGCAGATCGCCTTCGGTCTTATAGATGACCCAGGCCGCGCCCATTGCCGCGTAGGCCGCGGCAAGGCAGAGCGCCACCAGCGCGCCGAACGCCATGCCGCCAGGGCCGACGTCGAGGCCGAGCACATAGACGCCGAGCATATAACCTTGCGCCAGCGAAGCGACGACCGAGCCCAGGAAGAAGATGCGGTTCCAGCGGTGCTTCCTGCCGGCCGGCACCTTGGCGCGGAAATCGAAGGCGACGCCGCGCAGGATCAAGCCGACCAGCAGCACGAAAACCGGAGTGTAGAGCGCGGTCAGAATGGTGCCGTGCGCCAGCGGGAAGGCGACCAGCAGCAGGCCGACCGCCAGCACCAGCCAGGTCTCGTTGGCGTCCCAGAACGGGCCGATGGCGGCGATCATCGTATCCTGTTCGGTGCCTTCGGCTGCGGCGAACAGGATGCCAATGCCGAGATCGAAGCCGTCGAGGATGACGTAGATCAGGATGGCGAGGCCCATCAGGCCGGCGAAGATCAGAGGCAGCAGGGTCGGCCAGTCGACGCTCATGATGTTTCTCCCGGTTGCGCAACCGGCTGCGACAGCGGCATGTTCATGACACCCGGCAGCGGCGAGGTGTCACCATCCTTCGCCGCCTTCAATGCCAGATGCACCAACACGCCGAGATAGGCGATCAGTAGCAGCACGTAGAGGCTGAGATAGACCGCGAGCGACAGCGCGACATGGCTGCCGGCGACCGGCCCGACAGCATCGGCGGTACGCAGCACGCCGGTGACCAGCCAGGGCTGGCGGCCGATCTCGGTGGTGTACCAGCCGGCCAGCGTCGCCAGCCAGCCGGACAGCGCCATCGGCACCATGACGAGCGCCAGCGGCTTGGGGAGGCTATGGCGGCGCTTGAGGAAAAAGGCCGCCGACCAGGAGACGGCGAGCATAAGGAGGCCTGTGCCGACCATGATGCGAAAGCCCCAGAACACCGGAAATACCGGCGGATGGTTGCCGGCATAATCGTTCAGCCCCGGCACGACGCCGCCGGCGCTGTGCCTGAGGATGAGGCTGGCGCCGTCGGGAATGGTGAGTTCGAACCTGTTCTCGCTCGCCGCTTCATCGGGAAGCGCAAACAGCACCAGCGGCACGTTGGGGCCGGTGTTCCAGTTGGCCTCCATGGCGGCGATCTTCTGCGGCTGGTGTACGAGCGTGTTGAGGCCGTGCTGGTCGCCTGCGAAGATCTGGATCGGGATCAGGATCGCGGCGGTGAAGACGCCGGTGCGCAGCGCCTTCCACATCGATTCCGAACGATCGCCGTAGAGATAGCGCAGCGCCGACAGGCCGGCGATCAGGAACGAGACGGTCAGCCCCGAAGCAAGCAGCATATGGACGAGCCGGTAGGGCATGGACGGATTGAAGACAACGGCCCACCAGTCGGTGGCGTGCGCTACACCATCGCGCATCTCGAAGCCGGCCGGCGTCTGCATCCACGAATTGAGTGCGATGATCCAGAAGGCGGACAAGGTGGTGCCGCCGGCCACCAGCACCGTCGCCAGCGTATGGACGCGGTTCGAGACGCGGCGGAAGCCGAACAGCATGATGCCGAGGAACGCCGCCTCGAGGAAAAAGGCGGTCAGGATCTCGTAGGCCAGCAGCGGGCCGGCAATGTTGCCGACCGTCTCCATATAGCCCGGCCAGTTGGTGCCGAACTGAAAACTCATGGTGACGCCGGAAACCACACCCATGGCGAAGGACAGCGCGAATACCTTAACCCAGGTGAAATAAGCGCGCATCCAGGCCGAATCGCCTGTCGCGTTGTAGCGGAGCTTGAAGAACAGCAGCACCCAGCCGAGCGCGATGGTGATCGCCGGGAACAGGATGTGGAACGAAATGTTCGCGCCGAACTGAATGCGCGACAGAATGAGCGGGTCCATGGCGGCTCCGGCTGCTGCTTGTTTGTACAAGGATAGGCTTCATGCGCGGGACGGTCAAAGCGGCGTCCCGCCGCGAGGCGGAACGCCGCAGTGTCGGTGAATCTGTTTTTGCATGGAATTTGGCTGGACGACCTGGCAGGTGTCGCCTATTCCGGCAAACCTCGATGTCCAGAACTGTCAGGAGCGGCATTGACATCCGGATTTGCGAACCGACATTCAGCGGATTAAATCAACAACTCTGTTTCAAGCAGCCGTTTTCAGCCATGCAGCCGATCATCTCGATTTCCGGGGTCACCAAGACCTACGCCACCGGCTTCAAGGCGCTGAAGGAGATCAATCTCGATATAGTGCGCGGCGAGATCTTTGCGCTGCTCGGTCCGAACGGCGCCGGCAAGACGACGCTGATCTCGATCGTCTGCGGCATCGTCAACCGTTCGTCGGGTTCCGTCACCGTCGACGGCCATGACATCAACCGCGACTACCGCGCGGCGCGCAGCTTGATCGGGCTGGTTCCGCAGGAACTGACCATCGACGCCTTCGAGAGCGTGTGGGCGACGGTCAATTATAGCCGCGGCCTGTTCGGCAAACCGGCGGACAAGGCGTTCGTCGAAAAAGTGCTGCGCGACCTGTCGCTCTGGGACAAGAAGGACGCCAAGGCGATCACGCTGTCCGGCGGCATGAAGCGCCGGCTGATGATTGCCAAGGCGTTGTCGCACGAGCCGCGCATCCTGTTCCTCGACGAACCGACGGCAGGCGTCGATGTCGAGCTGCGCCAGGACATGTGGGCTATGGTGCGCCGGCTGCGCGAAGACGGCGTCACCATCATCCTGACCACGCACTACATCGAAGAAGCGGAGGCGATGGCCGACCGCGTCGGCGTCATCAACCGCGGCGAGATCGTGCTGGTCGAGGACAAGGCCGAGCTGATGCGCAAGCTCGGCCGCAAGCGGCTTGTGCTGGAACTGCGCAGTCCCCTGGCCACCGTTCCCGACGCCTTTTCGCGCTACGCGCTGGAGCTTTCGCCGGATGGCGGGCAGCTGACCTATACTTATGACAACCAGAGCGAACGGCCGGGCGTCGCCTCGTTGATCCGCGAGCTCGAGGCGGCCGGCATCCAGTTCCGCGACATCGACACGGAAAACAGCTCGCTCGAGGAGATCTTCGTCAATCTGGTGAGGAAACCGGCATGAACCCGCGCGCGGTCATGAACCTTCATGCGGTATGGGCGATCTATCGGGTGGAGATGGCGCGCGCCCTTCGCACGGTGCTGCAGAGCATTGTTTCGCCGGTCATTTCGACGTCGCTCTATTTCGTCGTCTTCGGCTCGGCCATCGGCTCACGCATCACCGAGATCGACGGCATCAGCTACGGCGCCTTCATCGTGCCGGGGCTGATCATGCTGTCGCTGCTGACGCAGTCGATCTCCAACGCTTCTTTCGCCATCTATTTTCCGAAATTCGTCGGCTCGATCTACGAATTGCTGTCGGCACCTGTGTCCTATCTGGAGATCGTCATCGCCTATGTCGGGGGTGCGGCGACAAAGTCGATCGTGCTTGGCCTGATCATCCTGGCGACGGCCTCGCTGTTCGTGCCGCTTCACATCGAGCATCCGTTCTGGATGCTCGCCTTCCTGGTGCTGACGGCGGTGACCTTCAGCCTGTTCGGCTTCATCATCGGCATCTGGGCGAAGAGCTTCGAGCAGCTGCAGCTGGTGCCGCTGCTGATCATCACGCCGCTGACCTTCCTCGGCGGCAGCTTCTATTCGATCAACATGCTGCCGGGCATCTGGCGCACGGTGACGCTGTTCAACCCGGTCGTCTACCTGGTCAGTGGCTTCCGCTGGAGTTTTTACGGCAAGTCCGACGTTTCGGTCGGCGTCAGCCTCGGCATGACGGTTGTTTTCCTGCTCGTCTGCATAGCAATCGTCGCCTGGATCTTCAGGACCGGCTACCGGCTGCGCAACTGATCGACTGGCCTGCCAGGCAAAGCAGCCTTATCAGTCAACGGAAACAGCGCTGAGTGCAGCCCTTGCGACGATGCCCTTGATCTTCATGTTTTGTTATATATCATGTTATTGTTTTTCGCGAGACGGATTGGTTTATGGAAGACATCATACGATCGCTTGGCTTCTTGTGCCTGGGCAGCAGGATGAAGCGTATAGGCGAGCAACTGCAAGCGGAGGCGCAGCGCCTGCTCGACCGGCTGGATGTTCCGGTTCAGGCGAGCCAGTACCCACTGCTGGCCGCGCTCGACAGGCTGGGCCCGCTGCCTGTCGGGGAACTGGCGCAATCGCTCGGCATCGCGCAGCCAGGTATAACGCGAAGCGTCTCGCTTCTGGCCGGACTGGGATTGCTCGAGGTCAGTCAGTCGACCGATGACCAGCGGCGCAGGATTGTCTCTCTCACTCGGGACGGCCGGCGGCTGGTCGATGTCGCAAAGCGCGAGGTCTGGCCGCGCATCGAAAACGCCGTTGCGGATTTGTGCGCGGATCTTTCGGGGCCGCTTCTTGAGCAGCTGACCGCCATCGAGGACGGCCTCGCCGCGGCTCCTCTCGACCGTCGAGTGAAAAATCCGGAGGGCGCGGCGTAATGAGACACCTGCTCGACCGCCCTATCTGGAGCGCACTTCAGACGCGACATCGGGCGTTCGCGCAAGGTAATGACCTCGCCAGGCAGTATCGGCCGTCGATCGTTCCATTCGCCGCCACTGGCGCCGACGACGCGGAAAGCCTGCGGACGCTCGAACAGCTTGTCTCCGCGGGCGAGAGTGTCATTCTGCTTCAGTCGGACGCCATTGCTCTGCCCGCGGGGCTTTTTGCGACTTCGACCGCAGCCGGGGTTCAAATGATTGCCGAGCGGCCGTTGCAAACCGTGTCTGACCAACGTGTGCAACATCTGACCCGAGACGATGCGGCTGAGATGCTCGCCCTGGCATTGCTCACCAAGCCTGGCCCATTCACGCTCGAAGCCTTGAGCCTGGGCGATTTTTGGGGCGTGAAAATCGAGGGCAGACTTGTGGCAATGGCCGGCGAGCGCATGAAGCAACCTGGCTATACCGAACTCAGCGGGGTGTGCTCACATCCGGAATTTCGCGGCGGTGGCCTAGGCAAGCTGCTGTCCCTGTTCGTGGCAAACCGGATAGTGGCGCGCGGCGAAGTTCCCTATCTCCACGCCTATGCCAGCAACGCCACGGCCATCAGACTATACGAGTCCATTGGCTTCAGGTTGCGAAGCACAATGAATGTGGCCGTGGTTCAGCGCACCGAATGATTAGTCGGCGCATGATGCGCAGCATGGATGCATCCCATATCAGGAAAGGAAGGATTTCGCATCCACCGAAATCCTTCCTCGAGACTGCAAGGCCTTCCTGCGTCTCAGACCGCGATCTTGCCGCCGCCTTGCCTGGTGATGGCAACGACCGCCGGGCGCACCGGCATGTCCGGCTTGAAGTCAGGCCAGCGGGTCGACAAATCCTCATAATAGGAGGGACGCCCAAAAGCCTCCCAGTCCTCGCCACCGTCGCCTGGATGCTGGACGGCAACGAAAGCAGTCTGGTCGTCCGGCGCAAACAGGGGACCACACATTTCGGCGCCGATCGGCACACGGAAGAACAGCTTTGAGGTCGCCCGCGCCGGGCCTTCCGTGTCGACCGCCCACAGGCCGTCGGTGCGGCCTGTGGCCTTCGGGCCCTGGCCGTCGGTAGCAACCCAGAGGCGGCCGGCCGAATCGACCGCGCAATTGTCCGGCATGCCGAACCAGCCATTGGCAGTGGTTGCGGTGGAGAAGGTGGCGCCGATTTCGGCCACGGCGGGATCGCCGCATTTCAGCAGGATTTCCCACTTGCCCTTGGTCGCAGCGAAATCACCGCCATCCTCGACGATCTCAATGATATGGCCAAAGGCGTTTTCGGCGCGCGGATTGGCGGCGTCGACCTGGTCGGCCTTGCGCTTCGAATTGTTGGTCAGCATGACATAGACCTTGCCATTGGCGGCATTGGGCTGGATGTCTTCCGGGCGGTCCATCTTGGTGGCGCCAAGCAGGTCGGCGGCACGGCGCGTCTCGATCAGCACGTCGGCCTGGCTGGCAAAGCCGTTTGCCGCTGTCAGCGGTCCCTGGCCGAAGACGATCGGCAGCCATTCGATTGAACCGTCCTCGGCGAACTTGGCGACATGCAAGGTGCCGTCGTCGAGCAAATTCATGTTGGCGGCGCGATCGTCCGGATTGAACTTGCCTGTGGTGACGAACTTATAGACATAGTCGAAGCGCTCGTCGTCGCCGAGGTAGAAGACGACACGGCCATCCTTGGCGACGATCGATTCTGCGCCCTCATGCTTGAAGCGGCCCATGGCGGTGCGCTTCCTCGGCACCGACGTCGGATCCTGGACGTCGACCTCGACGATCCAGCCGAAGCGGTTCGGCTCGTTCGGCTCCTTGCCGATATCGAAACGGTCGTGATGCGCCGCCCATTCATAGGCGCCTTCGGGAATGCCGAGGCGCTTGTAATTGGCCGCCTCGTTATGGCTCTGCGGCAGCTCGCCCGAGAAATAGCCGTGGATGTTCTCCTCGGCCATGACATAGGTGCCCCACGGCGTGACGCCGCCGGCGCAGTTGTTGAGGGTGCCGATGACCTTCGTGCCGCTCGGGTCGGCGCTGGTCTTGACGCGGTCGTGGCCGGCGACGGGACCCGACAGTGCCATCTCGGTGTTGGAGGTGATGCGGCGGTTGAGCTTGCCGTCGCGCACGACCTGCCATTTGCCGGCTTCTTTGCGGATCTCGACAATGGTGCCGCCATGCGCGGCCATCTCGACATCGACTTGCTCCTTGCTGAGGGGCGCCTGCTTGGCTTTGCCATCGACGATGGTGACGAGGCCCGGGAACATCAGATGCGGATTGGTGTATTCGTGGTTGACGACCAGCAGGCCATGCTCGGCCGAGCCGCCGATCGGGATATAACCGACATAGTCGTTGTTGTAGCCGAATTGTCTGGCCTGGGCTTCCGCCGACTGTTTTGTCGGATCGAATTCCGGCGAATCGGCGAACAGGGGATCGCCCCAGCGCAGCAGCACGTCGGCGTCATAGCCAGGTGCGACGTGATGCTTGTCGTCGATGCCGGCCTCGAGCTCGTCGAAAGCGAAAGCGGAGCCTTCGGCGGCGCGGGCGTTGTCGGCGGCGATCAGCGCCAGCGGGCTAACGGTAGCGGCTATGGCCGAGACGGCAAGCGAGCCCTTGAGGAAGCCGCGGCGCGAGAACCGCGCGGCGATGATCTCACCCATGGTGCGGTTGTCGGTGGGATTGGCTCCTGGCCCATCGTTTTCCTCGAGCAGGCTGGTGCGGAAATGGGCGTCAGGGGTGCGATGTTCGGTCGAGCGCTGTTCAGTCATGGGGGCCTGCCTCTGGCTGGATGGATTGCTGGAGCGTGTTGCCTGGCCAATCCGGTATTACCGGCAGGTCACAGTTTGATGACATGCCGGCTAATTGCCACCTGCGATTTCGTATCCAACATCAGCCCCGCTTGACCGCGACCGGCGCTTCGGAAACAAGAGCTGCGGCAGGCGCGTAGGGACCGCATCGGGAGGAACAAAAGTGAGTTTCTGGGGACTTGGGCAGCTCTGCGTTTCGACGGTGATCTTTCTGCTGGCGGCCATGGCCGCAAAACAGTGGGGGCTGGCGCCGAGCCTCGGCAAGATCGTGTTGACGTTGGCGCTCTATTCGCTGGGCAATCTGATCATGCTGAGGCTGATCCGTGAATTCGGCATGTCGGTGTCGTTCAGCCTGTCGGCGGTGATCCAGCTGGTGTCGGTGAATGTGGTGGCGCTGGTCTTCTTCGGCGAGCGCGTCAATGCCTTGCAGGCAACCGGCATTGTGCTTGCCATCGCAGCTGTGGCGCTGATCACGCTCGGGCCCTATCTGCAAAGGCTGTAGCTGCGATCGGGCCGATGAAGAAGATTGCAAGCAGACTGCGCAACTGGCTGGAGTTCCCGGTTCTGCTGGCCGGGCTGGTCATTGCCGGCGGGCTGTGGGGGTTCGAAGAACTGATGGAGCTGGCGCGGGCGACCACGCCGCATGCCTTCGACACCGAAATCCTGCTTGCCTTCCGCAAGGCCGGCCAGCCCGACAATCCGATCGGACCGGCGTGGCTGGAAGGAGCGATGCGCGACGTCACCAGCCTCGGCAGCGCCAGCGTACTGGTGCTGATCACGGCAGCAATGATCGTCTATCTGCTCCTTATCCGCAGGCCAGGCGCGGCGCTTCTCATGTTCGTCGCAGTGGCGGGCGGCCAGCTCCTGTCAAGCGTGCTGAAATTCGATATCGACCGGCCGCGCCCCGATCTGGTCTCGCATCTCGCCGATGTGGCATCGCTTTCGTTTCCGAGCGGCCACGCCATGCTGTCGGCGGTGACGTATTTGACGCTGGGCAGCATGGCGGCACGGTTTTTGCCCGGGCGCACAACGAAGATCTATGTGCTCGTGCTGGCGGTGCTGACGACGGTGCTGGTCGGCATCAGCCGCATCTATCTCGGCGTCCACTGGCCGTCCGACGTGCTGGCCGGCTGGTGCGCCGGCTTTGCCTGGGCGATGCTGTGCTGGCTGGCGGCACGATTGCTGCAGCGATGGCTAGGGCGGGCCGACGGCACCTGACGTCGGCCGGACTACTTCAAATCAGCCTGTTGATCAGGCCATGTCCGCAGCCTGCCAGCAGGAAAACCATCGACAGCAAGACTGTCGAGGTCGCCAACGCTTTGAATGTCTTCACCTGCTCATCCCTTTTAAGGTCGTACCTGTGAAATCGGTACCGCAATGGATGTCCCGCCTAACGATGTCGAGGTTTGTAGCATGCCAGCGCACCGGCTGGCAAAGACTGTTGCATGTTTCACATATGCAAGATGATGTTTGACCCATCATTATGAAGGTATTATACGTGATACTGCAGAACTCAGACGGGGTTTTGACCGATGATCACTGCCGCGCAGATGCGTGCCGCGAGGGCGCTGGCCGGCATCGATCAGAAGACCCTCGCCGAGCGCGCCGGGGTTTCGCTTCCAACCATTCAGCGCATGGAAGCGAGCGACGGCGTGGTCCGGGGCGTGGTCGATACGCTGATGAGGGTCATCCAGGCCCTTGAAGAGGCCGGGGTCGAGCTGATCGGCGAGAACCAGGCGAGCGAGCGTGGCGGCAGGGGCGTTCGCCTCAAGCCTGTCACGCCGCAGAACCCGCAAGGCTGACGCTACTGCCGCATCGCCGAAAATCAAATTCGATTTTCGGATAGTCCGATGCGCGGGTCAAAAGTGTTGGGGCGTATCTGTGCGCCTATTTGGACGCACGCCGCTCCAAGTCGCGACGGCGACCGCCGACAGTCCTGCCGACGATCCCGCCGCTCCTTGGTTTCATGCGGAAGGCACTCGATGGATCAGACGCAGCGGGCAGTGCATCAACCGGCGCGGCCGACATTTTCCGAACTGTTCACCCCGAAGCTGGTGACGGTGCTGCGCGAGGGCTACACGCTCACGCATTTCAAGGCGGATGCCATCGCCGGGCTGACTGTCGCCATCGTTGCGCTGCCGTTGTCGATGGCAATTGCCATTGCTTCAGGCGTGACGCCGGAGCGCGGGCTCTACACCTCGATCATTGGCGGATTCCTGGTCTCGGCGCTTGGCGGCAGCCGTTTCCAGATCGGCGGCCCGGCCGGCGCCTTCGTTGTGCTTGTGGCGGCGACGGTGGCGCGGGTTGGCGTCGACGGCTTGCTGCTGGCGACGATGATGGCCGGCGTGTTCCTGCTTGCCATCGGCTATCTCAGACTTGGCACCTACATCAAATTCATCCCCTACCCGGTGACCGTCGGCTTCACCGCCGGCATCGCTGTCATCATCTTCTCCGGCCAGATCGTCGAACTGTTCGGGCTGAAGCTCGCCGGCAAGGAGCCAGGGCCGCTGGTGCCGAAGCTGATGGCCATCGGCGAAGCGGCCGGAACAATCAACCTCGCCGCAACTGCGGTGGCGGCACTGACCATCATCACCATTGCGATGTTGAAGCGGTTTCGGCCGAAGTGGCCGGCTATGCTGATTGCCATCGGACTGGCATCCCTCGTCGTCGCATTGCTCGCCATGCCGGCCGAGACGATCGGCACGCGCTTCGGCGGCATCCCGCGCAGCCTGCAATGGCCGGCCTTCCCGCCGCTCAGCCTCGACAGGATAATCGACGTGCTGCCGGACGCCATCGCCTTTGCGCTGCTCGGGGCGATCGAATCGCTGCTGTCGGCCGTCGTCGCCGACGGCATGACCGGAAGGCGGCATCGCTCCAATTGCGAGTTGGTGGCGCAAGGCTTCGCCAATATCGCCTCCGCCTTGTTCGGCGGCATATGCACCACTGGCACCATTGCCCGCACCGCGACCAATGTACGGGCCGGCGCGCATGGACCGGTCTCAGGCATGATGCACTCGGCCATTCTGCTTGCTCTGATGCTGGCGGCGGCACCGCTGGCCAGCTATATCCCGCTTGCAGCACTTGCCGGCGTGCTGGCGGTGGTGTGCTGGAACATGTTCGAGAAACAGGCCTTCGCCACCTTGCTGCGCGCCTCGCGCGGCGATGCGCTGGTACTGATGGCGACGTTCCTGATCGTCATCTTCCGCGACCTGACCGAAGGCATCGTCGTCGGCTTCGCGCTAGGCTCGATCCTGTTCATCGACCGCATGGCCAAGAGCATCGCGGTGGAGGCGGACCATCAATCCTTGGTGCAGGAAGACGTCGCCGACCGAGCCAGCGCTTATGATTCCAGCGAGGCGAGCGATGCCGACACCGTGGTCTACCGGATATCGGGCGCCTTTTTCTTCGGCGCCGCCTCGACCGTCGGCACGGTGCTGGACCGCATCGCCGACCAGCGCAAGAACTTCATCCTCGACTGTTCGGCGGTGCCGTTCTTCGATTCGACGGCGGCCAATGTCATCGAGGGCGCGGCCCACAAGGCCAAGCGCGCCGGCGTTCGCTTTATTATCTCAGGCGCTTCACCGCAGACACGCCGCATGCTGATCAACCACGGTGTCAAGCGGCCGCTGGTGACTTATGCCGCATCGATCACGGATGCGCGGGCGCAGCTGAAGAAAGCCGCGCCCGCCGCCTGAGCTGGCAACTGCCGGCTTAGTCGAGGCCCAACGCTGAGACCTCGCCCTCGTTCATCAGCGGCACGAAGATTGTCGACTTGCCATCTGTGCCGATATCGGCGCTGCCCGGCTTGAACGTCGCAACCACTTGCGGCGTACCGCCGGCTTTGTAGCGGTAGAGCGTGCCGGTCATATAGGCAGTGGCGTAGATGCTGCCGCCGATGGCAACGACGCCATCGAGGTTGGCAAAGTTTTCCGCGCCAGCCAGAGGCGAAACGGCCTTGGTGGCGAGATCGACCGAGAGCAGGCCGCCCGGCTCCGCGGTGCTGAAGTCGGGCTTGATGCCCTTGCCCCACGAAGCGACGATCAGCCGGCCGCCATCGGCGAAGATGCCATTCGGCGAAGCGAGCGCCGCATCCTTGATGAACAGTTCGAGCCGGTCGCCGTCGATGCGATAGATCGTATCGGCAAGCATATCCGTGACGTAGACCTTGCCGGATGCATCAGCGGTCATGTCGTTGAGAAAGACAGCGTTCGGCACGTCGATCGTCGACGCTAGCTTGCCGCTTTGGAGATCGACGACGCGCACATGGGTGATGTCGGCGACGTAGAGTTTGCCGCCGGCAATCGCCATGCCCTTGGGCGCGTCCATGCCGTCGGTCCAGTGTTGTGTGACCAGCTTGCCGTCCATCGACAGAACCGACAGATAGCCGTTGCCGTCGGCTTCGCCGGGATTGCCGACGATGTTCGAGACGATAACGCGCTGGCCGGCGGCGTCGAACAGCGCCGATTCAGGTTGCTCGAGGCCGCTGGCGCGCCAGAGTTCAGCGGCCTGAACTGCCGGCGCAGTCGCGATGCCGAAGATGGCGAGAAGTATCGGTGTGAAGAGGCTTTTCATGGCTAGTCTCCTGTAATGGACTGGCGGAGAGCTAGGCCTTTCGATACTTTCCGGGAAGATCTATCGGGACTAGTACCGAAGGTTGATACCAAATCGTGCAAAAGAGGTGCATCCCGTGAACGGCCTGATCTTCGACGCGCTGAAGCGGACGCTGAAGGCCAAGGGCGTGACCTACCGCGTCCTTGCCGAGCGAATGGGCGTTTCCGAGCCGACGGTGAAGCGCATCTTCCACGAGCGCAACTGCAAGCTCGACCGGCTGATGGAGATCTGCGCTGCCGCCGGCGTGGAGTTGGAGAACGTGCTCGGCTCTATGAACAGAGGACCAGGACCTGCCAACCACGTCGCGCCGGAGATCGAGCGCAAGCTCGCCGGCCGGCCGGCACTGCTGTTCATCTTCGTCATGCTTTCGGAAAAATTTACGCCCGAAGGCATCATGCGCTCACAGGGGTTGAGCGAGGCTTCGATGTTCCTCTATCTGCGAGACCTCGAGGAGTTGGGGCTGGTCGCGCTCGGTCGCGGCCTGTCGGCCAGGCTGCTGGTCGAGACGCCAATCCAGTGGAATTTCGACGGGCCATTGCGGCCACTGTTCGAGGTGACCAACAAGAACTTCATCGGCTGGGCCATCACGCATCTGGAGCGCGAGGCGACATTCGTCAGCTTCTCCAGGCGGATGCGGCCCGAGACGGCGGAAATGGTCAGGCGGGAGGCGGAGGAACTGGCCGAGCGCGCCAAATTGCTTGCGCATCACGATCAGCACACGACGCCGGAAGACGGGTTGGTCGGCTACAAATGGACCTTCGCTTTCGGCGCGACGCCATTCCCGGCGATCATGCCGATCGGACCGCATCCGCGCGACGCCGGCGCGCGGACACCCGGCCGGGCCGCCGCAAAGACACGACGGCCGCTGCCGGCCTAGCCGCCACTCTGAACCCTTGTTTCGGCGTTGGTAATCCAGGGCTTGTCGTCCCAAATCATCTGCCGGTAGTCGAAACCATATTCGACGGTCGGCTTGCTGATGCGGAAATAGGGCGACAGGTCGAAGTCGCGCGGCGTGTCGAGCGAGTGATGGCGGATGTGCAGAATTTCCCTGCGCGAATAGCGTCCGACGGCGTGTAAGGCTCGTAGCCGGACGATTCCTCCTGCAGCCGGCCGGCAAGCCAGCGGCCAAGTCGGTCCAGAAGCGTGTCGCCGGGCTCGGTCATGCCAGACGGCGATTATCACAGGGCGGCAAATTACACCATGATCAGCCCACGCCAGGCGCGCCGGCGTCTTCGTGCGATACCGCTGTGAGATCGTCGCGCACCTTGCGGGCAAGCTTCCTTGTCGAGCGCTTCGGACGGTCGCCGAAAAGCTCGGCCGCCTCGGCGAGGCAGGTTTTTTTCAGGCTCTTTTCCGAGCGCTTCAGCAGCTTGGCAAGCAACCGCGTGTCCTCAGGGGGACCGAGCGGCTGGTCCTCGGCATCGAGAAGCGCGCGCATGACGAACACGTCGTGCAGTTCGCCGAGCCGCTCGCCCAATTCATCGACGGCCTTGCGCCGGGCCTTGATCGGCGTCGGCCACAGCCGGCCGAGCAGCGACAGGTGCATGCCATGCGTCTTGGCCGCCTTGCGCAGGTCGTGAAAGTCATCGGCTTCGCCGCGCGAAGCCGCCTTGTCCAGCGCTTTCCTGGCGCGGCGCAAAGTGGCGCGCGCGCCTTCGGCGAGCACGTCGGCAGCCTGCTCCGGCTGGTCGGGCAGAGCGAGCTTGTCGATCCGGCCGACACCTTCCTCGCAAGCGGCGATCGCCGCGCCTATCGCAGCATCGAGGCCTGCTCCGCCATGCAGTTCATGAAGGCGCGCGACGAGCCGGTCGCGAACGGCATCGAGGCCACCGCCGGCACTTTGCTCGGGAAAGCTTGCCGCTAGCCGGTCGATTGTTTCCACCAGTGCGGTCGCCTCGCGCGGGCCGGCAAGCAGGGCCGCCACCTGGCGGTAGCATTGATTCTCAGTCACGCAGAATGTTTCGTCTCCGGAACGGACAAGGCGCAGCAAGGCGCGGACATTCTTCAGCCGTTTGCGACAGTTGTGCAGCCCCTGTTCGGGCCTGTCACGCGCGGCGTCCAGATGGACAAGCGCCTTGCCGATCTCCTCGGCGAGAATGCGTCTGATCTCGCCGGTCAGCGAGATGTGCGGATCGATACGAAAGCTCATGCGACGATCTCCGCAATCCCCCCAAGGGCGAGCGACGCGTTGTAAAATCTCGGCTCGCCGGTGACTTCACGGCCGAGCCAATCTGGCAGCATTTCGTCCGGTACATCCTCCGGCGTCTCGAGCTCGGCGATCACCAACCCCGCAAGCGTCCCGCCGAAGACATCGACTTCGTAGAGATAGCCGCGGTGTCTAACATGATGGCGTGTCTTCTCGATGACATGTCCGATGGCAAAGGCCTGCATCTCCTGCGCCTCCGCCAAAGGCATCGGATATTCGAATTCATCGCGTTGGCGTGCCTGGCTGCCGAACTTGAGCGTCAGCTTGGCGGCGGCATCATTGCTGATGCGCACACGCACCGTACGGCTGGGTTCGGCGAGAAGGTAGAATTGACGGATATGAGTGTCCGCCTCGACCATTGCCCGCCATTCCTCACCTGAGACCAGGAATTTACGCTCGATTTCCTTGCCCATGGCCACGCACTAGAGCGCGCACGGCCAGAGTTGGCAAGCCGCTTGATCGCAGTTGACTTTAATCATTCGATTGATTAAATTGTCGATGATGATCAAATCGCCCAGCGCCAGCAGCCTTCCTCATGAGGGGCCCAAGACCGCCGCAGACATGACGCGGACGGCACTCGTGCGCGCGGCGCTGAAGCTGTTCGGACGCCAGGGTTTCGACGGAACGTCGACGCGCCAGATCGCGGCTGAGGCCAAGGCCAATATCGGCTCGATCGCCTATCATTTCGGCGGCAAGGAAGGGCTCCGCAACGCGGCAGCCGACTACATCGTCGACACCATCCAGACCGTTGCCGGCCAGGCGATCGGCAATCTGCAGGCGCCGGTCGCAGCATTGGCGGACACCGAGGCCGCGCGGGCACATTTAGCCGTCGCACTGGAGCGGATGGTCGCCTTCATCGCGGCAAGGCCGGAAGCCGGCGAGATTGTACAGTTCGTCCTGCGCGAGCTGTCGCATCCTACCGCGGCGCTCGACCGTATCTATGACGGCGTGTTCGAACCGGCGCATCACCGCCTCTGCCTGATCTGGGAACAGGCGACAGGCGAGCCGGCCGAGAGCGAGCGCACAAAACTCACCGTATTCACGCTGATCGGGCAGGTCGTCTATTTCCGCATCGGCCGCGAGGCGGTTATGCGCCGGATGGGCTGGCGCAAGATCGGCGATGATGAGGCCGGCAAGATCGCGGCAACAATAACCGACAATCTCAGCGCGATTTTAGCTCGGCGCGATTTGGCTGTCCGGAAGGATCGTGGATCATGAGCCTGCTCTGTTCTTTGCCGCTTGCCGCCCAGCTTTTCAGCGCCTGCGCGCCGGCAGCACCGCTCGCCGTCGGCTACGTCGAGGGCGACTACGTCCTGCTCGCGCCGATCGAGGTGGCGCAGGTCGAGACGATTGCGGTCAAGCGCGGCGACCGCGTCGCGCCCGGCACGCCGGTGGTGACGTTGGAAAACGCCGACGCCAAGATCGCCATCGCACAAGCCGAGGCGGCCCTTGCGCAGGCCCAGGCGCAACTTGCCGACCTGCAGGTCGGCAAGCGGCCGGAAGAGATTGCGGTGCTCAAGGCGCAGGTCGACATGGCCAAGGCGCAAGCCGCCGACGCCAAACGCCGTTACATCCGCGCCAGCGATCTGTTCAAACGCGGCACCGGCACGCAGGCCGACTACGACACGGCTTCCGCGACGCTGGAGACGGCCAACGCGCAGGTCGGCCAGGCGGAGGCCAATCTCGCCGTCGGCGGGCTGCCCGCACGGCCCGAGACGATCAAGGCCGCCGACAATCAGGTCAGGCAGGCGCAGTCGGCGCTGGAGCAAGCGCAATGGCGACTGTCGAAGCGCGTGCTGACGGCGCCCTCGCCCGGCCGGGTCAACGATGTCATCCGCTATCCAGGCGACACGGCCGGGCCGACCGCGCCGGTCATCTCCATACTGCCGGATGGCGCGGTGAAGCTCAGCGTCTATGTGCCGGAAAGCGCGTTCTCCTCGGTCGATGTCGGCACGCTGCTCAATGTCCATTGCGACGGTTGCGGAGCGGGCGTGAAGGCTCGCGTCAGCTACGTGTCGCCGGATCCGGAATTCACGCCGCCGGTGATCTACTCGCTCGAGACCCGGCAAAAGCTGGTCTATCTGGTCGAAGCGCGGCCGGAGGGCGACGCCAGCGCATTGCAGCCCGGGCAGATCGTCGACGTCGATCTGGCGGACATCGGAAAATGAACGTCATCGACCTGCACGGCCTGGTCAAGCGCTTCGGCGACAAGACCGTCGTCGACCATGTGACGATGACGGTGGCCGAGGGCGAGATCGTCGGCTTCCTCGGGCCGAACGGCTCAGGCAAGACGACGACCATCCGCATCATGTGCGGCTTGCTGACGCCGGATGAGGGCGAAGGCACGGTTCTGGGCTTCGACATCCGCACCGACAGCCTGCGGATCAAGCGCGAAGTCGGCTACATGACGCAGAGATTCTCGTTCTACGAAGACCTCACGATCGGCGAGAATCTCGAATTCGTGGCACGGCTTTACCGGCTGAAGCCGCTCGACGGGCATGTGGCTAAGACGCTTGAGGAGCTCGGCCTGACATCGCGCAAGAACCAGCTGGCCGGTACGCTGTCCGGCGGCTGGAAGCAGCGGCTGGCGCTGGCCGCCTGCATCATGCACAAGCCGAAACTGCTGCTGCTCGACGAGCCGACGGCGGGCGTCGATCCGAAGGCCAGACGCGAATTCTGGGACGAGATCCACCGGCTGGCGAGCGGCGGCCTGACCGTGCTGGTCTCCACCCATTACATGGACGAAGCCGAGCGCTGCCACCGCATCAGCTACATCTCCTACGGCAAGATGCTGGCCACTGGCACGGTCGAGGACGTGGTGAGGAATGCCGGGCTGACCACCTTCGTCCTGCAAGGGCCACGGCTCGATAAGGTCGCGGCCGCACTTCATGGCCGCCACGGCGTCGACCAGGTGGCGCCGTTCGGGGCGACGCTGCATGTCGTCGGTTCCGACAGGAAGGCGCTTCAGGCAGCGCTCGCCGATGTCGAGAAAGAGCACAAGGGCGTCACGGTATCGCCCGGCGAGACCAGCCTGGAGGATGTGTTCATCCAGTTCATGTCCGGTTCGAAGGACAACATGGGATGAAGAACGGGATAAACAGCATCTTTTCCTTCGCCAGGCTAGGCGCTCTGCTGATCAAGGAGTTCATCCAGATGCGGCGCGACCGCATCACCTTCGCCATGATGCTCGGCGTGCCGCTGATGCAGCTGGTGCTGTTCGGCTATGCCATCAACAACGATCCGAAGAGCCTGCCGGCAGCACTGGTGGCGATGAGCAGCGATCCTTACACGCGGGCCATGGTTTCGGCGCTGCAGACCACCGGATATTACCGCTTCGACCATGTTGCGCAAAGTGCCGCCGAAGCCGAATTCCTGATGGCGCGCGGCGATGTCGCCTTCGTCGTCACCATTCCCGCCGATTTTGCCCGACGGGTCGAGCGCGGCGACAGCCCGCAGATCCTGATCGAGGCGGATGCAACCGACCCGGCCGTCGCCAGCGGCGCCATCTCGACGCTCGGCACCGTCGCCAACCAGGCGCTGCTCAGGGCACGCGGCATGCAGGAGACGGCGGCTGAAGCTGCCCGGGGCCAGCTCCAGGTGGTAGTACACCGGCGCTACAATCCGGAAGCCGTCTCGCAGTACAACATCGTGCCCGGTCTGCTCGGCGTCATCCTGCAGATGACGATGGTGATGATGACCTCGATCGCGCTGACGCGCGAGACCGAGCGCGGCACGATGGAGAACCTTCTGGCGATGCCGTCCAGCCCGCTCGAGATCATGCTGGGCAAGGTGCTGCCCTATCTGGCGGTCGGCGCCGTGCAGGTGTTGGTGGTGCTGGCGGCCTCGAAGCTTCTGTTTGCCATACCCTTCACCGGATCTATGTCGCTGCTGCTGACGGCGGTCCTGATCTTCGTCTTGGCGCTGGTACTGCTCGGCTACACGATTTCGACGATCGCCCGCACGCAGATGCAGGCCCTGCAGCTCACCTTCTTTTTCTTCCTGCCGTCGATCATGCTGTCCGGCTTCATGTTCCCCTATCGCGGCATGCCGGACTGGGCGCAAGATTTCGGCGAAGTGCTGCCGCTGACGCATTTCCTGCGCATTATCCGCGCGGTGATGCTGAAGGGCGCCGAGCTGCCGGCAGTGACAACGGAGATCGGCTGGCTGGTGGTGTTCGTGGCGCTATTCGCCGGCATTGCGCTGGTGCGGTTCCGCCGGACGCTGGATTAGGGTCGACGCAATCAGCTTGCGCAAATGATCGAGAATCACACGGCCTTGGCCTGGCCCGGGACCGGTGTCAATTCAGGTGCATTGAGCCCTTCGAAGGGATCACGCCAGGCATCGATTTCTTCAAGCTGCCGATACCAGCGGCCGACAGAGGGATAATCATCGAGAGGCAATCGGGCGACGTCGTTGAAGGGCAGAAACGTCGCCATTCGAAAGTCGGCGTAGGAAACCGAATTTCCGACCAGCCATTCTCGCTGGGAAAGCTCGGCATCAAGTATTGCAGCGGCGGTACTGAAGTCCCTCAGGCCCTCCTCAACCCGTGCCTGATCGATCGGGCCGAGCCCATAGCGCTGTTTGGTCCCGCGTTCGAAATGCACGACATCGCAGGCTCTTGCGAGGTTCTCTTTGCCCCAACTCAGCCACCGGATCATCTCCGGCTCATCGTCGCCGGTGCGCCAAAAATGCGAATGCGTGTCGCGTGAAAGCCGGCAGGCTATGGCATCGGCCTCCCAGAGGCTTTTTCCCAAGTCCACAAGGATGGGCAATGAAAGATTTGGATTGAGCGGCCGAAAGCGCTCGGCCTGCCCCGGAGCGAAGGGGGAGGCGAATTCAAACTCGACCTTGGCATTGAGATAACGTGCCACGGCGACCGCGAGGCGAGGATTGGGATTGCGGCTGAAGAACAGTTTCATTGATCTCAGTCCTTGAATGGGACCGGTTCGACCGGACGCAACGGAGGCTCGAGCGCCTCGAACCGGCGCATGACCTGCAACTGATTGCTATCTTAGCTGGCAGCAATGATCTCGGCATAGGTGCTGAAATCGACATTGCCGCCGGACAGCACCACGGCCACGCATTTCCCGGTAAGGTCGATCTCGCCTGACGACAGCGCGGCCAAGCCGACGCAGCCGCCAGGTTCGACCACCAGCTTCAGGCAAGCCATCGCGTCGCGCGTCGCCTGAGCCACCGCCTTGTCGGAAACGGCGATGGCGCCCGCGAGATTCTTGCGGTTGATCTCGAAAGTGATCGCACCCGGCTCGGCGACGAGAAGGGCATCGCAGATCGAGGTGTGGCCGGGCGCGTTCGACACCCTGGCGCCTTGGATCAGCGAGCGGCGTGTGTCGTCGAAATGCTCGGGTTCCACAGCCCAGACGGCGGTGTCCGGCGAGGCGTCCTTGATCGCGATCGAAATGCCGCTGCTCAACCCGCCGCCGCCGCAGGGAACCACCACCGCATCGAGGCTGACGCCAAGCGCTTTTGCTTGGCGCATCAATTCGAGGCCGATCGTGCCCTGGCCGGCGATGATGGCCGGATCGTCGTAGGGCGGCACCAGGACCATGCCCTTTTCCACGTAAGAACGGACAACGGCAGTGCGATCGTCGCGGACCCGGTCGAAGGTGATCACTTCGGCGCCCATCTTCCTGACATTGCCGACCTTCATCGCCGGCGCATCGGCAGGCATGGCGATGATGGCCTTGACGCCGAACATCGCCGCTGCGGCGGCAACGCCTTGCGCGTGATTGCCCGACGAGAAGGCGACGACGCCGCGGGCGCGTTCTTCCGCCGAGAGCGAGGAGAGCCTGTTATAGGCACCGCGGAACTTGAACGAGCCGGTGCGCTGCAACGTCTCCGGCTTGAACAGGATCCTGGCGCCGAAGCGCTTGTTCAACTCCGGCGATTCGATCAGCGGCGTTTCGACGATCAGTCCGGACAATCGCGCTGCTGCGCTGTGAATATCGGCGATGCCGGGAGGGATGGTCATGGCTGGGGTCCTGCAAGAAATGAGACCGCCTATGGTGCACGGAAAGGGAGGCCGCGCACCAATAAAAAATGTGACCGTTACAAATCGACTTGGAGGCAGGAGTGGGGCGTGACTGTCACCCCCCGCCGCCTCCGCCCTCCGCTATGCATTCGTCACTTCAATCGACAAATCGTTGCCTGACCGGCATTGCCGGCCGCTCCTCATCCCAACAGCGTCTTTTTCCGTTTGGGGCCGCCCATCTTGCGCCAGGTGTTGAAGCGATGGGTGGCAGCAGCGAAGGAGATCTTCATCTGCTGAGCAACCGAATAGCGCGACTTACCCTCGTCGAACAGGCGATAGCAGCACTCGACGCCCTCCTCGGTCAACTTGCCGTCGGGAGCCTTGTTGTGTGGATTGGCGGGATCGAATTTTTCGACCTGCTGCTCGACCAGCCCTTTCAGGCGCTGCAAGTCCGCCTCGATGTTAGCGATCAGGTCGAGAACCGGCTTGGGGTCAAATGGCTGCTGTTGTTCCGGCATCTGCGGGTTCCTTTCTCTTGGTTCAGATTCGATCATATAGGTGAACGTTTGCCGATAGCAAACGATGCCTCGTTCGGTTTCGACGTCGATACTTTTGAGCAGATGAGTGGAGGGGCGCGATTGACCGAGGATGTGCGAAGCTCTAGTTTAGAACTATTCTAAACTGGGGTGAATTTCTCATGCTTTCCCGCGTTTTTGGCTTCGGCCGCCGTCCGTTTGAATCTCTCTCGGAGCAGGAGATCCTGGCGCTCGCAATCTCCTCCGAGGAGGATGACGGGCGCATCTATCGCGCCTATGCCGACGGGCTGGCGGAAAGCTTTCCGCAATCGGCCAAAGTGTTCGAGGAGATGGCGGAGGAAGAGGACGGCCATCGCGACGCGCTGATCGAGCTTTACCGCAAGCGTTTCGGCGAGCGCATACCGCTGATCCGGCGCGAGCATGTGAAGGGTTATTACGAGCGCAAGCCGGACTGGCTGGTGAGGCCGCTCGGTATCGATCATGTGCGCAGCCAAGCCGAGGCCATGGAGCGGCAGGCCTACCTGTTCTATATCGAGGCGGCCAAACGCACAGGCGATGCCTCGACGAGAAAGTTGCTCGACGATCTGGCGGTGGCCGAACAGGGCCACGAGACACTGGCGCAGCGGCTGGAGCAAAAGCATATATCGGGCGCGGTCAAGGACGAAGAGGCGGCGGCCGAGCAACGTCAGTTCATCCTGACCTACGTGCAGCCCGGGCTGGCCGGGCTGATGGATGGCTCGGTGTCGACGCTGGCGCCGATCTTTGCCGCGGCCTTTGCCACGCACGACACGTTCCAGACCTTTCTGGTCGGGCTTGCCGCCTCGATCGGCGCCGGTATCTCGATGGGATTCACCGAAGTGGCCTCCGACGACGGCAAGCTATCCGGCCGCGGCTCGCCGGTAAAACGCGGGCTGACCGTCGGCGTCATGACGACGCTGGGCGGGCTCGGGCACGCGCTGCCCTATCTCATCCCGCTTTTCTGGACGGCGACGATCGTCGCCGCGGTCGTGGTGTTCTTCGAACTTTGGACGATCGCCTTCGTACAGAACCGCTACATGCAGACGCCATTCTGGCGCGCCGCCTTCCAGGTGGTGCTGGGCGGCGCGCTGGTGTTTGCGGCAGGGGTGCTGATCGGGAATGCATAGCAGTCGCTACCCATTCACCGCCCGGCTGTCTGCTGGCGCCTCGGCGCGTTCGGTCAGGCCGTAGTCGCGCATGACATGGGCGATCCGCAAACGGTAGCCGGCAAAGATGCCGCCGCGCCCAGCCCTCTGCGCCTGCCGATGTTCCTGCGTGTTGCGCCAGGCCTTCACCGCATCCTCGTCGCGCCAGAAGGACAGCGACAGGATGCGGTTCGGATCGGCAAGGCTCTGGAAGCGCTCGATCGACAGGAAACCGTCGATGCCGTCGAGCAGTGGGCGCAGATCGGCGGCGATGCCGAGATAGGCATCGCGCATGCCCGCCGCCGGCTCGACCTCGAAGATGACGGCGATCATGGCTTCACCAAAGAAGCATGTGGCCCGGAGGCCAGTTTGAGGAAGATGCGGTCCTCCTTCAGGATAAATTTTTCCCGCCGGGCGAACTCGTAATTCGCCTTGCCGGCGGGATCGGCGGCGAGCCGGGCGCGGTAGGCTTCGTAGGCCGCAAGACTGTCGATGTTGTAGGCGGCATAAGCCGTAGTGGCCGAGCCTTCGTGCGGCGCGAAATAGCCGATCAGATCGGCGCCGCAGCGCGGGATCGCCTGCCCCCAATTGCGTGCATATTCCTCGAACGCCGCCTTGCCGAACGGATCGATCTCGTAGCGGATGAAGCAGGTGATGGTCATTTTCGCCTCCTTGGCGGTGGATGTTTTCTGGCGGTCACAGTTCGAGCCGGGTCGAAACGTTCCGAAGATCGATATGCTAGGCAAATTCGCTGGCCGGTCAGGTTTGCCAGAAGGATTTCGCGCATTCGCGGCGGACGTCTTCGGGTGTCAGGCCAAGGTCACGCAGCAGATGATCGTCGATCTCGGCGAGGTCGAGACGCTGCAAATGACGGTCGTACCACCGCTTCAGGAGCCGCAGCCGCAGGCGGCGCAAGACAATGAACGGGAACGGCCGGCGAGCAGGCGCGGCGCCGAGAATAGTCCTTGCAGGCATTGTCGTCTCCTTGATTTGCATCGAGATTAATGCTTGTCTGACGAGGATGCTTCGATGATGAACGAACCATGCGCGAAGGACCTGACATAGCCCGCATTGCCAGCCTGGTGGGCGATCCGGCGCGGGCAAACATGCTGTCCGCACTGATGGGCGGCACGGCACTGACGGCGAGTGAACTGGCACTCGAGGCCGGCGTGTCGCTTCCGACAGCGAGCTCCCATCTGTCGAAGCTGATGGAAGGCGGGCTGCTGACGCTGGCAAGCCAGGGACGGCACCGCTACTACGGCCTCGCCGGCCCGCAGGTAGCAGGCATGATTGAGGCGATCACCGGTGTTGCCGCCGCGGTCGGGCCGCAACGAGTGCGGCCTGGCCCACGCGACGCTGCCATGCGCGTGGCGCGGGTCTGCTACGACCACCTCGCCGGCGAGCAGGCGGTGGCGATGCTGGACCGTCTCGTCGCTCGACAAGTGCTCCTGCGCAATGATGAGGAGATCCGGCTTGGGCCGTCGGCCGCCTCGCATTTCGCCGCGATCGGCATCGATGTCGAGGGCAAGGCGCGGCGACCGGTGTGCCGGGCCTGCCTCGATTGGAGCGTGCGGCGTTCGCACCTCGCCGGCACGCTGGGCGCCGCCATTCTCGATAAGATCCTCGCCGAAAAATGGGCGCGGCGCGAGAAGGACAGCCGTGCAGTGATCTTCTCGCCGACAGGCAAGCAGGCATTCGAGAAGACGTTTCTCGCCTGACGGCTCGCTTCGACGCACCAGAACGGCTCGCCGTCTCCACGGAAACGCCGAACCGCTCTATCTTTTTTGTTTTGACGCAATTCCGGACAGAAAATCGTTCCACACACTTTTCCTGGAATTGCTCTAGCCGCGCTTGAGCGGCTTGGCCTGCTTGAAAAAATCCTCCCAGGGATCGGCTTGCCCAAGCCGCTTCAGCGTCGTCTTGTCGCCTATCGGAAAGGCGTTCGGGGGCAATCCGGCCTCGATTTCCGCCCAGGTCACCGGCATTGATACAGTGGCACCTTTCTTGGCGCGCGACGAATAGGGCGCGACCGTGGTCGCGCCACGGCCATTGCGCAGATAATCGACGAATATCCTGCCGGTGCGCGCCTTCTTCGACAGCGTCGCCGTGTAGCGGTCGGGTGCGGCTTGCTCGAGCGCTCGAGCGAACTCATGGGCGAAGCCTTTGACCTCATCCCAGTCCGCCGACGGCTTCAGCGGGACGAGGACATGATAGCCCTTGCCGCCCGAGGTCTTGATGAAATTAGGCAGGGACAGTTCGTCGAGCCGGCTGCGGATGTCGAGCGCCGCGGCAAGCACCGCCTTCACGTCGACACCCTCGTCGGGATCGAGATCGAAGATGATCTGGTCTGGTTTTTCCAGCTCGTCCGTGGTCGAGCCCCAGATGTGGATCTCGACGACGCCAAGTTGAACGAGGGCCACGACACCGTCGAAATCGCGGATGAACAATATCTCCTCGCCGTCGGTGGGATCCTTCATCACGGCGATCTTGTCGTGCATGCCGGCCGAGGCATGCTTCTGGAAGAACCGTTGGCCGCCAACACCGTCCGGCGCCCGCACGAGGCTGAGCGGCCGGTTGATGACGAATTGCTTCATGCGCGGCCAGACCAGCGCGTAGTGATCGACCAGATCCTGCTTCGATACGTTCTCCTCGGGCCACAGAAGCTTGTCGGGGCGGGACAGCGTAACCGAGGTTTTCGCCGTGGCCACGGGTCTGGCGGGCTTTGGCTTCGACTCTGCCGGGGCTGAGCGTGCTTTCGGTTTCTCCTGCACGACTTCCTCCGCCGGCTTGTCCTCGCGCAATCCCTGGAACGACGCGTGGCGTATTATACTGTCCGACGTCCAACTGCGAAACTCCACTTCGCCGACAAGTTCGGGCTTGACCCAGACCAGCCCCTTACCCCTTGGCACCGCCCTGTCGAAGGGCGAGGTTGTCGTCTTCAGCGCATCAAGCCTCTTCTTCAGCTCGTTGGTGCTTTTGGCCGTGAAGCCGGTGCCGACGCGGCCGGCATAGCGCAGCTTGCCGCCCTCGTGATAGCCGACCAGCAGCGAGCGCAGGCCCCGCCCGGTCTTGTCCGACGGCATGTAGCCGCCGATGACGAATTCCTGGCGCGCCGTACATTTCGACTTCACCCAGGACGGGACCCGGCCGCTGCGGTAGGGCGCATCGGCGCGCTTGGAGACGACGCCTTCGAGCCCCAGCCGGCAAGCATGCTCCAGCATGATCTTGCCGGGCTCGGCAAAGTGGTCGCTGAAGCGCACGGCCTGATCCTCGGCCTGTCCGGCGAGCAACGTGCGCAGCCTTTCCTTGCGCTCGACCAGCGGCTCGGAACGGATATCCTCACCGTTAAGACGCAGCAGGTCGAAAACGTAGTAGATGAAACGATCCGTGCGGCCTGCCGACAGATCTTGCTGCAGCAGCGAGAATGACGACACGCCATTATCCGCCAGCACGACGATTTCGCCGTCGATGATAGCATCGGTGCATTTCAGGCCGCCAAGTGCCGCGACAATTGCGCCACCGAACTTGTCGGTCCAGTCGAGGCCGGCGCGTGTCAAAAGCCGAACCTCGGTGCCGGCAAGCTGCGCCTGCATGCGATAGCCGTCGAACTTCACCTCATGCAGCCAGTCCTTGCCGGGCGGGGCGTCCCGCTCCAGCGTTGCGAGCGCCGGTTCGATGAATTCGAGCCGCCTTGCGGCGACGGCCTTCGCTTTGCTGGCGGCCGGCCTGTCGGACTGCCAGACGCTTGGCTTCTTGCCATCGGCGGTCTTGCCTTCGCCAACCTCCTCGATGGTCAGGCCGGATTTCACCGATTGCGGCGCCTCCTGCAAAATGTCCTCGCCCGGACGCGCGGCGGCATCGTCGGATTTGATCAGCAACCAGTTGTCACGCTTTTCGCCCGGACGCGGCTTCAGCCGCACCAGATGCCAGGCGCCATGCAATTTGTGGCCATGCAGTTCGAAACTGATATGGCCTTTCTTCATCGCTTTTGCCGGGTCGCCATCGGGGACCCAAGTTCCCTCGTCCCAGACAATGACCGAGCCGCCGCCATATTGGTCCTTCGGGATAGTGCCTTCAAACGGCGCATAGTCGATCGGGTGGTCCTCGACATGCACGGCGAGCCGCTTTTCGTGCGGGTCGAGGCTCGGGCCCCGCGTCACTGCCCAGCTCCACAGCACGCCGCCATGCTCGAGACGAAGGTCGTAGTGGAGCCTGGTGGCGGCATGCTTGTGGATGACGAAGATGCCACCTGGCTCGGCTTTCTTGCCGCGCGAAACCTTGCCGGCCGGTTCGGTGGTCTTCTTGAAATTGCGCTTGGCGTGATACTGCTCGAGGCTGACCATGGTCTGATCCTAAGCAGATTTGCGCCGAGCGGCTTTGGACTTGGCGCCCTTTGCCGGGCGTCCGGTCTTTGCCGGCGCACCGGCTTCCGACGAAAGGCTCTTCTTCAGTGCATCGAAGAGATTGACGACGTTGGAGGGCCGTGGTTCCGCCTTTGTCTTCGGTGCCTTCCTGCCGGCCTTCTTGGCGCGGACCAGCTCGATCAGGGCGTTTTCGTATTTGTCCTCGAATTCGGAAGGATCGAACTTCGCCTGTTTCTCATCGACGATGTGTTCGGCCAGCCTGATCATTTCGGCGTCGGTCTTCACCGGCTTGATGTCGCCGAACACCATCTCGGGCCTGCGAACCGTATCGCCATAGCGCAGGGTCGTCAGCAGCAGACCCTTGCCCAACGGCTCGATGACCACCGGACGTTCGCGGCGATAGAGCACGATACGGGCCAGCCCCGCCGTCTTCTTGGCGGCCATGGCGTCGCGGATGACGGCGAAGGCCTCTTCCGAGACCTCGTCCGCAGGCGTCACATAATAGGGCGTATCGAGATAGATCTGCTGGATCGAGGATTTTTCGATGAAACCATCGAGGCTCATCGTGTGCGAGGATTCGATCTGCACGGCTTCGATCTCCTCCTCCTCGATTTGGACGAAGTCGCCGTCGCCGATCTCGTAGCCCTTGATCTCGTCCCCTTCATCGAGCGGCTTGCCGCTGGCCGGATCGACATAGACGCGCTTGACGGTATTGCCGGTCTTGCGGTTGAGCACGCGGAACGAGACTTTCTCCGCCTGGGTCACGACATTGGTCAGTTCGACGGCGCAAGTAACCAGCGAAAGCTTGAGATATCCTCTCCAGGCGGGGCGCGGCGCCATGACAAACTCCCTGCGCGACAAGGTTCAACCGAGAACGGCGTTCAACCGAGAACGGCCAAAGCCCGTTCCGGTTCCGGCGGCGCAAAAAGGCAAGTCCGGGCTTTCGGCCCGGCCTTGCCCTGAACTCAATTCTCTATCGCTGCCCTACTCGGCGGCTTGCAGGTTGATCTTGCTTTCCGCTATCTCGGTAAGCTTGCGGTCGGTCGCCTGCTCCTCCTTGAGATTGTTGGCCAGCACATTGGCGCAGTCGCTGCGGCCCAGTTGCTTGGCCCAGGCAATCAAGGTGCCGTAACGGGTCATCTCATAATGCTCGACCGCCTGGGCCGAGGCGATCAGCGCAGCGTCGAGGACCTCCTTGTCGGCGATGTCGCCGCTGATGTCGTCGGCCTCTTCGAGAATGCCGTCGATGGCCGGGCAGTCGACCTGCTTGGCCTTCACGCCGTGCAGTTCGAACACCTGCTCGACACGCTGGATATGACCCTTGGTCTGGGCGAGATGTTTCTCAAAGCCGGCTTTCAGCTGCGGATCACTCGCCTTGTCGATCATCTTCGGCAGCGATTTCTCGATCTGTTTTTCAGCGTAATAGATGTCGCGCAGCGTGTGCACGAACAGGTCATCGAGTGTTTTGATATCCTTCGAAAAGAAGCCCATGGCCTTTGCCTTTCCATTGCTCTTGCAGTTTCGGATTTTTGGCTGCGGCCCAACCCGAGCACCACAGCCTGCGGAACCGGTTCGTCCCGGCACTGGGAAATCAACGTGCGGCTGACGGGCGGGTTCCTGGTTTTCCGGCCGCGTGCACGGAAATTTCGCGGTCCAGCAAAAAGCTGAAACAAAACCGCGCCTCAGCGACATTCAGGCGAAACATATGTGGTGCAAAAGTCACACTGGGCGAAATGCCGACGGACTGCATGGAAACACCGCGAATCAGCCGCATTCCAGCCATGAACGAAGGCATTTTCGACCAGAGATTAACATCGCGTTCACCGACTATTCACGCCTGGACGCTATGATCCCCGCAATTCGGAAGGGACATCCGAAACGGGACAGGGACCGAGTAAAATGAGCTTCTGGAATCACATCGCCGGCTATGCTGCCGCCATCCGCGAATTCGTCGCACCGACCTATCGGCCCGAGCGCTATTACATGCGCGGCCCAGGCCCCGCCTGCGCGCGCCGTGGCAACACGCTTGGGATCAGCGTGCACTGATGATGAGCATGGAGAGCCGTCACGACAGCCGGATATGCCGGCCCGACGCCGACAATCGGTCAACGACCTATCGCGCCGAGCGCCCTGCGCTGACCGACAGACGGCGTGCGACAACGCCAAGCCTTCAGCAGTCCGGGCTTTGATCGAGCCGCCGGCAGGTCTAGTGTCGCCTGACACCAGCTGCCGGGCGTCACGTGATCGTCAAGCCGAACCATTCTCCTGAGCCGCCAGAATTCGAATCACGTCGCCCGTTGATCGTGTTCGACGGTATTTGCGTGTTGTGCTCGGGCTTTGTGCGCATGGTGGTGAAGCTCGACCGCAAGGGCCGCTTCCATTTCGCAACGGCGCAGTCGCCCTTCGGCGAGATGCTGTTCAAGAAATCCGGGCTGCGAACGGATCGCTACGAGACCAATCTCGTCATCGTCAATGGCGCTGCTTTCACCCGCCTGGATAGTTTCGTTGCCGTCATGGCCGAACTCGGCTGGCCGTGGCGGGCGGCGCGGATCCTGCTGCTGTTGCCGCGCCCGCTTCGCGACTGGCTCTACGACCGCATCGCAAAGAACCGCTACGCCCTGTTCGGCAAGAAGGACAATTGTGAAATCCCTTCCGCCGAGGTGAGGGCAAGGTTGATCGGCTAGGCTCATTGCCGTGGCCGGGAGCGGCGCGGGGCATTTTGGGGGAACTGCGGATGAAGGTTCTTGTCGTCGGCGGCTATGGCACCTTTGGCGGTCGCACCGTCGAGCTTTTGGAGGGCGAACCGCGTCTGATCCTCTTCGTCGCCGGGCGCTCGCTTGCCAAGGCTGACGCTTATTGCAACAGGCGTGCGCCGACAGCAGCCCGGCTGCAGCCGGCCCTGTTCGACCGTGACGGCGATCTCGCCGCGCAACTCGCTGCATTTGAGCCTGATATTGTAGTCGACGCGAGCGGCCCGTTCCAGGCCTATGGCGAGGGACGCTATCGCCTGATCGAGGCCTGCATCGCCCGGCGCATCAACTATCTCGATCTAGCCGACGGCTCGGATTTCGTCGCCGGCGTCTCTGCGTTCGACGAGGCGGCGCGAAATGCAGGGGTTTTCGTGCTGTCCGGCGTCTCGAGCTTTCCGGTGCTGACGGCCGCGGTTGTGCGCCGCCTGTCGTCGGACCTGACGCGGGTCGACGGCATTCGCGGCGGCATCGCGCCGTCGCCCTTGGCCGGTGTCGGCGGAAACGTCATTCACGCTATCGCCGGTTATGCCGGTCAGCCGGTGCGGCTTGTTCGCAATGGCCGTCCGGAACAAGGCCGTCCGTTCACCGAACAACTGCGCTACACCATCGCGCCGCCGGGCCGGCTGCCGCTTCGATACACGCTGTTTTCGCTTGTCGACGTTCCCGACCTGCGCGCCTTGGCCGAGCTTTGGCCGGAGGCGAGGACCATCTGGATGGGAGCCGGGCCGGTACCCGAGTTGCTGCACCGCGCCCTGATCTGCCTCGCCTGGCTGGTGCGCGCCGGATTGATCGGTTCGCTTTTGCCGCTGGCGCCGCTGATGCATCAGGCAACGAACCGGCTGCGCTGGGGCGAGCATCGCGGCGGCATGTTCGTCGAGGTGGAGGGATCTGACCGGGCGGGCGCCATCGTCAAGCGCTCGTGGCATCTCTTGGCCGAGGGCAATGATGGGCCGCTGATCCCGTCGATGGCGGTCGAAGCGCTGGTCCGCAAAGCGCTGGCCGGACATCAGCCCGCGCCGGGCGCACGGGCGGCGGTGCGCGATTTGGAGCTCCGGGATTATGAAGCGCTGTTCGCCGGCAAGACAATCTACACCGGGTTCAGGAATGAGCCCGCTGACAGGGACAAGTCGCTTTATGCCGTCTTGCTCGGCGACGCCTGGCATGGCCTGCCCCGGGAAATCCGCGCCATGCACGATTGCACAACAATGGCGGCAGGCCGCGCGCGCGTCGAACGCGGGCGCAATGTTCTTGGCCGGCTAATGGCCCGGATGGTCGGCTTCCCCGGGGCAAGCGAGGACATCCCGGTTCACGTCCGCTTCGACACCGACAAGGAGAGTGAGACCTGGACGCGGACATTCGGCAAGCACAGTTTTTCTAGCCTGCAGTTTGCAGGCCGGGGTCGATCGCAGCGCCTGCTGTGCGAACGCTTCGGCCCGCTGACCTTCGCGATGGCGCTGGTTGCCGAGGACGGCCGGCTGGCGCTGGTCTTGCGCTGCTGGAGCTTTTTTGGCCTGCCGCTGCCGATGTGGCTCGGTCCACGCTCGGCTTCCTACGAAACGGTGGAGGATGGCCGCTTCCGCTTCCACGTCGAGATCTCGCATCCACTTGCCGGCATGATCGCCTGCTACCGCGGCTGGCTGGAGCCCTCCGGCCCGCACGGCTCCAGCGAGATCGTGTCGCCTGCCAGCTTAGCCAGTTCGCGGCAGTCCTGCGCCGTGCACAGCGTCCAACCCTGACCCGTAGCGCCCGACGCGGCTAGCACGAGGCGCCGCTGTGGCCCGACCTTGGGCGCATAGACCCACCAGCCGTTTCTCAGCACCGAGCCTTGCGGCGGCTCCATCCCGGCGCCCGATCCCTTGATGCGGGCCTCGACCAGCTGCAGGCCGGACGGCAGCACCTTCCAGTCTTCCTGCCACTGAGTCTTCTCCACCGAATGCACCCAGGAGAGCGTGAAGGCAGCGACCGCGAGCGCCACCGTCTTGCCGGCCGCGACGATGCAGAGGCTCATCCCGAGTTGGCCAGCGAAGCCTGCCGCGCGCGCCAGCAGTGCCAGCCGATCCAGGCAAGGGACAGCGCCCAGCCGGCCTCGTCGGTAAGCGGCAGCGCCGCAACCAGCAGCACGCCGGCGGCGAAGGCGACGAGGCGTTCCCACCAGGCCATGCGCCGGGCCAGAAATCCGACGGCAGCGGCGCCCCACAGGACTATGCCCATGCAGGCTTTGATGACGATATAGGCGACCTCGACGGGATAGCCGAACTGGGCGGCGATCGGGCCGGGGTCCTGCAGCATCAGCGCCGGGGTATAGACCGCCATGAACGGCACAACGAAGCCGGCAATGGCAAGCTTGGTGGCCTGGATGCCGATCTTGAGGCCGCTTTCCTTGGCCATGGGTGCGGCGGCGAAGGCGGCCAGCGCCACAGGCGGAGTGAGATCGGCCATGATGCCGAAATAGAAGACGAACATATGGCTGACCACCAACGGCACGCCGAGCGACAGCAGCGCCGGCCCGGCCAGCGACGAAGTGATGATGTAATTGGGAATGGTCGGTATGCCCATGCCGAGCACCAGGCAGGTGAGCATGGTCAAAAGCAGCGACAGGAACAGATTGTTCTCGCCGATCGAGATGATCCAGCCGATGAAGGTCGAGGCGATGCCGGTAAGCGTCAACGTGCCGATGACGATGCCGACAATGGCGCAGGCAATGCCGACCGGCAGCGCGTTCTTTGCTCCCTCCGCAAGGGAATCGATGCATATGCGCAGCGTCTCGCGCCCGCCCTTGAACGTGAGGCAGGCGACGACCAGCACGGCGATGACCAGGCTGAGGATGTCGACGCCGAATTTCATGAAGGAAGCCGCGGCAAGCCCGAGCGCCAGCCAGAAGACGATGCGGAAGGCGAGCGGCCCGATCGATGCTGCCAGCGGCGTGCCGAGAATAAGCACAATGGTCAACGCCAGGCCCATGGTGCCGGCGAACACCGGTGTGTAGCCGGCAAACAGCAGGTAGATCAGTGCTGCGAGCGGCAGTACCAGCGGCCAATGCTGTCTCACCGCATCCCACGGATTGGGCAGGTCGGTCCTGGCCATGCCGTGCAGTCCGGCCTTGCCTGCCTCCAGGTGCACCTGCCAGAAACAGGCGCCGAAATAGAGCAGCGCCGGAATGATCGCCGCCTTGACCACCGCGGCATAGGGGATGTTCAGGGTCTCGGCCATGATAAAGGCAACCGCTCCCATCACCGGCGGCATGATCTGGCCGCCCATCGACGAGGTCGCCTCGACGGCGCCGGCGAAAGCCGAGCGGAAACCGAAGCGCTTCATCAGCGGGATGGTGAACTGGCCGCTGGCCACCACATTGGCGACGCCGGAGCCGGAAATGGTGCCCATCAGCGCCGAGGACAGCACACAGACCTGCGCCGGGCCGCCGCGCCATGAGCCGACCAGGCCAAGCGCAAAATCGTTGAACAGCGCGATCATGCCGGCGCGTTCAAGAAAGGCGGCGAAGACGACGAAGATGAAGATGTAGGCGGCCGAGACATAGACCGGCGTGCCGTAGATGCCTTCGGTGCCATAGGCGAAGGTGTCGACGAGCTGGGCGAAATCATAGCCGCGATGGATGAAAGGCGGCGGCAGATGATTGCCGGCAAATGCGTAGGCGAGAAAGATGAAGGCAATGACGGCGAGCGGCAGCCCCATCAATCGCCGCGCCGCCTCGAAGACCAGCACGACCAGCACCGCGCCGACGATCAGGTCAGGCGTGGTGAGAAAGCCGGAGCGGCGGATGAGGTCGGCATAGAACACCCAATTGTACAGACCGATGGCGAAGCCGAGCACGCCGAGCGTCCAGAACACTGCTTTCGCCGGGACGCTTTTGGCGCGCAGATTGGCGATTAGGGCAAAGCCGAGCAGCAGCAGGAAGCCGACATGCATGGCGCGTACGACCTGGCTCGGCAGGCTGCCATAGGCGGCGATGTAGATCTGGAAGATGGAGAAGGCGATGGCGATAAAAAAAGCCGCCTTGCCGGCGATGCCTTCGCCGAACCCCGGCGGCAATCCTTCGACAGGAGCTTCCGCTGTGGGGGAAAGAACGGTCGGGGTTGCGGTCATTGGCGGGGTTCCTGGCGGGGCGCTCCCCTCCCCGAGGGAGGGTGCGGAGCGAGGCGAGGCTCCTTACTTCACCAATCCCTTTTCCTTGTAATACCTCTCGGCGCCTGGATGCAGCGGCACCGGCATGCCGTCGAGCGCCTTGGCGGGGTCGATCGCCTTGGCGGCGGCGTGGGCAGCGGTGAGCTGGTCGAGATGCTCGAACAGCAATTTGGTCATCTGGTAGGCGGTCTCGTCAGGGACATCGGCGCTGGTGATCAGGAAATTGCCGACGGCGGCGGTCGCGACATCCTCGGTCTGGCCCTCATAGGTGCCCTTGGGGATGACCACGGAAAGATAGGGCGAGCCGATCTTGGCGACGTCCTCCGCCGGCACGGCAACGATGTTTACCGGCACCGAGGTGGCGAGGTCACGGATCGATGCGACCCCAAGGCCCGCCGACTGCAGCGTGGCGTCGAGCTGGCGGTTCTTGATCAACTCTACGGATTCGGCAAAGGGCAGATATTCGATCCGCCCGAGGTCTTCGTATTTCAGCCCGGCAGCGGCGAAAATGGTGCGGGCGTTGAGCTCGGTGCCTGAGGCCGGCGCGCCGACCGAAAGGCTCTTGCCCTTGAGATCGGCGAGCGTCTTGATGCCGGATTCCTTGCTGGCGACGATCTGGATATAATTGGGATAGATGGCCGCAATGCCGCGCAGCTTGTCGAGCTTGCCTGGGAAGCCTGCTTCGGTATTGCCTTCGGCGGCCAGCTTGACGGAATCGCCGAGTGCAAAGGCGATCTCGCCCTTGCCCTGCTGCAGCAAGTTGAGGTTTTCGACCGACGCTTTCGTCGCCTGCACCTGGGTGCGCGCGCCTTCGATGCCCTTGCAGTAGATTTCCGACAGCGCCACGCCGAGCGGATAGTAGACGCCCGACGTGCCGCCGGTCAGCACGTTGATGAATTCCTGTGCCTTGACCGATACCGCGCCAAGGCCAAGCGACAGCGCTATCGCGCCGGCGGCAACGAACTTCGTCCTGAAATTGAGCATTCGGTTTCCTCCCTGAAGTATCTGCCGCACTCTCCTCGTCAGCGCGATCCGGGACGAGTTTAGAGAGCGGACGGGAAATGCCAACCCGCAATTGTCGCCATTAGACGAACGGTTGAGCTTGCGTGAAATGCCATGGGAGCCGAAAGATTTTTGCAGCGCGTGTCGAAATCGGGCGAGGCCACGCGACATACGTTCGGCCCGCAACGGAGCGGCCTTCGAGAAAAACGGGAGAAGACCATGCGATACATGCTTTTGATCTATGCGAACGAAGCCGCGATGGCGGTCGCGCCGACGGAGAAGACCTACGAAATCAGCGCAGCCTATGGAGCCTATACCGAGGCGTTGAAGAAATCCGGAGCGTGGCTGGCCGGCGACCGGTTGAAGCCGACCCAGACCGCCACCACGGTGCGGATGGCCAACGGCAAGACCAATGTGCTCGACGGTCCCTATGCCGACACCAAGGAGCAGCTCGCCGGCTTCTACATGATCGAGGCTGAGGACGCCGACGCAGCAATTGCCTGGGCGGCTCGCTGCCCCGGTGCCAGCACCGGCACGATCGAGGTGCGGCCGATCTGGGAAATGACCGAGTACCCATCCCAGAAGTGACCGTGTGATGAACAGTCGTCCGGAGATCGCGCGGGCGGCGGCGGAAGCGGCCGCCCGGCAAAGCTACGGCAAGCTGGTCGCGTATCTCGCCGCGCGCACACGCGACGTGGCCGCTGCCGAGGACGCCTTGGCAGATGCCTTTGCAGCGGCGCTCGAGCGTTGGCCACAGGCGGGCGTGCCCGACAAGCCGGAAGCCTGGCTGCTGGCGGTGGCACGCAAGCGCCGCGTCGACGCGGTCAGACGACGACTGACAAGCGAGGCGGCCCGCGACCACCTTAGGCTGATCGCCGAGGAGATGGAGGCACGCATGGTCGACGAAGACCTGCCGGACGAGCGGCTCCGGCTGATGTTCGCCTGCGCCCATCCGGCGATCGAGGCCGGCGTCCGCGCGCCGCTGATCCTGCAGACGGTCCTGGGCTTCGACGCAGCGACGATCGCCTCGGCTTTCCTTGTCTCGCCAGCCACGATGAGCCAGCGCCTGGTGCGCGCCAAGACGCGAATTCGCGAGACAGGCATTCCGTTCCGCGTGCCGGAGCGGGCCGAACTCGGCGAGCGGCTGGGCACCGTTCTGGAAGCAATCTACGCGGCGTTTGCCGAAGGCTGGTCCGACCCGGCCGGCACCGAAACGCGGCGCCGCAATCTCGCGACAGAAGCCATCTGGCTCGGCCGTCTGATGGCCACGCTGATGCCGGACGAGCCGGAGGCGCTCGGCCTTTTGGCGCTGATGCTGTTCGCCGAAGCGCGGCGCGCGGCGCGGCGCAATGCGGCGGGCGATTATGTGCCGCTGGCCGAGCAGGATCTTGCACTGTGGGACGATACACTGATCGATGAAGCAGAGACGCTGCTCGGGCGCGCCGCGGCCAAGGGCGTTGTCGGCCGCTACCAGCTTGAGGCCGCCGTGCAGTCCGCCCATGCGACAAGACGGCTGACCGGCGGCACCGACTGGGTCGCGATCAAGGAGCTCTATGACGCGCTGTCAGTGATTGCCGGCTCGCCGGTGGTTTCGATCAACCGTGCGGTGGCCATTGCCGAGGCCGAAGGTGCTTCGGCAGGATTGGGCGCCCTTGATCAACTCAGCGGCGATAAGCGGCTGTATGACTATCAACCTTACTGGGCCGCCCGCGCGGGCCTGCTGGCCAGGCTCGGCAAAGTTCCGCAGGCGAGCGAGGCCTATGACCGGGCCATCGGCCTCGAACGCGATCCAGCCGTGCGCCGGTTCCTGCAGGAACGACGGGCAGAGCTCGGCCGCGCGGAAAAAGACTGAGACAAGGCGGAGTGCTCAGGCCGGCCACATGTCGTGGGAAGCATTCAGCCTCTTCATCACCCGATGTTCCCGCAAATTGGCCCACAGGCGTTCGATGTTCGGCCAAGCGGTTGGAACCTTCGCGACCTCCGGATGCCAGGCCACCAACATGACGAGATAGATGTCGGCCAGCGAGAGTTGGTCGCCGGCCAGCCAGTCGCGGCCGTCGAGGGCGGCATCGAGAATGGCGAAGCTGCGATCCATTTCCGAGACCGCCGCCTGTTTGAGGGCGTCCACGCCACCGGCGTCGGCCGTGTAGCGATGCGCGTAGAAGAACCGCAGGTTGGCTGGATAGATGACGGAGGACATGAAAAACATCCAGCGCAGGAAATCCGCACGGTCAGGCGAACTTGCCGCGGGCGCCAGTCCTGCTTCCGGGTGGCGCTCGGCCAGCAGGATGCAGATCGCCGCGGATTCGGTCATCGAGCGTCCGTCCGGCAAGATCAGGACCGGCACCTGGTTCAAGGGGCTGATATCAAGAAAGGCCTGATCGAGGCGGCCCTTCGGAACGTCGATCTGGTGGAAAGGCACGCCTGCCAAAGCGAGCGCCGCCTCGACAACAAAGCCGCCGGTATTGGCACGCGTATAGAGCTTGTACATGAAATCCTCCGCCAGCCGGCATAGGGCCGGTGGCGATTTGAACCGGAAGCACCACCCTGCTCAAGCGAGCGACGGCCGCCACAGGTGTTTTTTCAGCGGTCCAGCGAGCTGCGATCTAGACCCTGGGCGTTGTTATTGGAACCTGTCGCGAGATGAAGTGTCGAGGACTTACGCACCCAGCCCTTCGAACAGGATCGTCGACAGATAGCGTTCGGCGAAGGATGGAATGACGACCACCAGGTTCTTGCCCTTGTTCTCCGGCCGCGAGCCGACGACGATCGCCGCTTGCAGGGCGGCACCCGACGAAATGCCGACCGGCACACCTTCGAGCCGAGCGACGAGCCGTGCATTGGCAACCGAATCCTCGTTCGAGACCTTGACGATCTCGTCGTAGATCGTCGTGTCGAGGATTTTTGGCGCGAAGCCGGCGCCAATGCCCTGGATCTTGTGCGGGCCTGGCTGGCCGCCCGACAGCACCGGCGAGGCTTCCGGTTCGACGGCGACGACATGCACCGAGGGCTTGCGCTTCTTCAGCACCTGGCCGACGCCGGTGATGGTGCCGCCGGTCCCGATGCCGGCAACGAAGATATCGACTTCGCCATGGGTGTCGTTCCAGATTTCCTCGGCCGTGGTGCGGCGATGGATTTCCGGATTGGCGGGGTTTTCGAATTGCTGCGGAATGACGGCGTCGGGCAGTGTTGCCGCCAGCTCGTCGGCCTTGGCGATGGCCCCCTTCATGCCTTTCGGCCCTTCGGTCAGCACCAGCTCGGCACCGAGCAGCGCCAGCATCTTGCGGCGTTCGACGGACATGGTTTCCGGCATGGTCAGAATCAGCTTATAGCCCTTGGCGGCGGCGGCAAAGGCGAGCGCGATGCCGGTATTGCCCGAGGTCGGCTCGATCAGCGTGGTCTTGCCGGGCGTAATCCTGCCCGAAGCCTCCAATGCCTCGATCATCGACACGCCGATGCGGTCCTTGACGGAGGCGATCGGGTTGAAGAATTCGAGCTTGGCCAGCAGATTGGCGACGACACCCTTCTCCCTGGCGAATTTATCCAGTCGCACCAGCGGCGTGTCGCCGATCGTCTCGGTGATCGAATTGTAGATGCGGCCGCGGCCGGGCACGTGTGTGTGGGTGGCGGGCTTGTTCATTGGTTTTCCTCCCAGAGGTCAAGCGGCAAGAGCCGGGCGGGCATAGGATAGAGCCATCCACCGCGCAAGATAGGCACGTTCGAAAAATATCCGGGTGACGGTCGTGCTGAATACCGGCGCCTTGCAGGGCGTTGGGCGGATTGGCGAAGAGATCTACTGGCGGGCGGCAATTGCCGCCGCCGCACCGACCATGAAGCCGGCGGCGGTGCGGTTGAGTGCCCTCAGCGCCCGCGGCGACTTCAGGAACCAGCGCGCCTTGGCCGCCAGCGCCAGATAGGGCACCAGCACCACGAGCAGAACGATGATAGTGAGCGCGACCAGGATGCCGTAATCGGCCAGTGTGATCGTCTTCAGATCGACGATGGTCGGGGTGATGGCGAGATAGAAGATCATCGTCTTCGGATTGCCGAGTGTGACGGCGAGACCGGCTACAAAGCTGGATGCCAAGCCGCCTTTGCCTTTCTTCGCCTCTACCGTTTCGGGCGTGATGCCGCTCGTCCAGAAACGCCAGCCAAGAAAAGCGAGGTAGGCGACGCCCAGCCATTTGATGGCCAGGAAGACCATGCCGAACGTCTGTGCGACGAAAGCCAGGCCGAGCACCACGGCAGTCAAATAGGTCAGGTCGCCGAGCATCAGCCCGAACGACATGGCCAGCGACGAGCGGAAGCCGGAACCCAGCGCACGCGCAACAAGCGCGGTGACGCCTGGGCCGGGGATGGCTGCGGCGATGCCGAGGGCGGCGCTATAGGCGAGGAACCCGGTGAGCGTCATGGTTCGCGCTTGTCGCACAATGTTGAAGTTGGGTGAATTCCCTCGGGCCGAATTCGATTGCGCCAGCGCAGCAGGCGACGCCGCCGTTCAGGAGCGGCCGTCTTCGTAGGTAACGCGCCAGATGGTGCCGTTACCGTCCTCGGTGACGATCAGGGAACCGTCCTTGGCCATGGCGACACCGACCGGGCGGCCCCAGACGGCGTCGTTCGAGATGACGAAGCCGGTCATGAAGTCCTCATACTCGCCGGTCGGCTTGCCATCCCTGAATTTGAGCCTCACCACCTTGTAGCCGGTCCTGGCGCCACGGTTCCACGAACCATGCATGGTGACGAAAGCATCCCCCCGGTAATCCGCCGGAAAGTTCTTGCCGTCGTAGAAGGCTATGTTCATCGGCGCCGAATGCGCCTGCATCAATACATCGGGGACAGTGGCCTTGCCGGCGAGGTCTGGCCGCTCGCCCTGATGGCGCGGATCCTCGTGGTTGCCGATGTAGTACCAAGGCCAACCATAGAACGCACCGTCCTTGACTTCAGTTGCAAACTCGAACGGCACATTGTCGCCGAGCTCGTCGCGCTCGTTGACGACGCACCACAACGCGCCGCTGGCGGGCTGCACCGTCATGCCCGTACAGTTGCGCAGGCCGGTGGCGACAGTTCGGGGATTTTTCCCGTCCGGGTCAAAGGCGAGCACATCGGCACGGCCGTCCTCGGGGCCCCAGGCCGCCCCGAGCGGCTTTGATTTCGCCCAGGCGTCGAGGCCGCCATCCGGCTGCTTGTCCATGTCCTCGGCGACATTCGAGTCCGAGCCAACCGATAAAAAAAGCGTCTTGCCGTCAAGCGAGAAGGCGATGTCGCGGGTCGAGTGACCGCCCGACGGGATTTTGGCGACAATGGTTTCTGGTTTACCGGACGCCTTCAGGTCACCGTCGCGATAGGGGAAGCGGACGATGCTGTCGCTGTTTGCGACATAGACCCATTGCGGCTTGCCGCCTGGCGGATAGAAGGCGATGCCGTATGGATAGTTGAGGCCTTGGGCGAAAATCGCTTTCTCGATGGGTTTGGCGCGGCCCTCGGCCAGACGGTAGACGCGTATTTGGTCGGCATGGCCGTTTGCGATGAACAGGTCGCCGTTCGGAGCGATGCGAACGACGCGCGGATTATAGAGTCCGGAGGCGATCATTTCGGCCGAAAAGCCCGGCGGCAATTCTGGCTCGGCGCTTTCGGGCCGTTCCGCCACGCCGCCGCCGTTCGAAGCGGATTGAGCGGGGTCGGCTGCCGGCATGTCTTGCGGCCCGATCAGGCGGCGGACGCCAGGCCTGTCGGCGTGCCAATCGCCAAAAGCGGCTTCGCCTTTGAGCACCTTTTGATCCGCCTGCTGGGCGGCTGCCGGTGTCGCGACAAGGAGGGCAGCGGCAACGGCCGCAAAGCCGCCAGATCGGATCATTAACGTCCTCCGAGGTTTGCCTCGAAGAGGGCAAACGGGATCAGGCATTGGTCGTTCCAAGCGGTGGTCCAGCACACGAGGATTTGAAGCCGAACCCCGTTCAGTTGCCAGAGGCGTAGAAGTCGTCGTCGAGTCGCTTTTCCAGCGCGACCAGATCGGCCGGCAGCGGCAGGCCCATGGCCCGCATCTCTTGCAGCTTCTCACGCAACTGCTCTTGCACCTCGTGGTGATCCTCAGGCTGATTGACCATTTCCTCGAGCAGCAGGCTGATCTGGGCCTTGAACGATTCCAGCGCCATTCTTTTTCTCCTTGCGGCAGGCCGCGGCGGCTCCTAGCGCAGCATGCGCGAAATCAGCTGCGCGGTATAGTCGACCATCGGTACTATGCGCGCATAATTCAGCCGCGTCGGCCCGATGACGCCGAGCGCACCGACGACGCGCGCGTCCTTGTCGCGATAGGGTGCCACCACCAGCGAGGAGCCCGACAGCGAAAACAGCTTGTTTTCCGAACCGATGAATATGCGCACCCCCGGGCCTTCCTCGGCGAGGTCGAGGAGCTGGATCAGTCCATCCTGCGTCTCCAGATCCTCGAACAGATGCCGCAGCAATTCTATGTCGGCCTGGGCGGTGACGTTTTCCAGGAGATTGGCGCGGCCGCGCACGATAAGCCGCCCAGGCACCCCGCTTTCGGCGCCTGCCCAGACCGCCAGGCCCTTCTCGACCAGATCCTGCGACAGCGTGTCGAGGGCTGCCCTGGTCTCTTCCTTGATGCGGGCGATCTCGACCCGGGCCTCGGCCAGGGTGCGGCCGCGGATATGGGCGTTGAGGAAGTTGGAGGCTTCGTGCAATTGCGAGACGGTGATGCCGGCGGGCAGATCGATGACGCGATTTTCGACGTCGCCGTTCTGCGAGACCAGCACGGCCAGCGCCTTGGTCGGCTCGAGCTGGATGAATTCGATGTGCTTCAGCGCCGCCTCATTTTTGG
Source organism: Mesorhizobium sp. M0410 (assembly GCF_040321435.1). NCBI lineage: Bacteria > Pseudomonadati > Pseudomonadota > Alphaproteobacteria > Hyphomicrobiales > Phyllobacteriaceae > Mesorhizobium > Mesorhizobium sp. M0410. The sequence continues at coordinate 44,264 of NZ_JAMYRN010000023.1, forward strand.
CGGCGAGCACGAGGCCGGCGCCGCGCGACATGCCGGACAGCATCTGGCTGGCCTCGGTCAGCATATGCTCCAGCGTCGCGCCCGAGCCGGAGGCGCGCACCTGCGCCTCGATGGTGCGGCGCTCCTCGTCGGAGAGGTCGCCGAGTTCCATGAATGCATCGACGAAGAAGCGCAAGCCGGCCTGGGTCGGCAGCCGGCCAGCCGAGATGTGCGGCGCGTAGATCAGGCCGAGATGCTCGAGGTCGCTCATCACGTTGCGGATGGTGGCCGGCGACAGCGATGACGGCAGGATGCGCGACAGGCTGCGCGAACCGACCGGCTCGCCATCCTTCAAATAGGAATCGACGATGCGCCGGAAGATGTCGCGCGAACGCATATCGAGCGATTGAAGCGCGGGCGGTTGAAGTGCCGGCGACGAGAGCAATGGCGACTGCGAACCGGGATCGACTACCTTGGTCATTCGAGCCAGAAACCTCCGGTCCGAAGATATAGACTTCCGCGGCGTCGGCGCAACCGGTCCATTTTCCTTTGCGCCTCACGCCCCGTGCGGCTACAAGCCGGCCAAGATTCCCCGGCCAAGATTCCGAAGAAAGAAAGAAGCCTGAATGCGCCCTTCCAAACGCCAATTCGACGAAATGCGCCCCATCTCCTTCGAGCGCGGCGTCTCCAAGCATGCGGAAGGCTCGTGCCTGGTGAAGTTCGGCGACACGCATGTGCTGTGTACGGCCAGCCTGGAGGAAAAGGTGCCGGGCTGGATGCGCAACTCCGGCAAGGGCTGGGTGACGGCGGAATACGGCATGCTGCCGCGTTCGACCGGCGAGCGCATGCGCCGCGAGGCTTCGGCCGGCAAACAAGGCGGCCGCACGCTGGAGATCCAGCGGCTGATCGGCCGCTCCCTGCGCGCCGTGGTCGATCTGCAGGCGCTCGGTGAGCAGCAGATCACCGTCGACTGCGACGTGATCCAGGCCGACGGCGGCACGCGCACCGCTTCGATCACCGGCGGCTGGGTGGCGCTCTACGACTGCCTGCGCTGGATGGAAGCCCGCCAGATGGCGAGCCTGGGCAAGGTGCTTAAGGATCACGTCGCGGCGATCTCCTGCGGCATCCATGATGGCCAGCCGGTCATCGATCTCGACTATATCGAGGATTCCTCGGCCGGCACCGACGCCAATTTCGTCATGACCGGCAAGGGCGGCATCGTCGAGATCCAGGGCACAGCCGAGGGCGAGCCGTTCTCGGAAGAGCAGTTCGCGGCGCTGATGGAGCTCGCCAAGAAAGGCATTCAGCGCCTGGTCAGCTTGCAGCAGATGGCGGTGGCTTAGCTGCGGTCAATATTGGAGAGATTGGCGATCCTGTGACTCCTTCCGCAATCCTGGAATCAGCACTCTACGTGACGGACCTTGCTGCCGCGGAACGGTTCTATTCGGGCGTCCTCGGGCTCGATCTGCTCGGTAAGGTCGATGGCAGGCATCTCTTCTTCCGCTGCGGCGACGGCGTGCTGCTTATCTTCAATGCCGAGGCGACCAAAGTGCCGCCGCGGGCCGACGCCAAGCTGCCCGTGCCGCCGCATGGCACGGTCGGCGAGGGCCATCTTTGCTTCGCCGCAAGCGCGGATGAAATCCCACGCTGGAAAGCGCATCTTGAGGCGAAGAAAATCGCCATCGAAAGTGAGTTCGAATGGCCTCAGGGCGGTCGCTCGATCTATATTCGCGACCCCTCGGGCAATTCGATCGAATTCGCCGAGCCAAGAATTTGGGGCATCTGATGCATTCGCCGCCTGTTCATTCACCAACTATTCATTCGCTTGATGGGCATAAGATCGTCGTCGCAAGCCACAATGCCGGCAAATTGCGCGAATTCACCGATCTGATGGCGCCATTCGGCATAGAAGCGAAGTCCGCAAAGGAATACGGCTTGCCGGAGCCGGACGAGACTGGCACCACTTTCGAGCAGAACGCCTTCATAAAGGCCTTGGCCGCCGCCAAGGCAACTGGATTGCCGGCGCTGTCGGACGATTCCGGCCTGTGTGTCGATGCGCTCGACGGCGCACCCGGCGTCTACACCGCCAACTGGGCCGAGACGCCGGACGGCTCCCGCGACTTCGGCATGGCCATGCAGCGCACGGAAGTGGCCTTGCAAGAAGTTGGCGCGATCACGCCTGCCCAGCGCAAGGGCCGCTTTGTCGCGGTCATCTGCCTTGCCTTCCCTGATGGCCAGGCGGAATATTTTCGCGGTGAGGTCGAGGGCACGCTGGTATGGCCGCCGCGCGGCGAGCTCGGCTTCGGCTACGATCCGGTGTTCTTGCCCGATGGGTTCGAAAAGACCTTCGGCGAGATGAGCGCGGAGGAAAAGCATGGCTGGAAGCCCGGCCAGCCAACCGCATTGTCGCACCGTGCCCGTGCCTTCCAGAAATTCGCCCAAGCCCGATTGGCCGGCGCATGACCATGCTGCTCGACCGCAGCCCCGGTTTCGGCGTCTACGTCCACTGGCCATTCTGCGCGGCCAAATGCCCCTATTGCGACTTCAACAGCCATGTCCGCCACCAGCCAGTCGACCAGGAGCGTTTTGCCCGCGCCTTCGAGACCGAGCTGGCGACGATGCGCGGCCGCACCGGGCCGCGCGAGGTGACCAGTATCTTTCTTGGCGGCGGCACGCCATCGCTGATGAAGCCGCAGACCGTGGCGGCGGTGCTGGATGCAGTGGCGAAGAACTGGACGGTGCCCGGTGGCATCGAGGTGACGCTGGAGGCCAATCCCTCCTCGGTCGAGGCCGAGCGCTTTCGCGGCTATCGCGCGGCCGGCGTCAACCGGGTGTCGCTTGGCGTGCAGGCGCTGAACGACAAGGATCTGCGCTTCCTCGGCCGTTTGCACAATGTCGATGAGGCTCTGCATGCGATCAGCCTGGCGCGCGAGATATTCCCACGGCTGTCGTTCGACCTGATCTACGCGCGACCTGGTCAGACGCCGGAAGCGTGGCAGGCGGAGCTCGAGCAGGCGATCGGCCACGCCGCAGACCATCTGTCGCTCTATCAGCTGACCATCGAGGAAGGCACGCCGTTCCATGCACTGCATGCGGCAAGGAAATTCATCATTCCAGACAATGAGCTTGCCGCCGATCTCTACGCGTTGACACAGGAGATCACCGCCGCGCACGGACTGCCGGCCTACGAGATTTCCAACCACGCCAGGCCCGGCGCCGAAAGCCGGCACAATCTCACCTACTGGCGTTATGGCGAATATGTCGGCGTCGGTCCCGGCGCGCATGGCCGGTTCGTCGAAAATGGCCGCCGCGTGGTGACGATCGCCGAGAAAATGCCGGAGACCTGGGCCAATCTGGTCGAGGCCAAGGGCCATGGCGTTACCGGCGGCGAAATCCTGACGCGCTCGGAAGAGGCCGACGAGTTCCTGCTGATGGGGCTGAGGCTGGCGGAAGGCATCGACCTTTCCCGCTACGAGGCATTTTCAGGGCGCGGCCTGTCGACGGCACGGCTGTCGGTGCTGCAGGACGAAGGCCTGGTGGCACCGATCGGCAATGCCCGCCTGCGCGCCACGCCGGCCGGCATGATCGTGCTCGATGCGGTCGTGGCGGATTTGGCCAGATAGCACGTTGAAGAACGTTCTCTTCATCTGCAGCCAGAATCGCTTGCGCAGCCCGACGGCGGAGCAGGTGTTTTCCAAGCGGCGGGACATCGAGGTCGCTTCGGCCGGCACTAATCACGATGCCGACATTCCGTTGACGCATGAACTCGTCGCCTGGGCCGACATCATCTTCGTGATGGAAAAAACGCACCGCGCCAAACTGCAGCAGAAATTCAAGACAAGCCTGAAAAAGGCTCGAGTAATCTGCCTCGATATTCCCGACGACTATGCATTCATGGACCCGGCTCTGGTGGGCCTGCTGGAGGCGCGTGTCTCGAAGTATCTGGGTTGAATGATAGATCGCGGAGCATTCGCAACCGCGCTTCGAGAACTGTCTCGACCGATCGCTAAGGTTTGCGGGGTCAAGCCTCGTGCTTGTGGCGGTGTTTGGCGCGATCTTTTTCGCTGGTCTCTCCGGAACGGGCCGGCTTGATCTCGCTTTTGTCGCGTGAGGCATGGTGCTGGTCGTCTGTGGAATGTGACGCTGCGCCATCGCGGGCGCTTTTTGTTTCGAGGCGGGTGATGAAAATGTCGAAGCGATTGGGCATCGTCCGGTCAGTGCTCCGTCGTGCTGTCGGTTTCGGTTGCGGGCTTGCTCTCTGCCGATCTCTGACGCGCAAGCGGCTTCTTGGCTCTGCCATCTGCGGCTTCGGCAGGCAGGCTCTTGTCGCATGGCGCGGCGAAGCGTTTGCGGCCGGCATAGTAGGGTTCGAAAACGTCCTGTATGGTCAGGCTGTTCATCCTGCTCCTCCCGAGATCAGGTGTAAAATTCGCCGGCAACGGTTTCGTTCCCTACTATGGCGAAGGCATGGCGGCTGGTTCACGTCGGCATCCCTTTTGGAACCCGGGCCTTTGCAACCCAGGCTTTTGCAACCAAGCGTGAGCCGTGCCAAACAGGGTCGAACGGAGTTGTGCAGGTGACCGGCGAATCGGCCAAACGCAGTTATGTGGTCGGGCAGACCGAAATCGCCGCCCGGCCGCTCGAGCCGGCGCTCTACCTGGTGGCGACGCCTATCGGCAATCTCGCCGACATCACGCTGCGCGCGCTGGAAACGCTCGCCGCCGCCGATATCGTCGCTTGCGAGGACACACGTGTCAGCCGCGTGCTGCTCGACCGCTACGGCATCCGCCGCCGCACCACCGCCTACCACGAGCACAATGCCGGCGAGGCCGGACCGAAGCTGATCGCGGCGCTGCTGGCCGGCCAAAGCGTAGCGCTGATCGCGGATGCCGGCACGCCGCTCATCTCCGACCCCGGCTACCGGCTGGTCGGTGAGGCGCTGGAACGCGGCATTCGTGTCGTGCCGATCCCCGGCCCGTCAGCAGCACTTGCCGCTTTGACGGCATCCGGCCTGCCCTCGGACGCGTTTCTGTTTGCCGGCTTCCTGCCGGTGAAGACCGGGCAGCGGCTGACGCGGCTGGAAGCGCTGAAGGCGGTGCCGGCAACGTTGATCTTCTTCGAATCGCCGCGCCGGCTGGCCGAGACGCTCAGTGCCATGGTCGAGGTGCTGGGCGGTGCCCGCAAGGCGGCGATCGGCCGCGAGCTGACCAAGACTTTCGAGGAGATGCGGACCGGCACCCTGCAATCGCTCGCCGGCCATTATGCGGGAGCCGATACGCCCAAGGGTGAAATCGTCATCTGCGTCGGCCCGGCCGATGCGGTCGCTGATGAGCCAGAAGACATCGACCGGCTGCTGCTTTCGCTCGCCGCCGAAATGCCGGCCTCCAAGGCAGCGGCGGAAGCCGCCAAGATGACGGGTGGCCAGAAGCAGACGCTCTATCGTCGGCTGCTCGACCTCAAGAATGCTGGAAGAGACGGGGCCGGCGGAGACGGCGATGGCTGAACGGCCAAGCGCCAGCCGGCAAAAGGCCTACCGGCGCGGCTATCACGGCGAATGGCTGGCGGCGGCGGCGCTGATGCTGAAAGGCTACCGAATTCTTGCCCGCCGCCACCGCACCAGGTTCGGCGAGATCGACCTGATCGCGCGGCGTGGCGATCTGGTGCTGATCGTCGAGGTCAAGGCGCGCCGCACGCTGATGGAGGCAATGGAAGCCGTCGGTCGCGAATCGGAGCACCGCATCGAAGGCGCCGCCGATTTCTGGCTGTCGCGCCAATCCGACTACGGAAAATTATCGGTGCGCTTCGACATGGTGGCGGTGCTGCCGTGGCGTTGGCCGGTGCATGTCGAGAATGTGTTTTACGGGCGAAACTAGGCCATTCTCGAAGTGGGGCCGTTTTGCTGCGCCTGCGGTTCAGATCATGGTTTGCCGATCTGTCAAGCATCCGCCCAGCGCTGACCGGAACAAAAGCGTTCCTGCGTTGTTCCTCAATCGTCCTGATGTTCGACGGGCTGGTTCAAATGCCGGCCAGGGCAGTCCTCGTGACAGCTAGGCGAGGACAAAGGGATGGCGAGGCAAATGGATCCCGACGATCTCAACCCGGAACGGATCGTCACCGTGTTCGGCGGAACTGGCTTTCTCGGGCGCAGGATCGTGAAGCGACTCCTCGAAAGAGGTTTCACGGTGCGCGCCGCATCTCGCCATCCGGCTCGCGTGGCCCTGGTCTTCTCCTCGATTACGAGGATGCCCGAAGCAGTCGAGGCGGATATAACGGATGCGTCCTCGATCGGGTCGGCCATTACCGGATCGCGGGCGGTCGTGAATGCCGTCAGTCTTTACGTCGAGCAGGGCGTCCAGACCTTTGAACGCGTGCATGTAAAGGCCGCGGTCGATCTCGCTGCCGCGTCGCGCGACCGCGCGATCGACCAGTTCGTCCAGATTTCGGGGATCGGCTCCGATCCTCAATCGGATTCGAATTACATAAGGGCGCGTGGGCGCGGAGAAGGTGCCGTGGAAAGCGCATTTCCCGGCGCTTTCATTGTGCGTCCCGCCGTCATGACAGGACCTGACGACGCTTTCCTGACAACCATTGTGAGGCTGATACGCCTCCTGCCGGTCTATCCGCTGTTCGGCGATGGAGGCACACGGCTTCAGCCGGTCCATGTGGCAGACGTCGCAGAAGCAGTGAGCCGGCTGATCGACGGGCGAACCCACAAGGGTTCATCCATATTCGAATTCGGTGGCCCGCGCATCTACACCTATAAGGAACTGCTTCGGGAGATCGCCCGACAGCTCGGTACGCACGTCCAGCTGATGCCGGTGCCGTTTGCGGTATGGAACGCCTTGGCTGGCGTCGCGGAACTCCTCCCGGCTGCCCCCATAACGCGCAACCAGGTCGATCTCATGCGTCAGGACAATGTGGCAGCAATCGACGTGCCTGGCCTGAAGGAACTCGACATCGAGCCGCGGGGTATCGACGAGGTGATCCGTGCGATCGAACAGCGTCGTGGCACAGGCTCGCGGTCGTCTCCGCCTTAGGACGACCCCCTGATCCTGGCGGGAACCTATCGCCGCGCGACAGGTTGGTCGAGCTTGAAGCCAGTGAAAGAAGGAAAAGAACTATGGCCAGATGCGATCAATGCGGGAATGACTACGATAAGGCTTTCAACGTGACGATGGCCGACGAGACCTACACATTCGACAGCTTCGAATGCGCGGTCCAGAAACTTGCTCCGACGTGTCCGCATTGCGGATGCCGGATCATCGGACATGGCGTCGAACAGGATGACATCATCTACTGCTGCGCACATTGCGCCGCGGAAGAAGGCGCGAGCGCGCTGACCGATCGTGCGCCTTGACGCACCTCCTTTTGGCGTCTCCAGGTCGACCATTCCGAACGGCTGTGCCGGCTCGGTCCGCTAGGCAGCGTACGTCGTCTTGATCGCGCCAGAGCTGTCATGTTCTTGCACGTTCAAGAACCGCGTTCGACGGCTCGTTTAGACGCCGTTCCGTGGCAAGTCGGCTCGCGCTTGGACAAGTCGCTCCACGACGGCGGCCGCCTCCTCTGGAATGGCCGGTATGGTGCCCGACTTCCGCGTCGATCCGAAATCGAGGCCGGCGAAAAACAGACCTGGAACAGCGCCGACGCCATCCTCGTGGACGGGCTGGCCGGCTGCATCGAGCGCGCCGGGAAGCCGAACCCATGAGAAATCGCCGGTGAAGCCCGTGCACCAGATCACTGATCTGATGCCGCTCGCCGTCCAGTCGAGGGAGCGGATCGGAGGATCGGGCAAGCGCGGTTCAATCGTCTCGGCCGGATCATCCTCGGCCAGTTGCGCATCGAGGCCGGCGCGCTCGATGTACTCGTCAACCAGGCGCTTCGCGCCCCAGGGCTCGGGGCCGTCGTAGGAATCACCGGGTAAGATGGAGCGAATGGTCGGCGAGTTCAGTCGAAACGAGTTCCATCGCTGCGTTCGCCACGTTTCGCCAATCCGGCCTCGATCGAGTACACGGTGGTCGCGGGCCCGCCGTTTCAAGAAGTAGCTGACGCCGAGTCCCGCCGGACCGGCGCCAATAACGAGGGCGTCAAGAACTTCGCTCACGCATTCCCCCTGCCAACCATACGTCCACAAGATCGTATGGCTCGGCTTCAGGCAAGAATAGAGTTCCGGCTGGGATTTGCGCTATCCGCGCCGGCTCACCCCCAGATTGCCAGCCCCGTCAGCCCGACGATGCCGATGACCAGCCGCCACCAGCCGAACAGCGCGTAGCCATGGCGCGAGACGTAGTCGAGCAGGAAGCGCACGACGATTAGCGCGGTGACGAAGGCGGCAACGAAGCCGACCGCGATGATGGGCAAGTCGGCGCTGCTTAGTACATTGCGGTTCTTGAACAGGTCGAAGGCGAAGGCGCCGACCATCGTCGGGATGGCAAGGAAGAAAGAGAATTCCGCCGCCGCCCGCTTGTCGACGCCGAGCAGCAGCGCGCCGACGATGGTCGAGCCCGAGCGCGACGTGCCGGGGATTAGCGACAAGCACTGGAACAGCCCGATCTGCAGATAAAGCCTGGTCGGAAACCGCTCGACATCGTGGTAATACGGCTTCGGCGTCACGCGATCGACCAGCAGCAGGATGACACCGCCGATGATCAGCATGATGCAGATCAGCCGCGGCGATTCGAACAGCACCGTCTTGATGAAGTCATGCGCCAGTGCGCCGATAATGGCCGCCGGCAGGAATGCGATGAGAATGCCAAGGACGAAATGCCGCGTCAGCCGATCGTAGGGCAGCTCGAGCAGCATCTTCCAGAGACGGCGGAAATAGACGCTGAGGATCGCCAATATGGCGCCGAGCTGGATCAGGATCTCGAAGGCTTTGCCGGTCGAATGAAAGCCGAGAAAATGGCCGGCGAGCAGGATATGACCGGTCGAAGACACCGGAATAAACTCGGTCAGGCCCTCGAGCATGCCGAGCAGCAGCGCTTCGACTACGGTTTGGCTTTCCATGGCAACCTCGGCGTTGGAGGGCGGGCTTGAGAAAACGGTTTGCTTGTCACGGCGCGGAACTCCCCCTATAGGTCGCAGCACCCTGACAGCCCCTGAATCGGGCGGCCAAGACTTACCGGCGCAGCCGGCGATTTGCCAGTGCGCTCTATTATCGCGGGACCATGCTGACGCTTTTCCACCATCCGATGTTCGCCAGCTGCCGCTTCGTCCGCCTCGCCTTTGGCGAGTATGCCGAGGAACTGGCGCTGATCGAAGAAAAGCCGTGGACGCGGCGCAAGGAGTTCCTGGCACTGAACCGGGCCGGCACGCTGCCGATCCTGCTTGCCGAGGGCGACGTGCCGATCGTCGGCGCGATGGTCATCGCCGAATATCTCGACGAGACGCGCGGCGTACTCAAGCGCGACAAGCGGCTGTTCGCCGAGGATCCGATGGAGCGCGCCGAAATCCGCCGGCTGACCGACTGGTACCTCAACAAGGCGGAAAGCGAGGTTACCCGGCATCTGGTGCGCGAGCGCGTCCTGAAGCCGGTCATGCCGGAAACGGCAGGCGGCGGGTCGCCCGATTCGGCGGCGATCCGCGCCGCCCGCGCCAATATCCGCCAGCACATGAAATACACCAACTGGCTGGCCGGCACCCGTCATTGGCTGGCCGGCAACAAGGTCACCTATGCCGATCTTGCGGCGGCGGCGGCACTGTCGGTGCTCGACTATCTCGGCGAGATCGACTGGCGCGAACACAGCGCCGCGCGCGAATGGTATACAAGGGTGAAATCACGGCCTTCGTTCCGGCCGCTTCTGTCCGACCGGGTGCGCGGCCTGTCGCCGGTGTCACATTATGCGGATCTCGATTTCTGATACGGCAAAGCTGCGCGCGCTCATCGACCGCGAGGCGCGGAACGCCGGCTTCGACGCCGTTGCCGTCACCACGCCCGATGCGATCCCGCAGGCGCCGGAACGGCTGGCCGAGTTCGTTGCCGACGGCTTTCACGGCTCGATGGGCTGGATTGCCGAAACGCTCGAGCGGCGAGGCAAACCGACGACGCTTTGGCCAGAGGTCCGCTCGATCGTCGTGCTGGCGATGAATTACGGCCCCGACCACGACCCACGCGAGGTGCTGGCGAAGCGCGACCGCGGCGCGATCTCGGCCTATGCGCAGAACCGCGACTATCATGACGTGATGAAAGGCCGGCTGAAGGAGATCGCCGGCAAGATCGTGGCGCGCGCCGGCGGTGACGTGAAAGTGTTTGTCGACACCGCACCGGTGATGGAAAAGCCGCTGGCCGAGGCGGCCGGCCTCGGCTGGCAAGGCAAGCACACCAACCTGGTTAGCCGCGCGCATGGCTCCTGGCTGTTCCTCGGCACCATCTTCACGACGGCCGAGCTGGTGCCGGACGCGCCTGAGGACGATCATTGCGGCTCCTGCCGGGCCTGCCTCGACGCCTGCCCGACCGATGCCTTTCCGGCGCCTTACCGGCTCGATGCGCGGCGCTGCATTTCATACCTCACCATCGAGAACAAAGGACCGATCCCGCATGAGTTCCGGGAAAAGATCGGCAATCGCATCTATGGCTGCGACGACTGCCTGGCCGCCTGCCCGTGGAACAAGTTCGCCCAAGCCGCTTCGGAGGCAAAGCTTGCCGCCCGCGCGGACTTGCGCGAACCGCCGATCGCCGAGCTGCTGCGTCTCGACGACACTGCCTTCCGAACGCTCTTTTCGGGCTCGCCGATCAAGCGCATCGGCCGCGACCGTTTTATCCGCAACGTGCTGATAGCGGCCGGCAATTCCCAGGACTCGTCGCTGGCCGGCGCCGTTCGCGCGCTGCTCGACGACGCCTCGCCCCTGGTTCGCGGAGCCGCGGTATGGGCGCTGTCGCGGCTGGTGCCGGGTCGGGAGTTTGCCGAACGTGCCGCAGCCGCGTTGCAGGCAGAAGATAACGAGGCGGTGAGAGGCGAATGGCTTCTGCCCCTGCCAAAGCCGATCGAGGCGCATACATGACAAAAAAGCAGATTTTCGTCTTCGGCGCCGGTTATTCAGGCAAGGCCTTCGCCCGCGCCAACAGGGATGCCGACACAACGATCTTCGGTACAACACGGTCGCTGGAAAAATTCCCGGCGCTGCGGCAAGCCGGTATCGTGCCGCTGCGATTCGATGGCAGGCTGACCTCCGAAATCGGCGATGCCCTTGGGAAGACAACCCATCTCGTCGTCTCGGTCGCGCCGGACGAGGCCGGCGACCCGGTGCTGGGCGCGGCCCGCGAGGAGATCGCGGCCAACATGCCGGAGCTCGAATGGATCGCCTATCTCTCCACCGTCGGCGTCTATGGCGACCATGGCGGCAATTGGGTGGACGAGGCCGCCGAATGCCGGCCAGTATCGAAGCGATCAGCGATGAGGGTTGCCGCCGAGCAGGATTGGGTGAAACTGGGCCACGACGTCGGCCGACCGGTGGCGATCCTGCGACTTTCCGGCATTTATGGGCCAGGCCGCAACGCCTTGGTCAATCTGGAAAACGGCACCGCCCGGCGGTTGGTCAAGCCGGGCCAGGTGTTCAACCGCATCCATTGCGACGACATTGCCGGCACGCTCTGGCATCTAGCTGAAGGCAATCGCGGCGGCATCTTCAACATCACCGACGACCTGCCGGCGCCGCCGCAGGACGTCGTCGCCTATGCCGCCCAATTGATGGGCATCGAGCCGCCGCCCGAAATTCCGTTCGAGACCGCCCAACTTTCGCCCATGGCGCGGTCTTTCTATGGCGAGAACAAGCGTGTCGCCAACGCGGCGATCAAGGCGGCCGGTTATGGCTTTCGGTTTCCCGACTATCGCTCGGCGCTCGATGCCATGTGGGCGAGCGGCGACTGGCGCGACGGTGAGGCGCGCAGCCCGATGAAACGGTCCTGATCGATACGTTGCGCGGGCTATGGTATGATGCGGTTCAAATCGCGGAGGGGTCCAGCTTGGGGAAAATGTTGAAGCGAGCCTTGCCCGGCAAAACGCTGCCGCTGACGGCAGCACTGGCCGTCGCCAGCTTGGCGGCGCTTGCAACGCAGCCAGGGAGCGCCGAGCAACGGGCAAAGGACCTGTTCGGCGCCAAAAAACTGCCGGCACTCGCAGCAGCGCAATCGATCGGCTTCTATTCCAAAGGCTGTTTTTCCGGCGGCGTCGCCCTGCCCCTGGACGGCCGGCACTGGGAGGTGATGCGACCGTCGCGCAACCGCCGCTGGGGCCATCCGGCAATGATCGCGCTGGTCGAGAAGCTGTCGCGCGATGCCGCTGCCGACGGCTGGCCGGGCCTGTTGATCGGCGACATCTCGCAACCGCGCGGCGGTCCGATGCTGACCGGCCATGCCTCGCACCAGATCGGCCTCGACGCCGACATCTGGCTGACGCCGATGCCCGACCGCAAGCTCTCGGCCGAAGAGCGCGAAAACATCAGCGCTACCTTGATGGTCGACGAAAAGACCCATCTGGTGAAGGACGGGCTGTGGACGCCGATGCATACGCGGCTGTTGAGGCGCGCCGCGAGCTATCCCGAAGTCGAGCGCATCCTGGTCAATCCCGGGATCAAGAAGAAGCTCTGCGACACGGTCAAAGGCGACCGTAGCTGGTTGCGCAAGGTCAGGCCGTTCTGGGGCCACGACTACCACTTCCACATTCGCATCAGCTGCCAGCCTGGGTCACCCGACTGCAAGGCGCAGGAAGCGACGGCGCCGGGCGATGGCTGCGACCAGGCACTGGCCTGGTGGTTCACCGAGGAGCCGTGGCGCCCCAACAAGAACCCGGACAAGCCGAAGGCACGCGACGTGATGACGATGGCGAACCTGCCCAGGCAATGCCAGTTCGTGCTCGACGCGCCGGCTCCGCCCTCGGCGGAAGCAGTCACCTACTATGGCGACGGCGTGCCGGTTGCGGCCGCACCTGCTCCTGCGGCAGAGCCTTCGCTGCCGCCGACGCTCGCAGCCGGCGCGGCAGCGCTTCCGGCCTCGGCGAACGCCTTTATGGCGACGCCCGAGTTCGGCATTCCGCTGCCGCGGCCACGACCGGGGCACTGATGCGGGCAGCGTGTTCGCTGTCTGCATCCGTGCATCTCCACTTCGAAAACCGATTTCCCTTTTTGCGGTCATGCGCTAGTCAACGAGAGAACGGCGATACGCGTCGGGAACGGACGAGAGCATGCCAGGCGTAAGCGACGACGACACTCTGTTGCGATTTCCGATCCTGATCGGCGACATAGGCGGCACCAATGCGCGCTTCTCGATCGTACTTGACGCGAATTCCGAGGCCGGCGAGCCGACCATCGTCCAAACCGCCAACTTCAATACGATCGACGAGGCGATCCAGTCGGCCGTGCTCGACCGCTCGTCGGTCCGGCCGAATTCAGCTGTGCTGGCGGTGGCCGGCCCTGTCGAGAGCGACGAGATCCCCCTCACCAATTGCCCATGGATCGTCAAGCCGAGACAGATGTTCGCCAGTCTCGGTCTCGGCGACGTCGTGGTGCTCAACGACTTCGAGGCGCAGGCGTTGGCTGTCGTCGCGCTCGGCGAAGAGCACATGGAAAAGATCGGCGGCGACGAGCCGGAACCGAATTCCGGGCGGGTGGTGCTCGGCCCGGGAACCGGGCTCGGCGTCGCCGGGCTGGTTTATGCGCTGCATCACTGGATACCGGTGCCCGGCGAGGGCGGCCATATGGATATCGGGCCGCGCTCGCCGCGTGATTTCGAGGTGTTTCCGCATATCGAGAAGCTCGAAGGTCGCATCTCCGGCGAACAGATCCTGTCAGGACGCGGCCTGGTAAACGCCTACCGGGCGGTGGCCAAAGCGGACGGCAAGCCGTCGCCCTTCACCACGCCTGCCGAGATCACCGCCGCGGCGCTGGCAAGGAACGATCCGGTGGCCGAAGAGGCGCTGTCGATCTTCGTCACCTGCCTGGGGCGCACCGCCGGCGACCTCGCTCTGGTGTTCATGAGCCGCGGCGGTGTTTTCCTCACCGGCGGCATCGCGCAAAAAATCCTGCCGGCGCTGCGGACCGGCAGTTTCCGCGCTGCCTTCGAGGACAAGGCGCCGCATAGCGCCCTGATGCGCAGCATGCCGGTCTACGTCATCACCCATCCGCTGGCGGCGCTTTTAGGGCTGGCCGCCTATGCCAGAAATCCGTCGCTGTTCGGCGTGCAGACGGCGGGGCGACGCTGGCGGATTTAGGACACAAGCTGCGCCGCGACGAAGTTTCGCCGTCCCCGGCCATAGGCAAGCCGCCATTGGGGCGTTAAGAGGTTGCCGAATTGCAGCCCGGCCGAACCGAAACCACAAAGCGCTCAAACGTGACACTTCCAGCACCAACCAAAGGGAAAGTCCGTCCCAGCGAGATCGTGGCTGTTATCCGCCGCATCATCGCCGAGAACAGCCGCGATTATCGCTGGTACTATGCTCTTGCCGTGCTGTGCCTGGTGACGATCGCGGCGACGACCGCCTTCACAGCGTGGATCATGAAGGATGTCATCGATCAGATCTTCTACCAACGGCGCGGCGATCTTATCGCGCTGATCAGCGTGTCGATCCTGGCCGCCTTCATGCTGCGCGGGCTGGCCAGCTACGGCCAGGCAGTGACGCTGGCCAAAATCGGCAACAATCTGGTAGCGCGCTATCAACGCCGCATCTTCGACCACCTGATGAAGCTCGGCGTCGGCTTCTTCAACGACACCCGCTCGGGCCGGCTCGCCGCGCAGATCAACGAGAACGTCAACGGCATCCGCGATCTCCTGTCGATGACGCTGACATCGCTGGCGCGCGATGCGGTATCGCTTGTCGCGCTGGTCGGCGTCATGATCTGGCAGGACCCGATGCTCTCCGCGATGTCGCTGCTGATCGGCCCGCCTTTGATCTACAGTGTCACCTATCTGATGCGCCGGGTGCGTCGCATCACCCGTGAATCGGTGCAGATCAACTCGCGGCTGATCGGCGCCATGCAGGAAGCAACGCAAGGCATCGCCATCGTCAAGGCCTTCACCCTGGAAGAAGAGCTGTCGCGCCGCATCGGCGGCCTCGTCGCCGGCGCCGAGCAGCGGGCAAACAAGATCGCCCGCGTCTCGGAACGGCTGACGCCGATCTCCGAAATGCTGGCCGGCTTCGCCGTAGCCGGCGTCATCGCCTATTCCGGCTACCGGGCGACCGTCGGCGGCCAGCCGCCGGGCGCGGTGTTTGCCTTCATCACCGCCCTGCTGCTTGCCTATGACCCCGCCAGGCGGCTGGCGCGCATGCAGGTCGGCATGGAAAAGTCGCTGGTCAATGCGCGCATGATCTACGAGCTTCTCGACCTCGAGCCGCAGCAGGGTGACGTGCCGGGAGCCGCCGAGGCGAAATTCACCTCTGGCGAAGTGCGCTTCAACAACGTGTCCTTTCGCTATGTCGAAGAAGCGCCGGTCCTGCAGGATTTGAGCTTTGTCGCCGCCGCCGGCAAGGTGACCGCCATCGTCGGCGCCTCGGGCGCCGGCAAGACGACGCTAGTTGCGCTGCTGCAGCGCTTCTACGACGTCGAGTCGGGCAGCATCGAAATCGACGGTCAGGACATTTCAAAGGTCACCAAGCATTCGCTGCGCGGCTCGATCGCTTATGTTTCGCAGCAGCCCTATCTGTTCGAAGGCACCATCCGCGACAACATCCGCTACGGACGTCTGAGCGCCACCGACGCCGAGATTGAACGCGCCGCGCAACAGGCCGCGGCCGACGATTTCATCCGCCAGCAGCCGCAAGGCTACGACACACCGGTCGGCGAGAACGGCGTGACGCTGTCGGGCGGCCAGCGCCAGCGTGTATCAATTGCACGCGCCATCGTTCGGCAGGCGCCGATTCTGCTGCTCGATGAAGCCACCTCGGCGCTCGACAACGAGGCCGAGGCCCGCGTCCAGGAAGCGCTGACCCATGTCATGGAAGGGCGCACCACCATCGTCATCGCGCACCGGCTGTCGACGGTGGTCAATGCCGACCATATTATCGTGCTGGAGCAGGGCCGGCTGGTCGAACAGGGCACGCATGCCTCGTTGATGGCCGACCCGCACAGCGTCTATGCGCGGTTCCACCGGGTGCAGGGCAGGAAAGGGCTGGGGCTTGTCGATGACGCCAAGCCAATCCAGACTGCGGCGCAAAATGGTCACGCGAAACAGGCGGCCGGGAGACATTCATGAGCGACACACCGACCGTCAACATCAATGAAACGGGGGAAATGGGCCTGGTGGTGGTGGGCGCGGCCGGCCGCATGGGCCAGGCGCTGATCCGCGCCATCCACACGATACCGGGTGCCCGCGTCGCCGGCGCCATCGAGCGGGCCGGCTCACCCCATATCGGCAAGGATGCCGGCGAGCTGGCCGGCGTCGGCAGGCTCGAGGTGGCAATCGGCGACGATCCGCTGCCGGCCTTCGCCAAGGCCGACGGCGTGCTCGATTTCACCACGCCGGCGGCGACCGTCGAATTCGCCGGCTACGCCGCGCAAGCGCGCATCGCCCATATCATCGGCACCACCGGCTGCTCGGCCGAAGACAATGCCAGGATCGCGGCCGCGGCGCGCCACGCGACGATCGTCAAGTCAGGCAATATGAGCCTCGGCGTCAATCTGCTGGCGGTGCTGGTTGAGCAGGCGGCGCGCGCGCTCGATGCCGACGATTTCGACATCGAGATCCTGGAAATGCACCACCGGCACAAGGTCGATGCGCCATCGGGCACGGCGCTGCTGCTCGGCGAAGCCGCCGCTGCCGGGCGCGGCGTAGCACTTGCCGGCAATGATGTTCGCGTCCGCGACGGCCATACCGGCGTGCGCAAGAGCGGCTCGATCGGATTCGCCAGCCTGCGCGGCGGCTCGGTGGTCGGCGACCACAGTGTGGTGCTGGCCGGTACCGGCGAGCGCATCACGCTTGCCCACCACGCCGAAGACCGGGCGATCTTTGCCCGTGGCGCGGTCAAGGCAGCCCTGTGGGCGCGCGGCCGCAAGCCGGGCCTCTATTCGATGCGGGACGTGCTCGGCCTGACAAGCTGATACAGACTTGGCTGATCCACAGATTTGGCTGATTCACAAAATTTGAAGGAGCAAATATGTCGAGAACTCTCGTGCTCGTGCGCCACGGCCAGAGCGAATGGAACCTGAAGAACCTGTTTACCGGCTGGCGCGACGTCGACCTGACCGAACTGGGTCATGCCGAGGCCAAGGCGGCGGGCGCCAAGCTCAGGGCGCGCGGCATGAAATTCGACATCGCCTTCACGTCGTCGCTGATCCGGGCGCAGAAGACCTGCCAGCATATTCTCGACGCCGTTGGCCAGAGCGAGCTCGAGACCATCCGCGACCAGGCGCTGAACGAGCGCGACTATGGCGATCTCTCTGGCCTCAACAAGGATGATGCGCGCAAGAAATGGGGCGAGGAGCAGGTGCATATTTGGCGCCGCTCCTACGACGTGGCGCCGCCCGGCGGTGAAAGCCTGAAAGACACCGGCGCGCGCGTCTGGCCCTATTACCTGCACGATCTGCAGCCGCATGTGCTGCGCGGCGGCACGGTGCTGGTGGCGGCACACGGCAATTCGCTGCGCGCGCTGATCATGGCGCTGGACGGCAAATCGGGCGAGGAGATCGTCAAGCTCGAGCTCGGCACCGGCGTGCCGGTCATCTATACGCTCAACGCCGATTCGACGGTGGCATCGAAGGAAGTGCTGGAGCATTGAGGCGGAGAAGGCACGCGGCATTCAAAAAAGCGCGTTGACACTCATCCCTCGCCCGCTTAATGAGCGCGCACCAGCCCAGATGGCGGAATTGGTAGACGCGCACGGTTCAGGTCCGTGTTCCGCAAGGAGTGGAGGTTCGAGTCCTCTTCTGGGCACCAAATTCCCGTTTCGGACCGTTTGATATGGTTCGGAGACTTCAAGAAAAAGCCCGGTTTTGCCGGGCTTTTTTGTTGTTTCATGGCCTTTTGGGGTCCGGCCGGGTGAAGTGCTGCCCTTGCTGTTAAACGTGCCGGTTAGCGACAACAGACATTGCGGACGTAAGTGTTGCCATAAGTAACGTAGGCGTCGTCGGGGATCGCCCCGTTTTCCTTCATCGCCTTAGCTAGGTCCTTAGCGGCATCCTGGGCATAGGTGCCGCGTAACGTAATGGCGAACCACCCGTTGGTGGCGAGGTAGGCGACAAGCGGGATTGATGCCGATCGCACATAGGCCTCCGTCTCGGCGAGATTGTCGAAGCTCTTGACCTGGATATGACGCTGTCCGAAGGGGCCGCTCTCATACTGGTCGACGTAGACCCAGGTGTCATGCATGTAGCCGACCTGACCGCCTGCACGGACACGGTACCATCGCTCGACATTACCCAAGATCACGACTGCGCTGCCGTTTCGCACATTTGCGAGCGTGGCGGATTTTACCTCTGGGAGGGCCTTTAAAGGCGCCGCGCCCTGGGAGCGGAGAATACGGCCCGAGCGGGCTTGAGGAATAACGAGTGAAGGATTCGTGGAAGCAGGTGGCAAAGAGGCGACAGGCGGTTGTAACGGCGCTTGCTGGGACGATGGCGTCGAGGATGGTGCCTGGTTTGCGACCTGCGGCCAGCTTGCTTCGGGTTCCAAGGTAACGACCTTGTACTTAGCCATCTCGCTCCTAGAAAGATAACGTATGTCGTCACTGTCATATTGCAGCGAAAGCTGAAGCAGAGCGGGATCCACGCCCATTTCGATCATGTAGGTGATGATGTCGGCGGTCATTTGCTGGATGCCGGAAACGGCGTCCTTGCTGTTTACGGGAATGTCGCCACTGAATGAGGATCTATGGACGCCGATGGAACCCGGCTCGGCAAAGCGCACAACGCCACCAAGGAACGCCAGGGAACAGGCCGAAGCACACTCGACAGCCCTGAATTGAGCCGTGCTAAGGCGCAGCCTACGAATAAGGCGGCCAAGCTCCATAGCCTTCTGGATATTGCCGCCGGGGGACTGGAAGGTGACAGCGACTGATGCATTGGACCGTGCCAGTGCCTCGAAAACCGATAGGTCGTCCTGATACGAGAAATCACCCGACACGAGGATATACTGAAATCCGGAGTCGGTCTGCCCGGCTTGAAACTGCAAACCGGCATGCGCCACCGGAGCGCCCAGCAGCATCGATGCAAAACACAACAAGACACGAACGAAAGAGATGCGAGACATGGCCCATAATACCCCCAAAGTAGCCTAGCTTCGGCGGACGACACTGTCGAATCCTCGTTGCAGATTTGGTGAGAGCAACTTGAAGTTTTGCCTTTGTCGCGACCACTAGTAAGGCGCGCCGCCATCACGCCAGCCAATCCGCCTGGTGCCTTGCCGAAACGGGCCTCGGCGTCGGGCTCGAAAACGTAAGGGATTGAAGAAATCGTCGGCACAGTACCGCAGCGTCTTGCTCAGAGAGGCGCCATTTCCTGACTGTCACTGGTCTCCGGTTATGCCTATCCGTCCGGGTTAGGTAGCGATCTGTCGTTGCGGTAGCGCACAGTGGACCGTCGATGAAATCGCCGTTGAGCCAATTGTCCGCACTGCCCTGGCGCGCCTCGCATCCTTTCATGCCCGGTGGCGACGCCACGCTCGCCGCCGGCGTCATCGTGATCAGATCAGCTGTGGCGTGTGTCAGTTCGCGGCCGGAACAGGGCAGCTCATGTCGCCCTCCTGGCAGTTCAGATAGCCTTCGAAATCTTTGGCACGGGATTGCGTAAGGCCGTCCATGCACTGCGCGATGAGCATTGGCATCATGCTTCCTCCGGCCGCTCCCGCGGTCTGGAAACTGCACTCCGCGTCGCGAAACTTGCCCCAATCCCGCTGTGCCTGAACAAGAAGCTTCTTGGTATCCGCATCGTTCTTCAGGCGGGCTTCGATCTGCTTGTAAAGCTCGTTGAGCTTCTTGTCGGATTTCTGAAACTCGGCACCGAAGCACTGGTTCATGGTGGCCTGATCCTTGGCATCGGCGCACTTGTCCTCGGCGAAGGCGAAAGTCGGCATGGCCGGAACCACGGCAGCAATCAGTATTGCGGTTTTCATCGATTTCCCTTTCCGGTTGCAGTCAAGCTCTTAAGTTGCTCAGCCCCGCCCCATGTCCTCTTCAGCTGTCCGTCATTGCCACGGTCAGCCGTGCCCATGGCGTGATTATCTGGTTTTCGTTGGATCAGCTTTGTCACCTTCGGAGACCGTGACACGACTTCCATCACGCCGGAATAGTTGTTCTCCTCATGCGCCAACGGCGTCGGCGGCAAATCTCCACCGATCACCATCATTCCGTAACTTGCTCGGCAAAACACTTTGCCAGATCTTGCGGCGCCGAGCTTCTTCGCCCAGGATACCAGTTCAGGTTTTTCCGACGGCTCGGCATAGCCGCCCCAGACGTCGCGGAACTGCTTTTTTCCATCGACTGTCTGGAAGAACATCACACCGTCGTCGCTCACGGGCGTGGAGACGTAAGCGGCGCTCCAGTTGCCGTTCTCTATGATCGTGATGAACTTCACCCGAGCGGGCTTGACCTTGTTGTTCAACGCCGAGGCGACGAGAGATGCATATTCCTGCTTGCGCGCCTTCGTCGCTTCGACCTTTATGCCGTCGCAGGCGCTACCCGCAGCGAAGGCGGATGTCAGCGTCATTCCCAGCCCCGTGAGGCCAACTATAACGATTTTGGCATGTCGCCGGACCAGGCCGCTGAATTCAGACATAATTGGCTTCCTCTTTTTCGCCCCGGAGTCCCTTATTCGGAATCGTCATCGTCCGATGAACTGTCATCGTCCGGTGTATCGACCTCGCAGCCGATGCCGCGGCAGCCTTGGTAGTTGCCTTGCGTATCGAAGGTGGGATTGCCTTCGTTGTCGTACTGCGGTCTGTCGTCGATGCTTTGATCCCCGTCATCAGGATCGTCGACTTTACATCCGAGCCCATGGCAGCCGATGTAACGGCCCCTGGTATCGAAGTTGGGATTGCCGTTCCTGTCGAACTGCGGCCGGTCATCAATCTTTCGGCCGGCTTTGTGGGGCGGATCAACCAGGCAGCCCTTTCCGCGACAATCATCGTAATCGTCGGTGGTACAACCGGCGATCGCCATCACAGCAGTGGCCAAGGCCGCACAGATTACGAATTTCATGGTTCATTCCTCCGACTGGCTGGCGGACATCGTCCATATCGGAAGGCCGTTGCAGGCGGCGATCCCCGCCTTTGCCGCGGAGTCTGGCGCCAATCGGAGGAGGGCAAAGCTTCGCCGGCTATCAAACGAGAGCCAGGCTGTGGGCGACGCATTCGACGACTTAGCCGATGGTTGTCGTAATCTCTAACGTCGGAGGGAACGCTCCCGGCGGGGGCCGCCGCATTAGCGAATGTCAATATGCCTCTCCATGCTTAGTGCCCCGTCCGCCCAAGCATGTTTCAACAATCCGCTGACGCGGCTGTGCCTCCAAGAAATTGCATCCGAGTCCGCCTGTGACAAGGACAAATCCCAATATCGCAGGATTGAATTTGGCAGATGCTTAATATTTCGGAATCAGCACCGGTTATCTTAGCAGACACTGAAACATTCGTCTCCAGCACGATTACGGAACGTTCCATTAGCTTTGCTTCTCGTTGATACAAGTAATGCTCCATATCGTTGTGACTTTTGCGCCAGCTCTACGAAAAGACGCGACGAGACCACTTCTTATAAGATCGCCCTAATCGCGATCTATTGTGGTATTTTTTTTCGAACCCAGCCCAACCCGTTGCGGGGGCCGAAAGAAACGCCGCCCCTTTGCCGACTTTTCGTACTGGCCGTCGGGCCAAGCGACGGCAAACATCCTCAAGGTCAGCCTGACGATGCGCCTTGGCTGCGGACATGACGATGTTTCGTGGCGCCAGCCGCGATGAGCGGTTTAGAGAGCCGGACGAACCACGCCTTGTCTCACCCCAGCCCGATCCGCTTGGCGCCTTGCCGGAACAGCGCCTCGGCGTCCGGCTCGAAGCGAAAGGTGCCGATGAAATCGTCGGCGCAGTAGTTCGGCAGCATCTTGCGCAGCGCAGCGGCGAAACTTCGTGCCTCGCTCAGCCGCCCCGCCAGCGCAAGGCAATGCGCGGCAATCGCCAGGATGATGGCATGGGCGTTGGGACGGGCGGCTGCTTTCAGCGCCCATTCGGCGGCCTCGTCGAACTGGCCAAGCCGGACATGCGACATCGCCCTGGCGCCCAACATGCCGAACAGCAGCGGATCGAAGGGACTTAGATGCCTGGAATGGTCGGACGAGCCGATCGCGGCCTGCGGGTCGCCGGACTGCGAATGGACGAATGACAGCGCATAGTGGCCGAGCGCGAAATTCGGGCTGAGGTCTACGGCGCGTTCGAGCTCGGTGAGGGAGCCGTCCTGTTCGCCGCGCAGCCACAGCGCCCGCCCCATGGCCCAGTGAGCGGCTGGATTGTGATCGTCGACGAGCAGGCTCTGGCCGGCTGCCTCGAAGGCCAAGGCGCTTTCCTGGTCGCGGTCGCCCCAACGCTGGAAGGCATTTTGCCAATGGGTGAAGGAGAGGCCGGCATAGGCGCGGGCGAAGGTCGGATCGAGCTTCAAGGCCGTGTCGAAGAAATGCCGGGCCTGCTCGTTTTCCGTGCGGGTGAAGCGATACATGTGCCAGAGCCCGCGATGGTAGGCTTCCCAGGCGTTCAGCGAATTGGGCGCCTTCAGCATGGCGCGGTTGCGCTCGACGGTTTCGATCTCGGCCGAGATCGACGAGACGATGCTGTTGCCGATGTCGTCGAGCACGGTAAAGATGTCGTCCGGTCTGCGCTCGAACGTCTCGGCCCAGACGATCCTGGCCGTGCGCACCTCGACAAGTTCCACGCTGACCACGACGCGGGCTGCCTGGCAGCGTACCGTGCCGGTGGCGACATAGTCGACGTTGAGCCGGCGGCCGGCGTCCTCCGGCGCAATGTTTTTTTCGGCGAGCGCAAACACCGAGCCGCGTGCGATGACGAAAAAGTCCCTGAGCTTGGCCAGGCGGGTGATGATGTCGTGGGTGAGGCCGTCGGCCAATCCACCGCGCGGGCCGCCGACAGCCGCCTCTTCGGCAAACGGCATCACGGCGAGCGAAGCCTTCTGCGATGCAGCAGTATCGGAACGGGGAGGCACAATTGACGCGTGGGGGGCCGCGGGTACGAGTGAAGGTCGCGCCCAGAGCGCTGCTGCAGGTCGTTCGCCGCGGATCGTCCGCCATGCCTCACGAACGGCTCCGAAATCCAGATCCTCTGAAGCAAACAGCCGCGCCGCGGAAGCGAGATGTTCCTCGCCCGCGCCAAACTGGCCGCGCTGCGCCAGCCTTTTCAGAAGAGCCACATGCGCGCGCCCGTCGAACGGAGCGAGTTCCAGCCATTTGTCCAGATGCGAGGACATTTCGTCGGCATCCGCCGGAAGCTTGTTGACGAGGTGTTCCAGGATTGCGGCGTGCCAGGAGCTGAAGCGGCGGCGCTGAGCGATCAGCCAACCGTTAAAATGCGGGCTGCGGTCGATCTCCAGCCCATCGAGAAAATCGCCGGCGAACATTCCGGAAAGAGCCTGCAGCCGCTCCAGACCGAGCGTCTCAACGCCCTTGGCGGCGGCCGAAGCTATGTCGACAGCGTCGACGGAAGCACCTCTCAGATCAAGCGCGATCGTGTCGCCTGGTGTCTCGACCCTGCGATGGTGCGGTTCATCGAGGATGCCTCTAAGCTTGCTCAAGCACCAGCGAAGCTCGCCGCGCGGGTCGTTCGGCACATCCCACAAAAGCTCGCAGAGGCGGCTGCGGCCGACCGGATGCGGCGCCAGCGCCAGATAGGCGAGCAGCGCACGCAGCTTGCGCGATTTTGGGAGCTGGATGATGATGCCGTTGCGTGCGATCGTCAGCGGTCCGAGCAGACGCACGGAAAGACCGGCCATCTCGCCGCCGAGGCTCGATCGGGCGGATTCCACGTAAGTTTCCACGCCTGCTCCCACGCTGGCCAGTCGGCCTTTGTTTTATCACCAAACGTGACACGGTGCATCCGGCAGCGAATTCCCGCGCCGGATGCTGGCATTGCCGGGAGGCAGATGTAGCGTGGCAAGGTCTCGAAACCTCGCCGCCCAAGCCACCGGTCTGTAACCGGCCCGTGACGACAAGAGACAACGACAACGCGAGGAGATCGACATGTTGCATCAACAGAAAATCAGAACCACCGCCGGGCGCGGCCGTCTGTTCGACAGCATTCTCGACACGGTCGGCGATACGCCGGTGATCCGCATCAATAATCTCGGACCGGACCATGCCACGATCTATGTGAAGGCCGAATTCTTCAATCCCGCCGCCTCGGTAAAGGACAGGCTGGCACTCAACATCATCGAGGAGGGCGAGCGCAGCGGCGCCTTGAAGCCGGGCCAGACCGTGGTCGAGGCGACCAGCGGCAACACCGGCATCGGCCTTGCCATGGTTTGCGCCCAGAAGGGCTATCCGCTGGTGGTGACGATGGCCGACAGTTTTTCCATCGAACGCCGCAAGCTGATGCGCATGCTGGGCGCCAAGGTGGTGCTGACGCCGCGCGCCCAGAAGGGTTTTGGCATGTACACGAAGGCGGTGGAGCTCGCCGAGGCCAATGGCTGGTTCCTTGCCCGCCAGTTCGAGACCAAGGCCAATGCCGCCATTCACGAAGCGACCACGGCGCGCGAGATCATCAACGATTTCGCCGGCTCGCGGCTCGACTGTTTCGTCACCGGCTATGGCACGGGCGGCACCGTCGCCGGCGTCGGACGCGTGCTGCGCCGCGAGCGGCCGGAGACCCGGATCGTGCTCGCCGAACCGGCCAATGCGCAGCTTATCGGCAGCGGCAAGCCGCAGCAGCGCGGCGCCGGCGGCGCGCCTGCCGCCAGCCATCCAGCGTTCGAGCCGCATCCGATCCAGGGCTGGACGCCCGACTTCATTCCGGACGTGCTGCAGGAGGCGATCGATACAAGCCTCTACGACGACGTGGTGCCGATTGCCGGGCCCGAGGGCATGAAATGGGCCAAGGCGCTGGCGCAGAAGGAAGGGATTTTCACCGGCATCTCCGGCGGGGCGACCTTCGCGGTGGCGCGGCAGATCGCGGAAAAGGCGCTACCCGGCTCGGTGATCCTGTGCATGCTTCCCGACACCGGCGAGCGTTACATGACCACGCCGCTGTTCGACGGCATCGAAGCGGAGATGGACGCCGAGGAGACCGCGCTTTCGCAGTCGACGCCCGGCTGCCAGTTTCCGGCGTGACGGCGGCACATCGGGAGCGGCCTGCATGGACACGAAACCTGGATTGGCCGTCACGGCCAGCGAGGAAACGCTTGACCCCTCGAACTGGGCCGATGTGCAGGTCCTGTCGCATCGGATCGTCGACGATGCCGTCGCTTACCTGCGCGATGTCAGAGAGCGTCCGGTGTGGCAGGAGATGCCGGTCGATGTGAGGACCTTCTTCACATCGCCGCTGCCGCGTTCGCCGGCGCCGCTGGCAGAAATCTATGGCGACGTCACCAGGAGCTTGATGCCCTATCCGATGGGCAACATCCATCCGCGCTTCTGGTCCTGGTATATGGGCTCGAGCAATTTCACCGGCGCGCTCGGCGATTTCCTGGCGGCGATCCAGGGCTCCAACCTCGGCGGCGGCAACCATTCCGCCGCGCTGATGGACAACCAGGTCGTCGACTGGTGCAAGGACATGATGGGCTTTCCGCAATCGGCCAGCGGCACACTGGTCAGCGGCGGCTCGATGGCCAACATCATCGGTCTGACCGTGGCGCGCAACGCCAAGGCCGGCATCGACATACGCGAGCACGGCGTTGCTGGCATCGACAAGCCACTGCGTTTCTACGGCTCCGACCAGCTTCACTCCTGTCATCGCAAGGCGATGGAGGCGCTCGGCCTCGGCAACCGGGCGCTGCGCCGCATCCCGAGCGATGCCGGGCTGCGGATCGACATCGCTGCGTTACGGGCGGCGATCGCCGAGGACCGTGACGCCGGTTTCAAGCCGGCCTGCGTGATCGGTACGGCCGGCACGGTGAACACCGGCGCAATCGACGATCTGCAAGCGCTGGCCGACCTGGCGGCAAAAGAGGATCTGTGGTTTCACGTCGATGGCTGCATCGGCGCCTTGCTTGCGATTGCGCCGGACAATTCGCATCGCGTTGCCGGCATCGAGCACGCCCACTCAATCGCGCTGGATCCGCATAAATGGCTGCACGCGCCCTTCGAGGTCGGCTGCGCGCTGATCCGGGATGCCTCCGCGCATCGCCGCACGTTCGCGGTGACGCCGGAATATCTGGAATCGACGCCGCGCGGCCTGGCCTCCGGCCAATGGCTGCACGACTACGGCTTGCAGACCTCACGCGGCTTCCGGGCGCTGAAGGTGTGGATGGCGCTGCGAGAACACGGCATCGAAAAGTTCGGCCGGCTGATCGACCAGAACATCGCGCAAGGGCATTATCTCGGTGAGCTGATCGAGGCCGAACCGGCGCTCGAGCTGGTGGCGCCGGTGAACATCAACATCGTCTGCTTTCGCTATCGCGCCGATGGGTTGGACGCTGAGCGCCTGAAAGCGCTCAATACCGAGATCATGCTGAGGCTGCAGGAAGAAGGCATCGCCGCCATTTCCGACACGACGGTGCATGGCCAGCATTGCCTCAGGGTCGCCATCAACAACCACCGTACCCGGCGTGACGATCTGGACCTGCTGGTGCGGGAAACGGTGCGCCTCGGGCGGGAGATTTCAAGGGCGGGCACCGCCGGCTGACGCCGGCTTCCGCTGCCTTGGGCGCCGGCTTTCCGTCGGGCGGCACGAGTCACGCCTCGAGCCAAACCTTCTCGAAATGCTGCTCGAGCGACTGGTGCTGCTCGCAGCCATGGACGCCCTTGCGGTAGGTGCGGTAGACCGAGCGCCAGTAGGGCTGGATGATAATGCCGGAATCGCGGAGATTCTGCTCGATCTTCGCCATGATCTCCTTGCGGTCGCCGGCATCGGGCATCGCCAGCGCCTTGTCGAGTAGGCTGTCGAATTCCGGATTGGCGTAAGCGCTCTCGTTCCAGGCGGCGCCCGATTTGTAGGCCAGCGCCAGCACCTGGATGCCCAGCGGCCGGCCGAGCCATTCGGTGCAGGAGAACGGATATTTGCTCCAGTCGTTCCAGAAGGTGGCGGCCGGCAGCACCGTGCGCTTGATCTTCAGCCCAGCCTCGCGCATCTGCGCTGCGATGGCGTCGCCGGTGGTCTTTTGCCAGTCGACGTCGACCGAAATGAGCTCGTATTCGTGATCGGCCTTGCCGGCCTCGGCGAGCAGGGCCTTGGCTTGATCGATGTTGCGCACGGCTGGGCCGATATCCGCATATTCGGGATGCATCGGCCCGACATGATGGTTCTCGGCCGGCTTGCCGCGGTTGTCCATGCCGATCTTCAGCACAGCGGCGTTGTCGACGGCGAGCTGGGCGGCGCGGCGCACCTTGATGTCGTCATAGGGCGGATTGGCGACATTGAAACGCGCGACGATCGTCGAGCCGGTGGCGATCTCGGAATTGCTCAGGCCCATCGAGTCGGTCTGCGCAACCGTGTCGGAGGCGGTTTCGTGGTCGGTGTCGATCTCGCCCGATTCGAAGGCCGACAGCATGGCGTTGGGGTCGGAGCCGTAGTCGACCCATTTGATGCCGTCGAGGTAGAACTCGCCCTTCCACCATGGCTTATCCTTGCGGCGGACTTCGGCGCCGACCTCGGCGTCCCATGCCACGAGTTCGCACGGCCCGGTGGTGATCGCCAATGCCTTCAGCGGGTCGCCGTCGCCTTCATAGCTGCGATGCATGATCAGCGCCGGATAGTCGGCCATGCCGGCAATCAGCGAGATGTCGGGCTTGGGCAAATTGAGCCGCACGGTGAAGTCGTCGACGCGTTCGATGCCGCCGTCGACGGCTTTCTTGGTGTCCGCGTTGACCAGCGCGCCGATCCGCGCGGCGACAGAATTGCCGGCGACGGACGCATCGCACCAGCGCGTCAGATTGTGAATGACATCGTCGGCGTTGAAGGTGTCGCCATTCGACCAGTTGACGCCTTTGCGGACATGCAGCGTCAGCACGCGGGCATCGTCGCTGGTCTCCCAGCTCTCGAGCAGCCATGGCTCGAAGGTGAAGTCGCGGTTCCAGCGTACCAGATATTCATTACACTGGCGGGCGACGTTGGACATCTCGACGCCGTCGAAGGTGCGCGGATCCTTCCAGCCCTTGACGTTCATGGCAACGCGCAAGACGCCGCCGCGCTTCGCCTCCTCGGCCCTGGCCGGTGACGGAGCAAGCCCGCCAAGCGCCAGCGCGCCGGCAGCGCTGACACCAAACGCGGCCATGGTGGCGAGATATTCGCGCCGGTTCATCTGGCCCTTCTTGAAGCCGTCGGCGACGGGCGCGGCCTGCGGATGCAATTTCCGATCGGTCAGCATGAACTTCATCGTCGTTCCCTCTTTGTTGGGCGCCTCCGACCGACCGCGCCGCGGGGGGTGGATGCGTTTCGCAGGGGCGCCTTACGTCAGGTTATGATAATGCTGGCCTGAGCGGGCAAGTGTTCGGGTTTCCGCAGTTGTTGTGCGCTGTTCCGCAGTGGGGAGCTTGAGGAGAGCGGATTTCTCCGCTTGCCTGGCCGGCATGAGAGCCGCACTCCGCCGTCACTCCGGCCACTTGCGCCCACCCAGCGCGGCTATAGCCGCGACGATGCGATCAAAGGCCTCGCCGGCGCGCGGCACGGTCTTGCGGGCGCGCAGGAAACTGTGCACGAGGCGCGGCTCCTCGCGCCACCATGCCTTACCGCCGGCGGCAAGGATGCGGTCGCGATAGGCCTGGCCGTCCGATGACAGCGGATCGCATTGCGCGGTGACGATGACCGTCGGCGGCAGGCCGGAGAAGTCGCTATCGTTAAGTGGCGAAAATGTCGGGTCGTCCGGCGACTGCCCCTTCGCTGCCCGGATATGGCGGTAGAATTCGACGTCCCGCAACGTCAGCAGCGGTGCCTCGGCGTGCTCGATATAGGAGCCGGTGCGCGCTTTGCCGTCCAGCTCTGGGCCGTCTAGCTCGTCACCGCCGAGCTCGGGATAGATCAGCACCTGGCCGATCGCGCGGCGAGGATGGCGGCGCGTCGCCTGCGCCACTGCTGCGGCCAGGTTGCCGCCGGCGCTTTCGCCGCAGAGCACGATGGGCAGTTCGGTCGTCGCCGCAGCCCATTCGAATACGGCCAGCGCATCCTCGAAGGCCGCAGGATGCAGATGTTCCGGCGCCAGCCGGTAGTCGGCGGACAGCACGGCAAAGCCGGTGCCGGCGCAGATCTCGGCGCAGATGTCGTCATGGCTGTCGAGCCCGCCAAGCACGAAGCCGCCGCCGTGATAATAGACAACCATCGCCTGCGGTGCCGTTCCCGCCATCTGGTAACGCCGGACCGGGATCGCACCGTCGCCGACGCTGCTGTCGCTGGCCTTGACGCCGGGTGGATAGGGCTCGCGAAACGCCCGGCACATGGCATCATAGACCGCCCGCTGCCTGTCGATCGGCATGTAGACGATTTCGGGCGGATACCACTCGTTGACCCGGTCGATATAGGCCCACAGCTCCGGATCGAGCAGCGTCAGGTATTTTCCGCGGTCTGTCGTTTCGGGTCGCTCGGCTTCGGTGACCATCGCGGCGCGATTCCGCTCAGAGCTCGGCATAGAGGCGGTCGGCGTTTTCGTAGCTGAAACGCAGCGGCACCGAGCCCTCGACCTGCCAGGCATCGACCGTCTCGCCTGCCAGCAGCCGGCAGGCGGCCTCGGTGGTGGTGACGGCACCGCCATAGAGCCGGTTGGCGAGGTTGAGGATGGCCGTCTGGTGCATCGCCGTGCTGCCGCTGCCGCAGGCATCCTTGACCAGCAGCACGCGAAACCCGAGCGCCACCGCATCTTTGACGGTGGCATCGATGCAGGCCTCGGTCCAGACGCCGGCAACGACCAGCCACTCGATGTCGTCGGCCTTGAGCCGCCCGGCGGCAGCCCCTCCACCAAAGGCGCTGGCCTGCGTCTTGACCAGCATCGTCTCGCCGGCTGCAGGCGCCACTTCCGGACAGATCGCCGTCAGCGGATCGTCCTTGTCGGAAAAGGCCGACTTGCCGTTGGCCTCGACCGGGTGGAACGGCCGTGCCGTGGCGAGATCGACGACATAGGCCCAGTGATACAACGGCACATGATTGGCCCGTGCCGCTGCCTGCAGCCGCTGGACGTTGGCGAGGATGTCGCCATAGCCTTCGACCAGATAGCGCTTGTCCCGCCGATGCTCCTCCTGGAGATCGATGAACACCGCCGCCGCCTTGCCGCGCTTGATCGAGATCGGGCTTTTCATGCAAAACTGCCTGTCAGCACTCAAACCTGCCTGTCAAGGAAATCGTCCTCATAGGGGAAGCGCGACAGAAGTTCTGTGCCGGTCTCGGTGATCAGGATCTCGTCCTCCAGCTTGACGCCCTCGCGGCCGCCCTTCTCGCCGATATAGCTCTCGACGCTGACCACCATGCCGGGCACGATGACCCCGTCGCGGCCATAGGTCTCGTAGTCCATGGCATGCGCGATGAACGGCGTCTCGCCATGCATGCCGACGCCGTGCATGACCGAGGTATAGCGCTGGTCGACGAAGCGGTCCGGGATCTTCCAGGCCTTTTCGGCAATCTCGCGAAACGCCATGCCGGGCTTGACGACCCCGATATTGTGCTGAACCTGGTCGTGCGCCATCTTGTAGAGCGACTTCTGGTAATCCGTCGGCCTGCCCGGGCCGCAGCGGAAGGTGCGCGAGAAATCCGAATAATAGCCGTAGCAGCCGATCGTGTCGGTATCGAGCGCCAAGAGTTCGCCCGGCCTGATTTTGCGGCCGCTCGCTTCGTTGAACCAAGGATTGGTGCGCTGGCCCGAGGTCAGCAAACGGGTTTCGATGAACTCGCCGCCCTGCCGGATCACCTCGCCATACATGATGGCGAACAGCTCGTTTTCGGAAACGCCGGGCTTGATCGCCTCGCGCACGGCATAGACGGCGGCCTCGGCGCCGGCCATCGACACCTGCAGGCATTTTACTTCCTCGGGTGTCTTGACCGCACGCACCGCCAAAATCTCGCCCTGGCAATCGCGGACGTCGCAGCCGCGCTTTTCGAGCGCCAGCGCCTGCAGATGGCTGCAGCGGTCGAGGCCGAGCTTCATCGAGCCGCCGCCATGCGCCTTGAGCAAATCGGCGATCTCGTCGGCGAAGGGACCCGCGGTTTCGTCGTCGCGGCCCGACACCGAAGACCATACCAGCTTGGACGGACGCGCCTCGTCGATCGTGTCGAGCGCCATCGAGACATGGTAGCTCTGCGGATATTCGAACAGCACGATCGGCCCTTCGGTGGGGATGAAGAAATAGCGCGTCGAGTTGCGCAGGAAATAGCCGAACATGTTGCGCGAACCGGTGGCGTAACGCTGGTTGTAGGGGTCGAACAAAACGGCGCCGCCATAGCCGGCCTCGCGCATCCAGGCACGCAGCCTGGCAAGGCGCCCCTTGCGCAGCGCGTCCGCGTCGATGAAGGACGGCTCGGTATCGGACAGCCACATGCCGCCGGCCGGATCGGCCGCCGCCGGATGGCGCATGCGATCCTTGAAATCGACGTCCTCGGTGCTGTCGGGGTCAAAAACGACAATGCTCATAGGTGCCTCCTGGAAGCGGCGACGATGAGCCATGCGTTGCGCAGAGGCTGTGCGGAATCCCGCGAATGTCGTGCGAGATACCGCTAGAAGCCGTGCTTAGCGCTCTAGGGCGCCCCCCTCTGCCCTGCCGGGCATCTCCCCCTCAAGTGGGGAGATCGGACGTCACTTCGGCTTTCGCCAATCACCAACGGAGCAAAACGAGCTGAACAGTGAAGCTGCCAATCTCCCCCCTGTTTGGACCGGGGACATCGCGAACAGGTGTGCGAGGACATCGCGAACAGTTTGGCGCGCTTTGCGCTGGGGGGTTCGGG
>NZ_JAMYRN010000024.1:0-73087 GCF_040321435.1 Mesorhizobium sp. M0410
CGCGAAGCCTGAGGACGCGCAACGAAACGAATGTGGATTTCCTTCAGTTCTTGGCCTTGTCGACCAGCTTGTTTTGGAAATCCCCGCGCGCCCGCAGCGCGAAGCCTGAGGACGCGCAACGAAACGAATGTGGATTTCCTTCAGTTCTTGGCCTTGTCGACCAGCTTGTTTTGGAAATCCCCCGCGCGCCCGCAGCGCGAAGCCTGAGGACGCGCAACGAAACGAATGTGAATTTCCTTCAGTTCTTGGCCTTGTCGACCAGCTTGTTCTTGGAAATCCACGGCATCATCGCGCGCAGCTTGGCGCCGACTTCCTCGATCTGGTGGCTGTCATTGTTGCGGCGGATGCCCTTGAAGCGCGACATGCCGGCGCGGTATTCCTGCATCCATTCCGAGGTGAACTTGCCGGTCTGGATATCCTTCAGAACGCGCTTCATCTCGGCCTTGGTCTCGGCGGTGATGATGCGCGGGCCCGAGACGTATTCGCCCCATTCGGCGGTGTTCGAGATCGAGTAGTTCATGTTGGCGATGCCGCCTTCGTAGATCAGGTCGACGATCAATTTGACCTCGTGCAGGCACTCGAAATAGGCCATTTCCGGCGCGTAGCCGGCTTCCACCAGTGTCTCGAAGCCGGCGCGGATCAATTCGACCAGACCGCCGCACAGCACCACCTGCTCGCCGAACAGGTCGGTCTCGCACTCCTCGCGGAAATTGGTCTCGATAATGCCCGAACGGCCGCCGCCAACGCCGCAGGCGTAGGAGAGCGCCAGATCGAGCGCATTGCCCGAAGCATCCTGGTTGACCGCGACCAGGCACGGCACGCCGCCGCCCTTCTGGTATTCGCCGCGCACCGTATGGCCGGGCCCCTTCGGCGCGATCATCACGACGTCGACCGAGGCTTTAGGCTCGATCAGGCCAAAATGCACGTTGAGGCCGTGGGCAAAGGCGATCGCTGCGCCATCGCGGATGTTCGGCGCGATCTCGGATTTGTAGATGTCGGCCTGCAGCTCGTCGGGCGTGGCCATCATCATCAGGTCGGCCCACTTGGCGACATCGGCCACGCTCATCACCTTGAGCCCGTCGGCCTCGACCTTCTTGGCGGTCGCCGAGCCGGCCTTGAGGCCGATGGCGATGTCCTTGACGCCGGAATCCTTGAGGTTGAGCGCATGCGCCCTGCCCTGGCTGCCATAGCCGATGATGGCGACCTTCTTGCCCTTGATCAGGTTGAGATCGGCGTCGCGATCGTAATAGACACGCATTTTTCTTCCTTCCCGTTTTGAATTCAGAGGCCTCGCGGCCCGGTTTTTGCTCCGTAAAGAGCGAGAAACTGCTGCGTCGCCCGGACGGCATCGCCGCCGATCGCCGCATCAGTCAATTCCAGTCGGTCGCCAAGCAGCAGGCGGATCTGCACGTCACGGGCGACCAGTCCGAAAAAAGTGCGGAACGCCGTCTCAGCATCGGAAAACTCGAGGAAACCAGCTTCCTTGCCTGCCTCGAGCACCGGCTTAAGGCGCCTGGCCAGTGCGAAGCGGCCGTTCTCCAGCACGATGGCGCCGAGATCGTCTTTCCCCGAACTAGCATGGCCGACCGCCACCCGGTTCAGCGCGATCGAGGTGTCGCTCGAAATTACCTTGAGCCAGTCCGAAGCGAAGCGTTCGAGGCTCGCCGTCAGCGAAGCAAGGTCGAGCCCCTTGCGATCAACTGGCACTACCCGCACCTTGGACGCCTGCCATTGCACCGTTGCCGTCAACAGCCCGTCGCGATCGCCGAACCATTTGTAGAGCGTCTCCTTAGAGCAGCTCGCCCGCCGCGCCACCGCGGTCATGGTCAACTGATCGCCCTCTTCGACCAGCAGGCGAAGGGCAGCGTCGAGCACGGCTTTCTGCCGCTCCGTCAGCGTCTCGCTGGTGTCGATATCGGTTACAGCGTGCAACACAGTCTTTCCTCAGGAGGCGAACTCACCCGCAGTTCACATAGGAGCTCGATAGCGTACCGTACGTTACGGTTCGGCTTTATGGCGTATTGCCCGACCCGGCGCAAGCCTTTATTTCTGTAGCTTGCTCCATGCGGGGCATCAGGGGAGACACAGATCATGCTCGCCGGATTGCTTGCCTTGACCGTTACCGCAGTGTTCGCAGGCGCGGCTATCTACGTCAGCGTCGCCGAACAGCCGGCGCGGCTTCGCCTCGAGGACAAAGCATTGCTGCAGGAATGGCAGCCTTCCTACAAGCGCGGCGCCGCCATGCAGGCCTCGATCGCCGTCGTCGCCTGTATTCTAGGCCTCGTCGCGTGGTGGCTGACCAGCAATCTCGCTTATCTGGCCGGCGCCGTGCTGATTATCCTGCCTTGGCCATGGACGCTGCTGGTGATGATGCCGGCAAATAGGTTGCTGGAGGCGATGGACGCGAACACCATCAATGCTGAAGCTCGGACATTGATCGTCAAATGGGGCAATCTGCATATGGTCCGCGTCGGGCTTGGCGTTCTGGCGACATTGGCATTCCTCTGGGGCAGTGCCTGACCTCGCAAATCGGCGCATCTTCGCCATGAAGGCGTGTCACTCCAGGGCGGGCGGAACTCGCAGGCGCCCAAGCAGAGCTGACAGCGCATCGAGCTCATCATTGGAAAGCCGGGAGCCGACCAACTCCGCGATCGAGCGGCCGTAGACAGCCCACATGCGGCGACGCGTCTCGCGCCCCTTGTCGGTGACACGGACGGTTTGCCCGCGGCCGTCATCGGCAACGGGAAGCTTCTCGACCAGCCCGTCGGCTTCCAGCCGCGCCAGCAGCCGGGAGATGTTATACTGCGCAAACAGGGTGCGCTCGGTGAGTTGGAACGGCCGCAATCCGCCCTCGCCCGCCTCGGCAAGCTCATGCAGGACGTCGTACCACGCAAGCGGCGGCAGGCCACTGTCCTTCAGCGCGTCCTCGGCTCGTTCCAACAACTGGCGCGAAACCCGCATCAGGCGGGCCCAGGCTTTGATTGCTGGAGGTGTAGGAATCCCGGTCATGATTGCATCATAGGGGATAGATGCAATTGCATCAAGCTTGACGATCGATGCAAATGCATCTATATAGATGCAGTCGCATCAATCGTGAGAGGCAAATTCCGATGAAGTATGAAATCTGCAGGATCGCCGACGTTCCGGAAACAGGCAGCCTGATCGCTCCGTTCTTCGGCCGCGAGGTCCATGTCTACCGCAGCGGCGAGCGTATCCGCGCTGCCGCCAACGTCTGCCTGCATTTCGGTGGCCCGCTCGACTGCAAGGACGGCAAGCTCATCTGCCAGTGGCACGGCGCCTCGTTCGACATGGCGAACGGTGATCGCCTCGAAGGCCCGGCGCCGAAGGGCTCCCGCCTGATGTTCCTCTCCACCCGCGTCGAGGACGGCGCCTTGAACTATGTCTGGGGAGAGTGAGATGACCGGTAAGCTCATCCTCGTCAGCCACCATCTTTGTCCCTATGTGCAGCGCGCGGCGATTTCACTTCGCGAAAAGGGCGTGCCGTTCGAACGCATCACGGTCGATCTCGCCAACAAGCCTGCCTGGTTCAAGGCGATATCACCGCTCGGCAAGGTGCCGCTGCTTCGCGTTCAGCATGACGGCCAGGAAACGGTGATCTTCGAATCGGCGGTCATCCTCGAATTCCTCGAGGAAACCCAGCCAAATCCACTGCATCCCACCGACCCCTATGTCCGTGCCCGGCATCGCGGCTGGATCGAGTTCGGCTCGGCAATCCTCAATGCCGTCGCCCGCTTCTATTCAGCGCCTACGGAAGCCGCGCTGCTCGCTGAAAGCGCGACGCTAGCGGCAATGTTCGATCGCCTGGAAGTGGAACGGGCGAATGGCGCGGCTGGGCCATGCTTCGACGGCGAGCGCTTTTCACTGGTCGACGCGGTCTACGGCCCGATTTTCCGCTATTTCGACGTCTTCGACCGGATCGACGATTTCGGCATCCTGGACGGAAAGCCGCATGTCCAGGTGTGGCGCGAGGCGTTGCGCAAACGCCCATCCGTGAAGGGCGCGGTCGCTCCCGATTATCCGCAACGCCTCCATGCATTCTTGCAGGCTAAGGGTTCGCACCTTTCCGAAATCACCCGCCAAGGCGATCCGGCCATAGCGCTTCCGCAAGCCCTATCGGCTTGAATGGATTGATCACCGTTCCTGTAACCATGGAAGCAAGAAACTGCGGCGCCGGCGGGACTTTTGCCAGCGTCGCCACCAGCCTGTCGCGGACGAACGGCATCACAATCGAATCCGACTGATAAAACGGCGTCAGCACCAGCGACAGCGCCTGGAAGACCCGCACATGCCATCACCGCGTCCGGACATAGGCCTCCAGTGCAGTATCGACACGGTCCGTTCCTATGAGTGCGTAGTTGAGCGCGGCTGCATCGAGCAGCGCCATGTTCGCGCCCTGGCCGAGCTGCGGGCTCGTTGAATGGGCCGCATCGCCGATAACAGCCAATCGCCGTCCGGCTGGCGTCTTCATCGTGTGATGGCCATAGCGCGCCAGCGAAAGCTGCTCGAAACTGTCGATCTGGTCGATGAAGGCCGCGCATTCAGGCCACAGCCCGACCAATCTCGCCTTCCATGCCTCGAGACCTGCCGCCCAGACGTACTCGGCATCCGCCGGCTTGAGGCTCCAGAAGAATGCCGCCATCTTCTGGGCATCCGGCTCGGGCCGGCCGATTGGCAGCACGCCGATCATCACGCTTGCGCTGTCGTAGCGCTGCAGCAGCGCGTGCTCGTCGAAACCCTCGCCGCGCCAGCCAAGCGACGCCCAGAACGCGCCATAGGCGAGCGATCGCGGTTCGCCCGGATTGTTCACGCACCACCGCAGTTTGGAGCGTGAACCGCTGGCATCCACTACCAGGTCGAACGACCCCATCCGTCGTCCGTTGCGGCAGATCAATGTTGCCCGTTCGCCGGCTTCCAGCGTCTCAAGCTCGATGCCTGTCTCAATGTGGATCGCTTGGCGCCGGGCGGCGCGGAAAAGCACGCCGAACAGAGCCGCGCGATGTACCGCCAGCCCGAAACGGCCGCCACGCCGGGCATCGTAGCGGACGTCGAGCACTGTGCGGCCGGTCTTGGCATCTGCACCATGCAGGCGGTCTATGCGGCAGCCCAGCGCCAGAATGTCTTCAAGCAGGCCGAGATCGGCAAGCACCGTCAGCCCGGTCGGCTGCAGGATCAGCCCGGACCCGACCGGTTTTGGCCGGTCGAAGCGCTCGAAGATCGTGACCCTATGTCCGGCGCGCTCGAGATAGAGCGCGGCGGCAAGTCCAGCCGGCCCGGCGCCGGCAATCGCGATGTCCAGAGAATTGCCCATCTGCCCGCCCCAACCCAGGCCGGACAATCCTTCAGCGCTGTCGCTAAATCAAGGCGCCGTCTCGGCCTGGAGGCTCAGCCTTCGGCAGCATCGAAAACCTTCCGCGCCTCGCGTACAGCGCCGTGATTGAGCTCGGCCCATTGGATCAGCTGATGCAAGGGTCCAAACATCGAGCGCCCGAGATCGGTGAGGCTATATTCGACGCTCGGCGGCTTGGTCGGGAAGACCTGGCGATGGACATAGCCGTCGCGCTGCAGATCGTGCAACGTCTGGGTGAGCATGCGCTGTGAAATATCGGGCACGAGGCGCCGCAACTCGCCGAAGCGGTACGGCTTCTCGGCCAAGGCCTCCATCAGCAGCGAACTCCATTTGTTGCTGATCCCCTGGATCACGTCGCGAACCGGGCAATCCGCAAGGTTTCCGCCCCCGCTGCCTGCTTTGTATATCTCGAGCTTCGATCTCAGATTAACGATCTTGCCGTCCATGGCTGGTTCCCTTGGGTGTGCCTACCTCCCGCAAAACTGCCTTCTTTACGAGGATGGGTCAATTCCTATTTTAGTGCTGGTCTCTTTTTGAGACTAACATATGCACCCGCCGCTCCGGCGCAACGTCAGGACCCTTCATGACCGACACCCTTCTTGTCACCGGCGCCTCCGGCCAGCTTGGCCGCGGCGTCATCAATCATCTGCTTGACACGCTCAAGATCTCCCCTCAGCGCATCATCGCCGCCACCCGCAATCCCGAAAATCTGGCCGATCTGGCAGCGCGCGGCGTCACTATCAGGGCGGCCGACTTCGACGACACCGCATCGTTGGCCAGTGCATTTACCGGCGCCGACAGAGTTCTGATCATTTCGACAAACGAGCTTGCCCTTCCGGGCAAGCGCCTGAAGCAACATGAGACCGCGGTCGCCGCCGCAAAAAGCGCCGGCGTTTCGCATCTGCTCTACACATCGATGCCCAATCCGGAGCCAGGATCGCCGGTGCTGTTTGCGCCCGATCACCACGGCACCGAGCAGGCGATCAAGGCGAGCGGCATTCCCTACACCATCTTCCGCAACGGCTGGTACCAGGAGAACCTGTTCATGGCGCTGCCGCACGCCATCGCCTCGGGGCAGTGGTACACATCCGCCGGAGACGGCCGTATTGCCCATGGCGCGCGCGACGATATGGCCGCGGCAATCGCCGCCGGTCTCGCATCGGGGGCAACCGAAAGCACGACATACACGCTGACCGGTCCGCAGGCCTATACGGTCGCTGAAATCGCGGCCCTCGTCACCGAAGTTACCGGCAAGCCAATCGAGGTCGTCCAGCTTTCGGACGAAGCGCTGACCGGGGGATTGAAGGCAGCCGGCGTCCCCGAAGGTTTCGCCCCGGTCATCGTTTCCTTCGACACCAATACCCGCTCCGGCCGCATCAGCATGGTGACGGACGCGATCGAGACGCTGTCTGGCAGGAGACCGCGGCCGCTGAAGCAATTTCTTGAAGCAAACAAGGCGGCTCTGGTGAGCTAAGCCTGACAAATGGTCGTGCCCTTCGAAGGGCACGACCATTTGTTCAGATAGCCACCTGCGTCCCGATCTCGACGACGCGTCCGGTCGGGATCTGGAAATATTCCGTTGCATCGGCCGCCGAGCGCGCCAGCCCGATGAACAGCTTGTCCTGCCAGACCGGCATGCCGGAATTGGGCGAGGCCTTGAGCGAGCGCCGCGACAGGAAGAAGGAGGTCGTCATGATGTCGAACTTCCAGCCCTGCTTGCGGCAGATCGCCAGCGCACGCGGGATGTTGGGCTGCTCCATGTAGCCGAAGGTCAGCGTCACCCGCATGAACAGCTCGTTGACGGTCTCCATCTTCACCCGCTCGCTGTCGGGCACGACCGGCTGCGGCGCCGTCACAACCGAAAGGATGACGTTCTGCTCATGCAGCACCTTGTAGTGCTTGAGGCTGTGCATCAGTGCCGTCGGCGCGCTCAGCGGATCGCTGGTCAGGAACACCGCGGTGCCCGACACCAGATGCGGCTTCTTCTTCAGCAGATTGCCGGCGAGGAAATCGAGCGGGATCTCGTTCCGGCGGGTCTTGTCGAACAAATAGCGGCTACCGCGGATCCATGTCCACATAGTCATCACGATAACTGCGGCGATGGCAAGCGATGCCCAGCCACCTTCAAACACCTTGACTATGTTGGCGGCAAAGAAGCCGGTATCGACGAAGGCGAACACGGCCATCAAGGCGATCGCGACGCCAAGCGGCCATTTCCAGATGCGCGTCATCACAACAAAAAGCAGCACATTCGTCACCAGCATGTTGCCGGTCACCGAAATACCGTAGGCCGAGGCCAGGCGGCTGGATTCGCCGAAGCCGACCACCAGCAACATCACGACCAGCGCCAGCATCAGGTTGATGCGCGGCAGATAGATCTGGCCCGACTGTTTTTCCGACGTGTGCTGGATGACGAAACGCGGCAGCATGTTGAGCTGCACCGCCTGCCTGGTCAGCGAGAAAGCGCCGGAGATCACCGCCTGGCTGGCGATGACGGTCGCCGCCGTCGCCAGCACGACCATCGGAATAAGCGTCCAGCCCTGGTTCATCTCAAAGAAGGGATGGCCGACAACGCCGCCATTTGCCAGCACGAAGGCGCCTTGCCCGACATAGTTGAGCAATAGACAAGGGAACACGATTGCCAGCCAGGCGAGCACGATCGGCTTGCGGCCGAAATGGCCGAGATCGGCATAGAGCGCCTCGGCGCCGGTGACGGCGAGGAAGACCGCACCAACCGTGACGAAGGCCACGTCGGGCGAGTTGACCAGGAACGACACGATGTAATGCGGGCTGATCGCCAGCAGGATTTCCGGATCGGCGATGATGTGGTTAATGCCGGAAAGGCCGATGGCCAGGAACCATAGCGCCGTGACTGGCCCGAACACCAATCCTACGCCGCCGGTGCCGAACCGCTGTACCGCAAACAGGATCGCCAGGATGGCCAGTGTCAGCGGCACCACATAGGGCTGAAATGTCGGCGTGACGACATTCATACCTTCGACCGCTGATAGCACCGAGATCGCCGGCGTAATGACCGCGTCGCCGAAAAAAAGCGCCGCGCCGACGATGCCGATGCCGAGGATCACCGCCGAGCGCGTCGGAAAACTGTTGCGCGCCAGCGCCATCAGCGACAGCACCCCGCCTTCGCCTCGATTGTCGGCACGGAGCACGAACATGATGTATTTGATGGTGACGGTGATCGTCAGCGACCAGATGATCAGCGAGAGTACGCCCAGGATGTCGCCACGGTTGGCGACATTGCCACCGGCTGATGCATGCAACGCCTCTCGGAATGCATAGATCGGGCTGGTGCCGATATCGCCGTAAACCACGCCGAGCGCGCCCAGCATCAGCACCTTGGTGCTGTGCTGCTCGACCTCAGAATGGCTGGATTGTTCGACAGGTTCTGCCTCGTTACCAGCATTGGTAAGGGCCATGGACGACACTCCGATAAGCGCGCGGTGCTCTACGCTTGCTGCGCTGCAATATCAAGTGCCGTCACGTAATGGCTCCGTCCCGATATTGCGAGTCCTCCACGACTTGGCAGACTCAGTCCCATCGGCAGACTACCTGGAATGTCGCAACGGACACGTTTCAAATAGCCACCTGCGTCCCGATCTCGACGACGCGTCCGGTCGGGATCTGGAAATATTCCGTTGCATCGGCCGCCGAGCGCGCCAGCCCGATGAACAGCTTGTCCTGCCAGACCGGCATGCCGGAATTGGGCGAGGCCTTGAGCGAGCGCCGCGACAGGAAGAAGGAGGTCGTCATGATGTCGAACTTCCAGCCCTGCTTGCGGCAGATCGCCAGCGCACGCGGGATGTTGGGCTGCTCCATGTAGCCGAAGGTCAGCGTCACCCGCATGAACAGCTCGTTGACGGTCTCCATCTTCACCCGCTCGCTGTCGGGCACGACCGGTTGCGGCGCCGTCACCACCGAAAGGATGACGTTCTGCTCGTGCAGCACCTTGTAGTGCTTGAGGCTGTGCATCAGTGCCGTCGGCGCGCTCAGCGGATCGCTGGTCAGGAACACCGCGGTGCCCGACACCAGATGCGGCTTCTTCTTCAGCAGATTGCCGGCGAGGAAATCGAGCGGGATCTCGTTCCGGCGGGTCTTGTCGAACAAATAGCGGGTGCCGCGGATCCATGTGGACATGATCAGCCCCATGCCGCAGGCAACCGTGATCGACACCCACCCGCCTTCGAGGATCTTGACGACGTTTGCGAGGAAAAATCCGGTATCGATCGTGCCGAACAGCAGTGTGAGCGCGGCCGCCAGTGCAAGCTGCCATTTCCACCGGAACCGCATCACCACGAACAGCAGGATGGTCGTCATAAGCATTTCGCCAGTCACCGAAATGCCATAGGCGGAAGCTAGCGAACTCGAACTGCCAAAGCCGACCACCAGCAACATCACGCCCAGCGCGACCACCAGATTGACCCGCGGCATGTAGATCTGGCCGGACTGCATCTCGGAAGTATGCTGCACCTCGATACGTGGCAGCAGATTGAGCTGCACCGCCTGACGCGTCAGTGAGAAAGCGCCGGAGATCACCGCCTGACTGGCGATCACCGTCGCTGCCGTGGCCAGCCCAACCATGGGCATTAGCGCCCAATCCGGCAGCATCTGGAAGAATGGATTGGTGGGTTTGCCGCCGTTGGCAAGAACGAACGCGCCTTGTCCGAAATAGTTGAGGAGCAAACAAGGAAACACGACAGCAAACCATGCCAGCACGATCGGCCTGCGCCCGAAATGGCCGAGATCGACATAGAGGGCTTCGGCCCCGGTGACCGCCAGGAACACCGCCCCGACCGTGACGAAAGCGCCGGTGGGCGTATTGGCTAGATAAGCGACCGCGTAATAGGGATTGACCGCCAGCAGGACCGACGGATCGTCAAGCAGATGGTAGACCCCGGCGGCGCCGATTGCCAGGAACCACGCTGCCGTCACCGGCCCGAACACGGCCGCCACCCTGCCGGTGCCGAACCGTTGCACGGCAAAGAGCATTGCCAGGATGACAAGAGTGATCGGAACGACAAAGGTTTCGAGCGTCGGAGCCATCACTTCCAGGCCCTCGACAGCCGAAAGCACGGAGATGGCGGGCGTTATTATCGCGTCGCCGAAAAAAAGCGCCGCGCCGCAAAGTCCGATCCCCAGAATGAACGGGGCTCCCTTTGGATAAGCACTACGCGCAAGCGACATCAGCGACAGCGTGCCGCCCTCGCCCTTGTTGTCGGCTCTGAGGACGAAAGCGACGTATTTTATCGTGACGATGATCGTCAGCGCCCAGACGATAAGCGACAGCACACCGAGGACGTCGTTGCGCGCTACTGGTCCCGACGACGCGTGCAGTGCTTCCCGAAATGCGTAAATTGGGCTGGTGCCGATATCGCCGTAAACCACGCCCAACGCGCCCAGCATCAGCACCTTGGTGCTGTGCTGCTCGACGGTGGAGTGGCTGGATTGCTCGATGGGTTCTGCCTCGCTACCAGCGTTGGCAAGGGCCATGGACGACACTCCCATAGACGTTCGGTGCTCTATGCTGCGGGGATGGAAAGGGCGCGCTGCCGTGCCGGGAACGCAGGGCTATCGGCTCGCCTCTCTCTACCAGCCACAAGCCTTCAGAAACCGCCTGACCGTTCCAGCCATGCCATACCCCAACGCATCGGCTGTCAACCCATGCCCGATCGACACTTCGGCCAATGCCGGGATGCGCCTGGCCAGTGCCGGCAAATTGCTCACCACAAGGTCGTGCCCGGCATTGACCTGGAGCCCTGCGGCCAGCGCGGCATCCGCCGTCTTTCCCAATTTCTCCAATTCCTTCGCCGCTTTTGCCGAATCGGAATGATAGCTGCCGTATGGACCCGTATAGAGTTCGATCCGGTCGGCGCCGGTGTCGCGAGCAGCTTTCACGCCATCGGGGTCAGGATCGGAAAACAGCGACACGCGAAAGCCTCCCTTCTTCAGGCGCTTGACAACCGGTGTCAGGAACGCAGCCTCGGCGGCGAAGTTCCAGCCATGATCGGAAGTCGCTTGCGCCGGGTCGTCGGGCACCAGCGTCACCTGCTCGGGCTGATGCTTTTCCACAAGCGCCAGGAACTCCGCGGTCGGATAGCCCTCGATGTTGAATTCCGCATTCGGGAACTCGTCGTCGATCAGCGCCCTGATCTGCGGCAGATCGGAATGCCTGGTGTGCCGCTCGTCGGGTCGCGGGTGCACCGTCAGCCCATGCGCGCCGGCGGCAAGGGCAATGCGTCCAAGCCCGGTCACGCTT
Organism: Mesorhizobium sp. M0410; assembly: GCF_040321435.1. NCBI lineage: Bacteria > Pseudomonadati > Pseudomonadota > Alphaproteobacteria > Hyphomicrobiales > Phyllobacteriaceae > Mesorhizobium > Mesorhizobium sp. M0410. The sequence continues at coordinate 11,643 of NZ_JAMYRN010000024.1, forward strand.
GGCCACGGCAGGTCCCGCCGGTTGCGCAGCATGGCGATGGCGTTGAGGTTGACGGAAAGCTTTGCAGGCATTTGCACGGTTCCAGGCTGATCTCGGCGCGCATCTATACCGCCTTTAAGGGGAACAGACAGAGGGTTTCAGGTGTTCCAAGGTGAACTAAGAAAATCGAGCGCAAGGAGTTGCCTGTTGAATTTTCTCGATGCCGTGCCCGCGATCCGCCGCATCGATACCGATCGCGAAGACCTCCTCGCCATCGATGTCGTCGGCCATGTCGCAGCGGCCGGCGCCGAAAACCTGTTTGGATTGCTGGAAGCGGCCTACGCGCTGCACTCGAAAATCGACGTGCTGGTGCGCCTGATCGATCATGAGGGTGTCGACTGGACCGACGTATCGGACGAGACGATCGAACAGGGCATAGCTCATGCAGTGGAGCATATCGGCCGCTGCGCCGCGGTCGGTGAGCCGAACTGGATAGCCGAGGCAAGAGCCTTTCTGCCTGCCTCTGTGCCTATCGAACTCCGGCATTTCGAGGCCAAGGACGAGGCCGCCGCTTGGGAATGGCTTGGCGCCAACCCGATCGCCCAGCGCTGATGCGGCCTATCGGACGATCGTCAGCCGTTCGGCCGCGCGCGTGATGGCGGTGTAGAGCCAACGCTGCCGGGTTTCCTTGAACGCCCAGCTTTCGTCGAAAAGCACGATCTCGTTCCACTGCGACCCCTGCGCCTTGTGCACGGTCAGCGCGTAGCCATAGTCGAAATCGTCGAAACGCTTCTTCTGCTGCCAGGGAATGTCGGCGTCCGGATCTTCGAACGCCGCCTTGAGCAGCTTGATCTTGGCGACGCCGCGATCCGGGTCGTCTTCCTCCGGCGAAACCAGCAGATTGATGCCGGGCTTGACCGTCTCGCGCGACGAGGTCATCACCTTCCACAGCGAGCCGTTGAGCAGTCCCTTGGCCGGATCGTTGCGAAGGCAGACCAGCTTGTCGCCGGCTTGCGGATAATCGGCGTTGAACCCCTTCAGCTCGCGCAGCCGCTGGTTATAGCGGCGGCGCGTGCGGTTGGTACCGACCAGCACCTGGTCCGCCTTCAGCACCAGTTCCTGGGTGACGTCTTCCTTGCCGATCACTTGCGCCGCGCCATAGTCGCCGCGCATGAACTCGCGGCCCTCGCGCACGTCGAGCGCCAGCCTGATGATCGGGTTGTCGCGCGCCTGGCGGTGGATTTCGGTGAGCAGAATGTCCGGCTCGTGGTCGGTGAAGAAGCCGCCGCCGGAGATCGGCGGCAACTGGCCGGGATCGCCAAGCACCAGGATCGGCGTGCCGAAGCTCATCAGGTCACGGCCAAGCTGCTCGTCGACCATCGAGCATTCGTCGATGACGACGAGCTTGGCCCGCGAGATCGGGCTTTGCCGGTTAAGCGAAAAGGTCGGCGACATCGAGGTTTTGCCGGTCACCTCGTCCGCTACCGATTCCTCGCCTTTCGGCCGGTAGATCAGCGAATGGATGGTACGGGCATTGACCGCGCCCTTGGAACGCAGCACCTGCGCCGCCTTGCCGGTAAACGCGGCGAACTGCACCTGGCCGTCGACATGCTCGGCGAAATAGCGCGCCAGCGTCGTCTTGCCGGTGCCGGCATAGCCGAACAGCCGGAACAGCTGCGGCTTGCCGGCTTTCAGCCAGCCGGCCACTGCCTTCAGCGCCTCGTCCTGTTGAGGAGAGAATTCCATCAGCGCGACAGACCGGATTCGCGAGGGAAAGACAAGGCGAGTGCCATCACCATCAAATTTCACCGCCGGCAACTGCGCCGCTGCGACAGGATTATCAGTGACGAACAGGAACGTAAAGAGAACAAACCAGGCGACCGCAGCTTACCGAACCCGCCGTGGATCGTTCTCCAGCAGGATCGGCTTGCCATGCGGCGTTGCGTGCGCGGCGCGTTCCCAGGCAGCGGCAATGGTGTCCACGTCTTTCTTGCCGGCAATGCCTTTGGCCGACAGCAGCTTTTCCAGCGCCGCCAGCCAGTGCTCGTAGTAATCGCGACCGTCGCGCGCGGCGCCCGGCCGCTTCACCTCTGCCGACAAAGCATCCGCCCATTCGCTCCACGAAAACAACCCGTTATCGTGCAGTGCTACCGTCATGGCAAAGGCCTCTGCTTGCCACGGCTCGGCAAACACAGGCGCCTCGACACCGGCTGGCGACATAGCGGCGATTGAGCTCGTCTCACGCCGACTCAAGGTAGTTCTCCCACGCATCGATCGAAACGACAAGTGTCGGGTCGGCGCCCTCGCCCCAGATTTCGCTGCCGGTGAAGGCCACCGTATAGACCCATTGCGGGTTTTCACCCTGGCCGTGCGCGTTTGTGTCGGGAAAAACAAAGCCGCCGCGCACAGCCTCGACGACACCTTGCTTGCCGCGTGCATAGCGCGGGAGCCTGGTGTGGCCCGTCGGATGGAAATTCTTCGTACGCACAGTGTCGCCCGCCTTGAACCGCGCCGGCGTAGCGACCGGCCGGTCGCAAGGCCCGCCCTTGGCCAGCACCGCCGGAACATCTTTAGCCTTCAGCACCCGTTTGGGTGTCGCTGCAGGGTCGACTGCGTCGCCCGTGGCCAGGTCGCGGTCGCCGACGAAACCATGGCGTTTGAGCAGCACCTCCAGCGCCTTGATCCATATCTGGTAGTAGCTGGAGGCATAATAATCCGCTGGATGCAGCGATTCCCGCGCGTGCCGGCTCTCGTCGATGTTCCAAGCGCCCATGGCGCCGGCGCACAACGTCACGCCCAGCGCCCGCCTTTCCCAATCGGTATGGAAATAGGGTTCGTCCGGTTCTGGCGCGACCGGCCCGAAACCCATCTGGCCGCCGAGATCCTGCGGCCCGTTCATGCCGGCTCCCGCGCCAACGCGGTGCCGATCATGGCATTGCGCGTCACAAGATCGGCGAGCCGTGCCTCATCCCAGCCCTCGGTGCCCCTTGGCTGCATAGGCACCACCAGATAGCGAAGCTCGGCGGTCGAATCCCACACCCGGATTGTTGTCGTCGCCGGCAAGATCAGCCCGAATTCCTCGAGCACGCCGCGCGGATCGATCACTGCGCGCGAACGGTAGGGCGGCGCCTTGTACCAGACCGGCGGCAGGCCGAGCACCGACCACGGATAGCAGGAGCATAGCGTGCAGACGACGAGGTTGTGCGTGTCGGCCGTGTTGAAGACCGCCTGCATGTGCTCGCCTTGCCGGCCGGTGTAGCCGAGCGATTCGATTGCTGCCGTCGCGTCACACTTCAGCCATGCGGCAAACGCGGGATCAACCCAGGCTTTCGCCACCACCTTTGCGCCGTTGCGCGGCCCGATCTTGGTCTCGTAGGTGTCGACAATGACATCGATCGCCGCCGGATCGATCAGGCCTTTGCGGGTGAGAATCGTCTCCAGCGCGCGCACGCGCGCCGCAAAAGGATCAAGCTCGTTGTCATGGTGGTGATTATGCGGCATGGCGTCAAATTACGATCGCGGACCCCCGGCCGCAAGCACCACGGCTTGGGCCAGCGCTATTCGGCTGCCGCCTTTTGCGGCACTGGTTCTTCCTCCTCGTCGAACAGTGACGGCTGGTCGACCGCTTCGACCGGCCTCGGCTCGCCCCGGCGCCGCGCCCACAGCCTGACCAGCCAGCCGGAAAAATGCTCCATGTAGACGTAGATGACGGGCGTGACGAACAGCGTCAGTGCCTGCGAGGCGACGAGACCGCCGACCACCGCCACGCCGAGAGGCTGGCGCAGTTCCGCACTGGCGCCGGTGCCGAGCGCGATCGGGATGGTACCCATCAGCGCGGCAAGCGTGGTCATCATGATCGGTCGGAAGCGCATCAGGCAGGCCTTGTGGATGGATTCGACAGGCGACAACCCCTCGCGCCTAAGCTCGAGCGCCACGTCGATCATCATGATGCCGTTCTTCTTGACGATGCCGATCAGCATCAGGATGCCGATCACCGCGATCACCGACAGGTCCATCCCCGCCAGCCGCAGTGCCACCAGCGCGCCAAGCACCGCCGACGGAAGCCCGGTCAGGATGGTAAGCGGATGGATGAAGCTCTCATAGAGCATGCCGAGAACGATATAGATGGTGAGGATCGCGCCACCGATCAGCAGTCCCTGGTTGGAAAGCGAATCCTGGAAGGTCTTCGCCGTGCCCGAGAAAGTGGTCGAGATCGTCGGCGGCATGCCGATCTTTTCCTTCAGCGCATTGATGTGGCTCACGCTGTCGCCGAGGGCTACGCCCTGCGGCAGATTGTAGGAGATGGTCACAGCCGGAAGCTGGCCGAGCTGGTTGACGGTCAGCGCACCGGCGGTCCGATCGACGCGGGCGAACGCGCCGAGCGGCACCAGGCTGCCGCTCGCCGTTCTCACCTTGATGGCCAGCATCCGCTCGGGCGACCACTCGATCTTCGGGTCGAGTTCCATGATCACGTCATAGCTGTCGGCCGAGCCGAAGATGGTCGACACCTGCTGGGTGCCGAAACCGCCATAAAGGCTGGAACGCAGCGTGTCGGTATCGACGCCGAGCGTCGCCGCCTTGTCGCGGTCGATCACCAGCGTCGCCTGCAGTGCGTTGTTCTGCAGGTCATTGGTGACGTCGGTGAAGGCAGCATGATCGGCAGCCATCGCGTCCGTCAGCTTCTGCGCCCAGACGTTCGTCAGGCGGGTATCGAGGCCCTGCACGGCAAGCTGGTAGGCACTCGCCGAAGAACGCGCGCCGAGCCGCAGGTTCTGCACCGGCTGCATGTAGGTTTCGATGCCGGGCACGTTGGCAAGTTGGCGCCGCAGATCCGAAAGCACCTTGTCGATGTTCGGTCGCTGGTCCTTGTCTTTCAGCTGCACAAACAGCTGGCCCTGGTTGAGCGCATTGCTTCCACTGCCCGCCGACCAGCCGACATGCGCGACGTAGGGCGAATGGGTGAAGACATCCGCCACTTGCCCCTGCAGCTTCACCATGGCGTCAAACGAAATATCCTGGCGCGCAATGGTCGTTACTGAGACCTGGCCGATATCCTCCTGCGGGAAAAAGCCCTTCGGCGAGATCTGGATCAGCCACACCGACAGCCCGGCGGTCACGAGGAAGACAAGGAAGACAAGGAAATTGTGGCGCAGGCAGAATGTCAGCAGCCTGTCATAGCCCCGTATGAAGACGTTTTGTCTGTGGTCCCCGCCATGCGCTGCTTTCTGCTCGGCTTTCGATAATGACAGCAGCCGCGAGCACAGCATCGGCGTCAGCGTCAGCGAGACGAACATCGACGCCAGGATGGCGACCGTCACCACCACCGCGAATTCGTTGAAGATGCGCCCGATCACGCCGCCCATCAAAAGCACTGGAATGAACACGGCGACCAGCGAGATCGAGATCGAGATGATGGTGAAGCCGATCTCGCGCGCGCCCTTGAGCGACGCCTCGAGGGCCGAGAGCCCGTCCTCCTCCATATGGCGGAAAATATTTTCCAGCATGACGATGGCATCGTCGACGACAAGGCCGACCGCCAGCGTCAGCCCCATCAATGAGACGTTGTCGATGGAAAAGCCGAACAGGTACATCACGCCCAGCGTGGCGATGAGCGAGATCGGCACCGCCACGGCGGGGATCACCGTCGCCGTCACCCGGCGCAGGAACAGGAAGATCACCATCACTACCAGCGCGATGGTGAGCAGCAGCGTGAACTGCACGTCGTCCACCGCCTCGCGGATCGACGTCGAGCGGTCGTTGAGCAACTGGATGCTCGCCGCCGCCGGCATCTGACCCTCGAAGGAAGGCAGCATCGCCTTGACGCGGTCGACGACGTCGACGGTATTGGCATCCGGCTGACGCTGCACCGCCATGATGATGGCGCGGGTGCCGTCGTACCAGCTTGCCGTCGTTGTGGTCTCGACCGAATCGATGACGCGGGTCACCTCGCCGAGCCGCACCGGATGTCCGTTCTTGGTTGCGATGATGATGTTGGAGAATCCCGCCGCGTTGGTCAGCTGCGTGTTCGCGGTGATCGTCAGTTGCTGTTTGTTGTTCTTGAGCACGCCGAGCGGCGTGTTGCTGTTGGCCGAGGCAATGGCCGTCTGCAGCTGGTCGATCGAGATGCCGCGCGCGGCGAGCGCCGTCGGATCGATCTGGACGCGTACGGCATATTTTTGCTGGCCGTAGATCGAAACCTGCGCAACGCCATCGATTGTCGACAGCGATGGCGAAATCACATTCTCGGCAAAGGCATCGAGATCGGTCAGCGGAATGGTGTCGCTGACCAGCGACATCAGCAGGATCGGCGCGTCGGCTGGATTGACCTTGCGATAGCTCGGCGGGCTGGTCATCTCCGGCGGCAATTGTCGTTGCGTGCGTGCGATCGCCGCCTGCACGTCGGCGGCGGCGTCGTCTATGTCGCGGTTGAGCACGAACTGAATGGCGATCGAGGTCGAACCGAGCGAGTTGGTCGTCGAAATCGAATCGATGCCGGCGATGGTGGCAAACTGCTTGATCAGCGGCGTTGCCACCGAGGTCGCCATGGTTTCCGGCGAGGCCCCGGGCAGCGAGGCCGAGACGTTGACCACCGGAAATTCCGCGCTTGGCAGTGCCGCCACCGGCAGGAATTTGTAAGCAAATAGCCCGCCCAGAACCAGAGCGAACGACATGAGCAGCGTTGCGACGGGCCTGCGGATGCAGAATTCGGAAATCATGGCTGTGTTCCGCCCGTCCGGTCAGCCTCGGCGACCTTCGGAGCCGCCTGGTCGCCGGTGCCGGTCGAAGCCTTGCCTTCGCGCACCGCCGCACCGTTCTTCAGCTTGGTCTGGCCTTCGACGACGACACGCTCGCCGCTTTTCAATCCTTGGCTGATCGCGGTGTTGGCGCCTTCTGTCAGCGTGACCTGCACCGGCCGCATTTCAACGGTGTTGTCCGGCTTGATCACATAGACGAACGGTCCCTTCTGGCTGGGCTGGACGGCGACCGTCGGAACCGACGTCATTTGCGGCATGATGCCGGCATCGAGCACGACATTGACATATTGGCCCGGCCACAGCGAAAGATCGGCGTTGGGCACGCTGGCCCGCGTTGCGATCGTGCCGGACGCGGTATCGACGGAGGAATCGACGAAATCCAGCGTTCCCCTGCCGATCGGCTTCGGGTCGCCATCCTTGGTCAGCGTCACCGCGCCTTGCTGCGGCGCGGCCAGCGCTTTGTGCAGTAACGCAAGATCGCTTTCGGGGAGATTGAAATTCACCTGCAACGGGTCGACCTGCGTGATCGTCACCAGCGGGGTCGACGTGCTGCTGCCGTTGCTGGTGGTGACGAGATCACCGACGGCGACGCTGACCGCGCCAAGCCTGCCGGAGATCGGCGCCCTGATCGTGGCGAAGCCAAGCTGGATTTGGTCCGCATCGATCGTTGCCTTGTCGGCGTCGACGGTGGCCGCTGCGGATTTCTGCGCCGCGACAGCCTGATCGTAGGTCTGCTGTGTGCCGGCCTGCCTGGCGACAAGATTTTTGGCCCGCTGAAGATCGGCCGTGGCGCTGGCAAGCAGCGCCTGATCTTTTGCGAGCGTCGCCTGATCACGTGCCAATTGCGCCTTCAACGAGCGATCGTCCAGCGAGAACAGAAGGTCGCCTGCCTTCACCATCTGTCCGTCCTTGACCGCGATTGCGACGATCTGGCTCGAGACCCGTGCGTTGATGCTGACTACGGCAGGAGAGGACACGAAGCCGATGGCATAGCGCCGGACCGGAAAATCGGCCGTCGAGGCGGTGGCGGCAACCACCGAAGTCGAATGCGCGGCACTTGCCGCTGCAGCGGGTTTGTCCGCCGCCGCCGTCTGCTTCGCCGACAGCAGATGCTGAAGATCGCTCATTGCGCTGGGCGAAAGATAGAGCCACGCCGCGGCAACGCAGGCTGCAGCGATCACCGCAAATACGATCGTTCCGCGCATCGACAAAAGGCCTCTCGATCCGACACGCCGCTATCCGGTGGCCGTAGTCTAGCTCAACTCGCAGCCGATTGCCGCGCTTTTGCCAGATAATAGAGGATGCCGAAGGCGAAAAAGGGCCAAAACCCGTCATTACGAAGATTTAATGTGCAGTGCACAATAAAACGGCAGCTAACGCAGCATCGGCCACAGCGTCGCCGCCAGCATCATGCCCATGGCGATGTTGAACCATTTGAGCCGCACCGCATCTGCCAGAAAACCGCGCAGCGCCATGCCGAAACCGGCCCAGGTCGAAATGCTCGGCAGCATGACGACGGCGAACGCAGCCGCGATCAGCACCACGGACACAAACGGGCGTTCCGGGTTCGTATAGACGGCCATGGCCGTAATCGCCATCACCCAGGCCTTGGGATTGACCCACTGGAAAGCCGCAGCCTCGATGAAGCGCATCGGCTGGCCCTTCGCCTCGCCTTCGCCGCCGAGCGAGCGCGACATGGCGATCTTCCAGGCGAGATAAAGCAGGCAAAGGCCGCCGGCGATCTTCAACCCGGTATGCAGCACCGGAAAGGCCGTCAACACGGCGCCAAGCCCGAAGCCTACGGCAAGCAACAGCACGAGGAAGCCGAAGCCGATGCCGAGCATGTGTGGCACGGTCTTGACCAAGCCGAAATTCACACCCGAGGCCAGAAGCATGAAATTGTTCGGACCCGGCGTGACCGAGGTCACGAAGGCATAAACCAGCAAGGCGAAAAATGCATCGAAGGTCATGCCGTTTCCCTAAATCAATGCGATCGGTGGCAAAGCGACGAGATAGAGCCAAGCTGGATGACTACATCCCTTGCGGGCCGCGGTTCATCGCCGCCACCCCGGTACGGCAGATCTCGACTAAGCCGAGCGGTTTCATGATGGCGATGAACTGATCGAGCTTGGAGCCCTTGCCGGTGATCTCGAAGATGAAATGCTCGGTGTTGGCATCGATGACGCTGGCGCGGAATGCATCGGCAAGCCGGAGCGCCTCGACGCGGGCTTCGCCGGTGCCGGCGACCTTGACCAGCGCGAGCTCCCGCTCCAGTGGCCGCTCCTGTCCAAATTCCTGCGACCGCACGGTGAGATCGACGACGCGGTGCACCGGCACGATGCGCTCGAGCTGGTGCTTGATCTGCTCCAGCACATGCGGGGTGCCGCGCGTCACGATGGTGATGCGCGACAGATGCTTTTCGTGCTCGGTTTCCGAGACCGTCAGGCTCTCGATGTTGTAGCCACGCCCGGAAAACAGGCCGATGACCCGGGCAAGCACGCCCGGCTCATTGTCGACCAGGACCGAAAGCGTGTGGTTCTCTGGTTTTTCCGTCTCCTTGGCGATGAAATAGGCCGAGCCGGTCGGTTGCAACTGTGCGTTCATGACATGAATCTCGATTTAAAACTTTTGCGCTAATCTGCTGTTTCCGCACAGCTTCCTCGAACCAGGCTACACCAGTTCCCTGCCCTTGGCGTCGATCGCGTTGGCCACAGCTTCGTCGGTCGCCTCGTCAGGCAACAGCATCTCGTTATGCGCCTTGCCGGACGGGATCATCGGGAAGCAGTTGGCGAGCGTCGCCACGCGGCAGTCGAACAGGACGGGCTTCTTGACCGCTATCATCTCCTTGATGGCGTCGTCGAGCTCGTCCGGCTTGTCGCAGCGAATGCCGTGGCCGCCATAGGCTTCGGCGAGCTTGACGAAATCCGGCATCGCCTCGGTGTAGGAGTGCGACAGCCGGTTGCCGTGCAGCAGCTGCTGCCATTGCCGCACCATGCCCATATATTGGTTGTTGAGGATGAAGATCTTGATCGGCGCCTCGTGCTGCACCGCGGCGCTCATCTCCTGCATCGTCATCTGCACCGAAGCGTCGCCGGCGATATCGATGACCAGCGCATCCGGGTGCGCGATCTGCACGCCGAGCGCGGCCGGCAGGCCGTAGCCCATCGTGCCCAGTCCGCCAGAGGTCATCCAGCGGTTCGGCTTCTCGAAATGATAGTGCTGCGCCGCCCACATCTGATGCTGGCCGACCTCGGTGGTGATGTAGGTGTCGAGGTCCTTGGTCAGCGCATAGAGCCGCTGGACGGCATATTGCGGCATGATCACCTCGTGGTTCATCTTGTAGGCGAGCGAATCGCGGGCGCGCCATTTGGCAATCTGCTCCCACCACGGGTGAAGCGCTTTCTTGTCGGCCTTGGCGGTTGCCCGCCACAGCCGCACCAGATCCTCCAGCACACGCCCGACATCGCCGATGATCGGCACGTCGGTGTGGACGTTCTTGTTGATCGACGACGGGTCGATGTCGATGTGGATCTTCTTCGAATTCGGCGAAAACGCCGTCAGCCGCCCGGTGATGCGGTCGTCGAAGCGCGCGCCGATGCAGAGCATGACGTCGCAATCGTGCATCGCCATGTTCGCCTCATACGTGCCGTGCATGCCGAGCATGCCCATCCAGGTCTTGCCCGACGCCGGATAGGCGCCGAGGCCCATCAGCGTCGAGGTGATGGGAAAGCCGGTCAGGTCGACCAGCTCGCGCAGCAGATGGCTCGCCTCCGGGCCGGAATTGATGACGCCGCCGCCCGAATAGATGATCGGCTTCCTGGCGCCGGCCATCAGCTCGACCGCCGCCTTGATCTTTTCCAGGTCGCCCTGGACCTTCGGCTGGTAGCTGGTGCGCGGCGCCGTCTGCGGCGGGACATAGATACCCTTGGCGAACTGAACGTCCTTCGGAATGTCGACGACGACCGGACCGGGGCGCCCTGTCGTTGCCACATGGAAGGCCTCGTGGATCGTTGCCGCGAGCTCGTTGACGTCCTTCACCAGCCAGTTGTGCTTGGTGCAGGGTCGCGTGATGCCGACCGTGTCGCACTCCTGGAACGCATCCGAGCCGATCAGCGAAGTCGGCACCTGGCCTGTCAGGCAGACCAGCGGGATCGAGTCCATCAGCGCGTCCTGCAATGGCGTCACCGCGTTGGTGGCGCCCGGCCCTGAGGTCACCAGCATCACGCCGGCCTTGCCGGTCGAGCGCGCATAGCCTTCCGCCGCATGGCCCGCGCCCTGCTCGTGGCGGACGAGGATGTGCTCGACCTCGTCCTGCTGGAAGATTTCATCGTAGATTGGCAGAACCGCGCCGCCCGGATAGCCGAAAACATGCTTGACGCCATTGTCCTTCAGCGCCTGCACCACCATTTCGGCGCCAGTCATTTCAGTTCTTGGCATTTCAGTTCTTGGCATGTCGCGCCGCTCATTCTGTCCACTGCTCATCGGTCTGGTCCCGTACTGTTCGCCATCAGGCGATTGCTCGTCGTTTAGTCGTGTTTCGGGCAATAAAAAAGGCCCCCGAGGGAGCCTGTGTCTTGCGCATGGGAGGTCATCGCCCGGCGGTTACACCGCCTCGCCCACGCGCTTACCTACGAGAATGAGTGCCTTTTTCATGGTGGCGGACAATAGAATTGGTTTGACGCCGCTGTCAACGGCGAATGTGCACGGGCCGGATCAGGCTGAACCAATGCGTTTCCAGTAGATGAGGGTGGCTGTGAGCCCGCCATGCGGCTTCAGCGCATAATCCGGTATTTCGCCGGCCAGCGTGAAGCCGAGCTTTTCATAGAGGCCGGAAGCCCCCTCCTCTTTTGCCGTGTCGAGGACCAACAGCGTGCGGCCTTTCTCCACGGCAACGACTTCCGCCGCCTCCATAAGGCGGGTTGCTATGCCCTTGCCGCGGCAATCGAGGCGGGTCATCAGCTTGGCGATCTCGGCCCGGTGCGGCTGGTTGGGAGGGCAGTCGAGCAGCAAGGTGACTGTACCGACCAGAGCCTCGCCGTTCCAAGCCCCAAGCACCGCCCTTTCGCCTTTGGCGGCCGCCTGAAGCGACTTGCTCCAGAAGGCCGCGGCCATCTCCGGCGCTAGCGGATGCATGAAGCTGACCGAGCCGCCGGCAGCGACTGTCCCGATCAGCAGATCCGCCAGCATTTTTTGCGTTCCGTCAGTATTGCTGAGTGGCCTGATTTCGATCGAACTCATGTGGTTTCTCCTTCGCCGCCCGTCAGTCGAAATGACTGGTCCGCTTCCGCTTCCTGGCCCGGCGGATTTCCGCGATGCGATCGGCGTCTTCCTCTTGCAGATGTCGCCCGCGTTCCAGCAGTTCGAGCGTGTATTCCTCATAGGTCAGGCCCAGCCGCTCGGCCTTGTCCAGCCGCATCAGCATGATCTCGCGGCTCGGCGCTTTCCATGCCTGGGCATGGGCGGTCCGCCAGGCAAGAAAGACATAGGGATCGCCCTTGCCCCAGGGCGGACCGTCATAGTCGTCGAGCGGCGGCCCACCATTGTCGGAGCGTTTCGGACGGCGTGCCTTCACCTCAGCGCCTGGCCAACGCAACCAGATAGTCGGCGGCGTCCGGCCCCGGAGCGTGGAAGACGCAATCTGATGGCGCGCCGAGCGCCAGGCAGTCGCCGGTTTCGAGCTTGTGAACGATGTCGCCCTCGGTGAATTCGAGGCGCCCGGAGATCAGCCATATCTGTTGCCTGATGAAGGCATAGGACGCCGCCGGGAAACTTACCTTGGCGCCGGCCGGCAACTGGACCCGGATCAGTTCGAGCGGCATGTCGGAGACCGGCGAAAGATGCCGCCGCACATAACCCGTAGCCGGATCGCGCCACAGCGGCTGGTCACCTTCGCGAAGCAGCCCACCGCCCTGCAATTCCGCCCTTGCGATCAATGTGGACAGCGTCATGCCGAAGGCGGCCGCAATGCGCACGAGGAGTGCCGCCGTCGGGCTGGTCATGCCGCGCTCGATCGTGCTCAGCATGGCTTTCGAGACATCGGACCGCTCCGCCAATTCAGCCAGGGACCAGCTGCGAGCCACCCTTTCGGTGTGTATCCTTCTGCCGATAGTCGAGGATAAATCGTTCGCTATATCATCCATTAATCCAATATATCGAAATTTTTCTGCGAGGCAACAACCGTTTCGTCCAGTTTTCGCAAACTCCTTAATGTCCGCTAAACCATCCGGCCTCATCCCACCTTAACCCCGTTCGCCTAGGCTCATCGCTTGGGAAAAGGGGACCGGCCTGTCCATGCTCGTTGAACGCGAAGCCTCCATTGGGGAACCGACTTTGTTGGAGCGCCGCAGGGCGGAGCAGAACGACAAGCGCATTCTGGGCAATGTCGTGCAATGCGACGGCGCGCGCGCCACCATCAGCGCCTATGCCGACGACATCGAAGGCACGGTCACCGGCCTGTGGAGCGTCGGCAAGATGATCTCGATCAATCTCGGCACATCACGAACCGTCGGCCTTGTCTATGAAATCGGCAAGTCGGATCGTGCCTGGAGCAGCGAGGGCCAGAATCCGATCGAGGTCAGCATCGAATTGATCGGCGAGGTGCGCGACGGTGCCGAACCCGGCGCGAAGCCGATCTTCGACCGTGGCATCACAACCTACCCGCATATCGGCGCCATTGCCCATCGTATCCGCAGCCGCGACCTGCAGGCCGTCTACGATCTCGCCGGTCGTCATTCGATCACCATCGGCACGCTGTCGCAGGACGAGGCCATCGACGCCAATATCGCCATCGATGATACGCTGGCGCGCCATTTCGCCATTGTCGGCACCACTGGAGTTGGCAAATCGACCGCCGTGTCGCTGCTCTTGCGCAAGTCGATCGCCGCCCGGCCCGATCTGCGCGTGCTCATCCTCGATCCACACAATGAGTTCGCCGCATCGTTGCCCGAACATTGCGTCAGGGTCGATTCGACGACGCTCGACCTGCCCTTCTGGATGTTCAAGCTCGAGGAATTTGCCGAGGTGCTGTTTCGCGGCCGCGAGACGGTCCCGGAAGAGGTCGACGCCTTGCGCGATCTCATCCCCGCGGCCAAGAACCTCTACCGCAATCCGAACTCCGGCAACTACCTACGGCGCAGCACCGACGCGCTGACCGCCGACGCGCCGGTGCCCTATCGCATTGCCGACCTCATCAAGCTGGTCGACGAGCGCATGGGATTGCTGGAAAGCAAGAACGATCGCCCGACCCTCAGGTCACTGAAGGCACGTATCGAATCGGCGGCATCCGATCCGCGCTACCGTTTCATGTTCAACTCGCGCCTGATCGAGGACACCATCCACGAGACGATCGGCAACATTTTCCGCGTGCCGCATCACGGCCGCCCGGTAACCTGCTTCGAAATGGCCGGCATGCCGTCCGAGGTGGTCAATTCCGTTTGCTCGGTGCTGGCGCGGCTGGCCTTCGACCTGGCATTGTGGAGCGAAGGCCGCTTGCGGCTGCTCTTCCTGTGCGAGGAAGCGCATCGCTACATGCCGGCCGATCCGCGCCTCGGTTTCGCGCCGACGCGGCACGCGCTGTCGCGCATCGCCAAGGAAGGCCGCAAATATGGCTGTTATCTGGGCGTCGTCACCCAGCGCCCGGGCGAACTCGAACCGACCATCCTGTCGCAGTGCTCGACGTTCTTTGCCATGCGGCTCGCCAACGAGCAGGACCAGGCGATCATCCGCTCGGCGATCGCCGATTCCTCGGCCTCGACGCTGGCGTTCCTGTCTTCCATGGGCCAGCGCGAGGCCATCGCCTTCGGAGAAGGCGTGGCGACGACGATGCGGATGAAGTTCGAAAAACTCTCCGAGGATTTGATCCCAGGCACCGCCAAACGCGAGAATGCCTTGCCGTCCGAAACCGGCGACGAGGTCGACCTAGTGGCGATCGTCGAACGGCTGCGCAACATGCCGAAATCACAGCAGGCAATGCCTTTCGCGGAAGTCGTCGATCCGGGCCGGCAGGCCGGCGATTCGGACTATCGCAAGCCGTCGGCCGCACGCACCCAGCGGAACGACGATTTCGACTTGCGATACGGCCTCAAGCCGGCGACCTTCGGGCTGCGTCCGCCAGAATGATCGAGCCGAGCGACTTTTAGGCAGCGCTCGCAGATATTACAGCTGAGCTTCGATGGCTGTCTTGTCTATAATTGACCACACCTCGCGAATTTTCCCTCTCTGAAACTCATAGAATACGTTCTCGGCAAACGAAATTCTCTTCCCGCTCACATCGAGCCCAAGGAACATTCCCCTTGGCGTGCAGTCGAAGCTTAGCCGGCTCGCTACATAAGGCGGATCGGCAACCAATAGCTGAATGTCGAAGTAAAGGTCCGGAATTTGGTCGAAGTCTCTCACCAACATTTCGAGATAGCCGGACAATCCGAGCTTGCGACCGTTGTGGGTCACTTCATCATGGACAAACCGCCCCAGGTTTGGCCAATCCTGCTTGTTTAGACATGCAATATAGCCCCGATAACGATCTGAGAGGTCGGATTTAGTCACGGCAACACCTCTATTTCCGACAAGCCCCACAAAGGCAGCATCTCAGCTTGACTGGGTGACGTCGGTCTGCGTGCACCGGAAACGCAAAAAAGGATACCAGACGGCCAGCATCACGAATTTCCACATCACGAATTTGACGACGGAATTTCAGGCGCAGACGCGGTTGCGCCCTTGCCTCTTCGCCTCATAGAGCTGGCGATCGGCGCGGCGATAGAACTCCTCGGCGGTTTCCTTGCGATCCCAGACAGCAAGCCCGACGCTGGTGGTGATTTTCAGTCGGACATTACCTGTCAGCACCGACATGTTGGCGATCGCCTTGCGGATGCGCTCGGCGAATTTGGATAGCAGCTCGGCATCCATATTGGGCGTGACCACCGCGAACTCCTCGCCGCCGAGGCGCGCCACCACGTCGTGATAGCGTGTCATGTCCTTGAGACAGTTGGCGACCGCCCGCAACACCTCGTCGCCGACATCGTGGCCGTGGCTGTCGTTGACCTGCTTGAAATGGTCGAGGTCGAGGATCATCAGCCCGACTGGTTTCTCGATGCGGCGGAACTCTTCGAGATATTCCTTCAGCGCATCGTCGAAGTAGCGCCGGTTCTGCATGCCGGTAAGGCTGTCGGTGAGCGCCGCATGCTCCAGCGTCTCTGAACGCGCGCTGAGCGAAACGGTCATGGCACGCAGCTTGCCTTCTTCCGTCGCCTGCTTTCGGATCAGCGGGTAGATGAAGAAAATGCCGAAGAACAGCGCAGTCGCCAGCAGCACGCCGGTCACAAACAGCAGCTTGTTGAGATAGATGATTTCATCGAGTTCCGAAGGCGTATTGCTAATGTCGGCGGCCAAGGTTTGCAGGAGCCCATAGGCGTAAAGCGTCACCAGGCCGGCGGCCAGGATCACAAAAATAAAGACGAAAAAGGCTGATTCCGCCTTGTGGAAACGCATCTGCTCCCCGTTGGAAAGTTCCTATCGATCTTATGGCATGCGGGAACTTACGGACAGTTAACCTGGACAACTTCAACGCGAAATGGCCCCTCGGTGTCGACTTTTCAGGTTGCGCTCGAAGGAGGGGGTGAGGGCATCGAGTCGATCCCCTCACCCGGACGCAATCTCCGCCATTCCGGGCCCAATTGGTGCCTGAACCAGGTCGTCTGCCGTTTGGCATATTGCCGCGTCGCGATCTTCGCGCGCTCGATGGCCTCGGGAAAACTGATGGCGCCGGCCAGCGCGGCCTGGAGCTCGCGAACACCGATCGCCTTCATCGCCGGCAGGTCGGGATTGAGGCCGAGCGCCGAAAGCTGCTTCACCTCGTCCAGTGCCCCCTTGTCCAGCATGCTGTCGAAGCGGGCATCGATCCGCTCCACCAGCGCCGCTCGCTCCGGCTCGATGACGAAAAAGCGCGCGCTGCTCCTGTCGATCAACGGCCGGCCACGCGCGGCCTGCCATTCCAGGATGGAACGGCCCGATGCGTCGAGCACCTCCAGCGCCCGCACGATGCGCTGGCCATCCGTCGGCCTCAGCATCATGCCGGCCGCAGAATCCTCGCGCAACAGGATGCGGTGCAATCTCACTGCGCCCTGTTCCTGGAGTTCGTAGCGCCAGCGATCGCGGATCGACTTCGGAATGTCGGGCATCTCCGAGATACCTTCCGTGAGCGCCCGGAAATAAAGCCCGGTACCGCCGACGAAAATCACTGGCCGCTCCGAGAGCGTGCCGTCGTCCATCAGCTTCGTGACATCACGCAACCAGGCGCCGGTGGAATAGGCGGTGGACGGATCGACGTGTCCATAAAGAAAGTGAGGGACGCGGGCGAGTTCGGCAGGACCTGGCCGCGCCGTCAGCACGTCGAGCACCGAATAGCCTTGCATGGAATCGGTGTTGACGATGACACCGCCATTGCGCTCGGCGAGGTCGAGTGCGATCGCCGACTTGCCGCTGGCGGTCGGCCCGGCTATCAGGATCGCGTTCTTCAGGCGGCCTTCGCCCGCCTGTCCGCTGGAATTTTCGATGCCGCTGATCGCCACGCTTCTATCCCATCCCGCTGGCCGCGCATTGACGCCGACGCTAGCGAATATGGCCTCGCGGTCGGTCGGCGCAAGCGCTGTTCGCTGGCTGGCCGAAGACATCGCCTGCGAGCTCGACTTGCCGGAGACCGCCGACGCTTCCGAAATAACGGCGCGCCTGCATGCCGCGCTTGCTTCCGAACCGATCGACGTGGCCGTCCAGCCGGCTGAGAACAGGCGCAAGAAGATCCTGATCGCCGACATGGATTCGACGATGATCGACCAGGAATGCATCGACGAGCTTGCCGACGAGATCGGCGTCAAGGATCGTGTCGCCGCCATCACCGCGCGATCGATGAACGGCGAGATCGCATTCGAGCCGGCCTTGCGCGAGCGCGTAGCGCTGCTCAAGGGTCTCGATGCCGCAATCATCGACCGCATCATCGACAATCGCCTGACGCTTGCCTCCGGCGGCCGCACGCTCGTCCAGACGATGGCGGCCCGCGGCGCCTGGACGGCGCTGATCTCCGGTGGTTTCGACATCTTCACCAGCCGCATCGCGGCATTGCTCGGCTTTCACGAAAATCGCGCCAACCGCCTGATCGAGCAGGATCGCCGCTTCACCGGCTTGGTCGCCGAACCGATCCTCGGCCGCGCCGCCAAGGCCGAAGCCCTTATCGAGATTTCCGGCCGCCTCGGCCTGACACCTGCCGATGCCATTGCCGTCGGCGATGGCGCCAACGATCTCGACATGATCCGTCTTGCCGGCATCGGCGTCGCCTTGCATGCCAAGCCGGCCGTGGCAGCCGCGGCAAAGATCCGCATCGACTACGGCGACCTCACCGCCTTGCTTTATCTGCAGGGTTATCGCCGGGAGGAATTTGTCGAATGACGCCGATCTGCACCGAGCGCCTGATCCTGCGCAACTGGGAAGATCGTGACCGCGAGCTCTTCCATCGCATCAATTCCGACGAGTTGGTCATGGAATTCTTTCCGTTTCGCCGCGACCGCGCCCAGGCTGACGCCAAGATGGAGGAGTTGCGCGTGGCTATCGATCGCGACGGCTTCGGCTTCGCGGCCGCTGAGATCGCAGCCACAGGTGAATGCATCGGCTTCGTCGGCATAACCCGAACGGATCATTTGCCATTCCTGCCGCCCGGCACGATCGAGATCGGCTGGCGGCTGGCACCCGAATTCTGGGGCCGCTTCTATGTCACCGAAGCAGCCGAAGCCTGGCTCACCTATGGCTTTGAAAGACTTGGCCTCGACGAAATCGTGTCCTTCGCAGTCAAGGATAACAGCCGGTCCACTGCCGTCATGGAGCGCCTGGGCATGATCGCCGACCCCGCCTCCGACTTCAACTATCCAGGTGTTCCGGACAACCACACCGCACTCAGGCGACATGTCTTCTACAGGCTGTCACGCACAGACTGGCAGGCAAGAAAAAGAGCGGCCCGCTAGCCGCCCTTTTCCTTTCAACATCAGAGTGTTGCAGGCTCTTCCGGACTCAATCCATCCGGATTGTCACAAACCTCAGCTCGCCGGTCTTCGACGCCAGCATCAAAAGCGCGTTCTTGCGCCCCTGCTCCTTCAGCGCGCCGATCCGGTCCATGACGTCCTTGGGCGTTGCGACCGATTCCTGCGCGATCTCGGTGATCACCTCGCCCGGCTGGATGCCGCGTTCGGCCGCCGCCGAATCCTTTGAGACGTCGGTCACGACGACGCCGGAGATGTCGGCGGCGATGCCGAATTTCGTGCGCGTCTCGTCGTTGAGCTCGCCGATCGTCATGCCGAGCACGGAAGCCGTCGAAACCGCAGGCGCCTTGTCGGCGTCGTCCTGGTCGGTGTTGCCGTTTTCACCGCCGCTGGCGAGCTTTTCGCCGTCTTCGAGCCGGCCGAGCGTCACCTTGACCATCTGCTCGACCCCTTTGCGCACGATGATTACGTCGACCGCCTTGCCGACTGGGCTCTCCGCCACGACGCGCGGCAGGTCGCGCATTTCATGGATGTCCTTGCCGTCGAACTTGATGATGACGTCGCCGGCCTGGATGGTGCCGTTGTCGACCGGCCCGCCCTTGATGACGCCGGCGACCAGCGCGCCCTTGGCGGTCGCCATGCCCAAGCTCTCGGCAATGTCGTCGGTCACCGGCTGGATGCGCACGCCAAGCCAGCCGCGCCGCGTCTCGCCGAACTGGCGAAGCTGGTCGACGACGCCCGTGGCAAGCTGCGACGGGATCGAGAAGCCGATGCCGATCGAGCCGCCCGACGGCGAGATGATTGCCGTGTTGATGCCGATGACCTCGCCGCTGCTGTTGAACAGCGGTCCACCTGAATTGCCGCGGTTGATCGCGGCATCGGTCTGGATGAAATCATCATAGGGACCGGAATTAATGTCGCGATTGCGCGCCGAGACGATGCCGACCGTCACCGTGCCGCCGAGACCGAACGGATTGCCGATCGCCATTACCCAGTCGCCGACACGCATCTTGTTGGAATCGCCAAACTTCACAGCCGTCAGCTTGTGCCCTTTCGGATCGACCTTCAGCACCGCGACGTCGGTCTTGGTGTCGGTGCCGACCAGCGTCGCCTTGAGCGTCACCCCATCGGAGAAATTCACCTCGATGTCGTCGGCATCGGCAATGACGTGGTTGTTGGTCACCACGATGCCCTGCTCGGCGTCGACCACGAAGCCGGAGCCCAGCGATTGCACCTTTTGCCCGCCGCCGCCCTTGTCGCCGCCACGGTTCTTGAAGAAATCGTCGAAGAAGTCCTGGAAAGGCGAGCCTTCCGGCAGCTGCGGCATCGGCACTGCGCCCGGCCCCTCAGTGCCTTTAACAGTCTGCGACGTCGAGATGTTGACCACGGCGCCAAGCAGGCCGGCGGCGAGATCGGCAACCGAGGGCGGCCCGTCGGCTGCCATCGTCGGCGCCACGAACGAGGGAACGGCAACGGCGCCGACCAGAAGCGCAGCGGCCCCGGCGATGAACGTCCGCCTCGCTGCACGCAGAAGGGTGGTGGATGTCATCGAAAGGCCTCCGGGTGTTCTGAAAAAACCGCTTCGGCAAAAATGCCGGTCCGCGTCATGTTGGCAAGAAATAAGGCACGTTTGCGGCTATGGCTACGGCCAGAGGATAAATCCTCCGTTACGCCGGCGCCCCTGCACCGGCCCTACTGGCCGGTGCCTGGCTGTGCCGCCGGTGCGGCGGGAGCGGCAGGCGGTGGTGCCGCCGGTGCCGCAGGCGTTTCCTTGCTGTCCGGGTCGCGGAAAAAGCGGAAGAACTCGGAATTCGGCGACAGCACCATTGTCGTTCCGGTGCTGTTCAGCGCCGTGCCATAGGCATTCATCGACCGATAGAAATCGAAGAAGGCCGGATCGCGCTGATAGGCACCGGCAAACGTGGCGCTGCGCTGGGCTTCACCTTCACCACGCAGGATTTCAGACTCTTTTTGCGCTTCGGCGACGATTTCCACCACTTCGCGGTCGGCGCGAGCCCTGATCCGCTGCGCTGCTTCGTTGCCGCGCGCTCTCAGCCGCTCGGCTTCGGCGAGACGTTCGGCCTTCATGCGGTCGAAGGTCTGCTGCGAAACTTCGGCCGTGAGATCGGTGCGGCGGATGCGGACATCCTCGATCTGCAGGCCAAGCGAGGTGGCATCGGGCCTCAGCTGATCGCGCACCTCGCGCATCATCACGGCGCGCTCTTCCGAGAGCGCCGCCTCGAAGTCTCGCAGGCCATAGACGCGGCGCAAGGCGGCGTCGAGACGCGTCCTCAGCCGGGCCTCGGCCAGTTCGATCTGGCCGGAGACCGCGGCGCGGAACACACGCGGGTCCGAGATACGATAGGCGATAAAGGCATCGACCTCATAGAACTTGCCGCCCGAGACCTGGACGCGGATGTTGTCGAGGTCGAAGCGCAGCACCCTGTTTTCGATCAGCTGCACGGTGTCGGCATCGAAAAAGGAGAATGGCGCCTTGAAATAGATGCCCGGCTGGTTCTTGACGTCGACGATTTCGCCGAACCTGAGCACCAGCGCCTGCTGGCGCGCATTGACGACGAAGACCGACGAATAGAGCAGGAACAGGATGACCGCGGCGATGACCGCAATGACGGGAAGACGGTTGGCCATCACTGGTTTCCTCCGGTGGCCGGTGCCGGCGCCTTCTGCTGCAATGCCGGCAGCGGCAGGTAGGGAACCACCCCTTGCCCATTGCCCTGCTCGACGATGACCTTGCTCGAATCCTTCAGCACCCTCTCCATCGTCTCCAGGTAGAGCCGCTTGCGCGTCACTTCCGGCGCCTTTGCATATTCGTCATAGACCGAGATGAAGCGCTGCGCCTCGCCTTCGGCCTCCTGCACGACCCGGTTCTTGTAGGCGGCCGCGTCTTCGCGGATCTGTGCGGCCGCACCGCGCGCCTGGCCGAGCTTCTGATTGGAATACTGATTGGCCTGCTCGACGAACTTGTCCTCGTCCTGTTCGGCCCGCTGCACCTCGTCGAACGCGTCTGCCACCTCACGCGGCGGCGCGGCGTCCTCGATCGAAATTGCGTTGACGTTGAGGCCGGCCTTGTAGCCGTCCAGCGTCGTCTGGATGATCTCACGCACCGACGCTGCAATGCCTTGCCGGTCGTCGCGGAAAATGTCCTGCGCCGGGCGCCGGCCGACCGCTTCGCGCATCGCGCTTTCGGCGACCTGCTGCAGCATGCCGTCCGGGTCGGACACGTCGAACAGATAGGCCTTAGGGTCGGAGACCTGATAGGCCACAGAGAACTGCACGTTGACGATGTTCTGGTCGCCGGAAAGCATCAGGCCATTGCCGCTGGAACTGCCGCCGCCGATACTGACAAGCTGCTCGGCGATGTTGGCGGTCTCGACCGTTTCGATGGGCCACCAATGGAAATGCAGGCCAGGCTGCGAGAGCTCCGCCTTCGGCTTGCCGAACCTGAGCTCGACCGCAACTTCGTCGGGCTGCACAGTGTAGACCGCCTTGAACGCCCATAGCACCACCAGCGCCGCGGCAATCAGCCCGAACACGGCCGGGCTCGCGCCACCGCCGCCCGGCAGCGCGCGCCGCAACCTGTCCTGCCCGCGCCGGATGATATCCTCGAGATCGGGAGGCGAGCCTTGTGGGCCGCTGGGTCCCTTGGGTCCCTGACCCCAAGGCCCCTGATTGTTGCCGCCGCCCCACGGGCCGCCGCCGCCGCTCTTGTCGTTCCAGGGCATGGGTGTCCTTTCGCTTGGAATTCCCTCAAGCGCCGGCTCACCGGCGCAAAATCCAATATTATTCTTCTATAGGGATGCAACGGCACGCTTTCAACGCGATCGGCTGCCGCCACTGTCCGCCTTTTGGGTCCATTTAGACCTGTCGCGATCCTTTGTCGTCTTCAATGCACGTCGCGCCGCCGCTCGTAAACCGAATAGCGCGTCGCATGGCTGTCCTTTTCGCCAGCCGCCACGTCTTGCGAGCGGACGATCCGCCACCGCGCCGGATCGATCGGCGGGAAATGGGCATCGCCTTCGACCGTGGCCAGAACATGGGTCACGTGCAGCCGATCAGCCAACGGCAGCGCCTGAGCGTAGATCTCCCCGCCGCCGATGACGCAGATCTCGTCGGCGCCGGCCATGCAGCGCCCGCGCACCGTCGCCAGCGTGATCGCGTCCTCGATCGAGTGCGCGACTTCGACGCCCTCGGCGCGCCATGCCCTGTCTCGTGTCACCACGATGTTGAGCCTGCCCGGCAATGGCCGGCCGATGCCTTCATAGGTCTTGCGACCCATGATGATGGGCTTGCCCATCGTATCGGCCTTGAACCGCTTGAGATCGGTGGAAAGCCGCCACGGCAACCCACCCTCGCGTCCGATCACGCCGTTCGCGGCGATGGCGACATAAATCGCGAGATCCATCAGCCGCCGTTCCCGCCATCGGATGGCTCCAGCAGCAATATGTCGATGTCGTGCTCGGGGTAGAAGTTCTGCGCCTTCATCTCGAACGTGGTCGGTCCGATCTTCCTGACGTTTTCGCCGCAAAACGAGACAAGGTTCTTCGGA
This sequence comes from Mesorhizobium sp. M0410, assembly GCF_040321435.1. NCBI lineage: Bacteria > Pseudomonadati > Pseudomonadota > Alphaproteobacteria > Hyphomicrobiales > Phyllobacteriaceae > Mesorhizobium > Mesorhizobium sp. M0410. The sequence continues at coordinate 34,961 of NZ_JAMYRN010000024.1, forward strand.
TCGCCCTTGTCGACGGTCAGCTTGAACGTACCGATGTTTCCCGAGGCCCAGTTGCCGCCCGTGGTCAGGATATAGGCGATGCGGTTCTCGAAATATTTGGGGTAGCCGTCGGGATCGTCCTTGGCTGCCTTGCGCACGGCATTCTCGAAGGCATCGTCCATGCAGTAGCGTGTCTTGTAGGCGGCATACTGGCCCTGGAACTGGCCGTCATAGAAGAAGCTGACCGAGGAGGTGCCGCCGACGCTCGGCTTGTAGCGATGCGAGACATGGACCGCCTTGTTGGCCGGAAAGGTCGAGCGCCACCAATAGGTCGAGCGCAATTGCCAGAACGGCGTATAGACGGTCTTCATGCCCGAACCGTCGTCGGCGGTGTCCTCGATGATGATGCCGCGATTGACCCAGTCGTCGGTGACCGCTTGCGGCAGCTTTGCCAGCGCTGCCTTGGCCGCATCGCCGAACGGATAGAACGGCACGCCCTGCGCCTTCAGGTCAGCGCCGATGTCGATGCCGAGCGCGAACACCTTCTGCTCGAGCTGCGGCTTTGCCGGCACCCCGTCGACCGTCACTTCGAAGCCGAGGAAATTATCGCTCTGCGCGTCCGGAATTGCCGGTATTTCTTCGGGGTCGCCTTCGATGTCGGGCATCGGGAAGGCGACGATCGCATTGACATCCTTGTCGGTGTTGTTGCGGAAGACGTAGTCGACCGTCACCTTTTCCGGCGAGATGTAGAGATCCTCGCTTTCCATCGCCACCGCATCGCTGCGCGAAAGGATCAGCCCACCAGTGCCGAGTTCGGCGACCGAATCATTGGCGAGCGCAGGCGTAGCCGAGAGCGCCAAGGCTGCGGTCAGGACGTAACGGAACATGGAGACTCCCCCGGCGAGAATGCCAACATGACTCTAGCTGTTCAATGTGGCGTTTCAAAGCCTTTCGGCAAATGCGCCGGCGCCTGCCGGCATGTCGTGTCGGTCTGGACACACCGGTTCCGATCGGGCAGGAGTTGGCCCATGCGCAAGCTTCTCGTCATCGGCATCGGCGCCGGCAATCCGGAGCACATAACGGTCCAGGCCATCAACGGCCTCAATCGGGCCGACGTGCTGTTCATTCCCGACAAGGGCGCCAAGAAGAGCGATCTCGCCGAATTGCGCCGCCAGATCTGCGACCGCTTCGTCACTAATCCGAACTCGCGCCGTGTCGAATTCGAGGTGCCGGTGCGCGCCGAACCGGCGCCTTCCTACCGCTCGACCGTCGACGACTGGCACGAAGCGATCGCCGTGATCTACGAAGGCCTGATCCGCGACGAACTCCCCGAAGATGGCTGCGGCGCCTTCCTGATCTGGGGCGATCCATCGCTCTACGACAGCGCGCTGCGCATCCTGGATCGCGTGCGCCTCAGAGGCAATATCGCGTTCGAGCTGGAGGTCGTCCCTGGCATCACCGCCATCCAGGCACTCGCCGCCAGCCACAAAATGGCATTGAACCGAATTGGCGACGCCATTTTGATCACCACCGGCCGCCGGCTCACCGAGGAAGGTCTGCCCGAAAACGCCGGCAGCACCATCGTCATGCTGGACGGCAAATGCGCCTTCAACACGCTGGACGACAAGGACGTCACCGTCTACTGGGGGGCCTATCTCGGCACCCCCGACGAGATCGTCATCTCGGGCCGGATTGGCGACGTTGGCGACAAGATCGTGAGCACCCGTGAGGAGGCCCGCCGGAAAAAAGGCTGGATCATGGACACCTATCTGCTGCGCAAGCCGGGCGAGCCGGAGGAGTAGCAGGGATCGAGCGCGGCGTGAATTCCGCCGAGTTCACGCTGCGTCGATCTCGGCCTGCAGCGCCTCCATATGCGCCGCCGCTGCTGAAGACGCAGCCCGCTCGATCGCGCGGAAGCGGCTGACCACAGCAAGCCCGACCGACGTCAACTGAGCGCCACCGCCTTTTTTGCCGCCCGTCTGTGCCGCAACCAGCGGCTTACCGAACACCCGGTTCATGTCTTCGACCAGATCCCATGCGTGCTTGTAGGACATCTCCATGCCGCGTGCCGCGGCCGAAATCGAGCCGAAGGCGGCGATCTGTTCCAGAAGCTCGATCTTGCCCGGCCCGATGCGGCCATCTGGATCGAGATTTATCCGCAAACTCAGCGACGGCATTTGCTCCTCCGCGGTGACGCTATTCTACAAGTTCTGCAGCGATACCGCTATTCTAAAACGATATAGCGAATCATCGGCCGCTCACCCATCCGCCTCGGCCGGGAACCCGGCGCCGGTGTTCGCCCGGTCGAAGCTCACTGTCTTGACCACGGCGAAGACCTTTCGACCAAGCTGGAGCCCCAGCGTCTGCCGTGACTGTTCGGTGATGCGGGCAAGCACGGTTGCGCCATTGCAGTCGAGGCCGATCTCGACCGTAGGCCCTTCGCCCGGCTCTATCGCCACGATCGTGCCCGGCAATATGTTGAGCGCGCTGAGGCCGACCGGCTGCTCGGTGGCGATCATCACGTCGCGGGCACGGATGCGGACGCGCACTGGCGCACCGACCGGCGTTGCCAGAAGCGGCACCCGGATCTCGCCCGCCAATGAGCCTAGCACGGTCATGCCAAACGCCTCGTCGTGGCGCAGAACAGCGGTATCCAGCACGGCACCGCCCTCGCCCCGCTCTTCGGCCGGCAATAGATCCAGACGCTGCATGATCGCTCCGGTCGGACCGGTAGCGGCGACCTTGCCTTGCATCAGCACCACGACGTCACTCGCCAACCGCGCCACTTCGGCGATCGAGTGGCTGACATAGACGATCGGAATTTTCGTCTCGTCGCGCAGCCGCTCGATATAAGGCAAGATCTCGGCCTTGCGCGCCTCGTCGAGCGACGCCAGCGGCTCGTCCATCAGCAGCAATTTCGGACTGGCAAGCAGCGCCCGGCCGATTGCCACGCGCTGCTTCTCGCCACCGGAGAGTTTTGCCGGCCGCCGGTCGAGCAGATGACCGATGCCGAGCAATTCGACCACGCCATCGATATCAGCGTAGCGCTCGGCAGCCGGCGTGAACCAACGGCCATAGCGCAGATTGCTCGCCACGCTCATATGCGGAAACAGCCGCGCATCCTGGAACACCATGCCGATCCGCCGCTTGTGTTTCGGCACGAACAGGCCGGCGTCGCTATCGACCAGCACGCGGCCCTCGGCCGCGATACGGCCTTTGTCGGGGCGGATCAGCCCGGCAATCAAATTGATGAGCGTCGTCTTTCCGGAACCGGAAGGCCCGAACAGCGCAGTCAGCCGCCCGGCGCTCTCGAAGCGGGCATTGACGGCGAAACCGCCAAGCCGGTGGCTGATGTCGACCTGAACCGTCATTCGATGTCCATCCGCCGGCCGACACGCCGCGCCAGCACTTCCGAGGCCACGAGTGCCGCCATCGATATGACGATCGAGATCAGCGTCAGCCTGAGCGCTCCGGCGTCGCCGCCGGGAACCTGCGTGAAAGTGTAGATAGCCGACGGCAGCGTCTGCGTCTCGTTCGGGATGTTGGAGACGAAGGTGATCGTCGCGCCGAATTCGCCCATCGCCTTGGCGAAGGAGAGGATCGCACCGGCGATCAGGCCGGGCAGGATAAGCGGCAGGGTGATCGTGCCGAATACCCATAGCGGATTGGCGCCGAGCGTGCCGGCGGCCGCCTCGATTTTGCGGTCGACGGCCTCGATAGACAGCCGGATCGCCCGCACCATCAGCGGAAAACCCATTACGCCGCAGGCGAGCGCGGCGCCCGTCCATCGAAAGGAAAAAACGATGCCGAAGTGCTCGGCCAGGAAAGCCCCGGCCGGACCGCGCTTGCCGAAAGTCAAAAGCAGCAAATAGCCAGTCACCACCGGCGGCAGGATCAGCGGCAGATGCACCAGACCATTGAGCAGCGTCTTGCCCCAGAACTGGCCGCGGGCAAGCACAAGGGCGATTGCTACGCCCGGCGGCAGGCTGGCTATCATCGCCACGGTCGCCACCTTGATCGACAGCCGGACCGCGTTCCATTCGTCGGGAGTAAGATCCAGCAGCCAGTTCATGCGTCAGCGCGTTGCCCTAATTGCTCGGCGCGAGCACGGTAAAACCTTGCGCCTTGAAGAGTTCGCCAGCCTTGGCGGATTGCAGGCATTTTAGGAATGCCGGGGTATCCTTACTCTCCGAATCCGCAAGCTGGGCGACTGGATAGATGATCGGCGGATGGGTACCCGCGGGGAAAGTGCCGACCACCTTCACGCCAGGCTCCGCATGCGCATCCGTGGCATAGACGATGCCGAGTGCTGCCTCGCCGGTCGACACCAGTTTTAGAGCGGCGCGCACATTCTCGGCCTGCGCCACTTGGCCTTCGACGGAAGACCAGACACCGAGCGATTCGAGGGCTGCCTTGCCGTATTTGCCGGCCGGCACCGCCTTGACATCGCCCATGGCAAGTTTGCCGTCACCGACGAGCCCGGCAAGAGCGAACCCCTTTTCAATCCTGGTCTCGACCTTGGAATCCCGCGGCGCAACCAGCACAATCTGGTTACCGAGCAGTTTCACTTCGGTTTCGGGCTTGGTCAGCTTCCTGTCGGAAAGATATTTCATCCAGTCGAGATCGGCCGAGATGAACACGTCTGCCGGCGCGCCGCTTTCGATCTGCCTGGCCAGCGCCGAGCTCGCCGCGTAGGAAATGGTTGCCACCTCGCCGACGTCGGCCTCGCAGGCCTTGTTGACGGCGTCGAGCCCTTCCTTGAGGCTCGCCGCAGCAAACACGACCACCTTGTCATCGGCATAGGCCGCCGGCACCACGACCATCAGCATGGCGGCGAGACCGACTTTGGCAATCGTCGTCGAACCCTTGCGCGTCAGCATGAAACTCTCCTCGTCCCGGATCGCCCGAAGCCGTCTATCGATATATCCATGTGAACATAACAAGGAAAGGTTCTTTACCGGCCACGGTCTTCTGGGCTGAGGTTTTCCTGGCCTGCGATAATCTTCGTTGGATACAGCGGTATCGAGGCCGAAGGAAATATTGCATAAAAACAGCGACCAGGGATTGCGTCAGGTCGACGTCGGCCGATCAAGTTGAATGCTGACACGCCCAAGGGCGTAGCCGCAGTAGGCAATTTCGATATGGACGGTCAGCTATGGTGCTAGACCGCGATCGGTGCCTTGATCGTCGCGTCGGCGAAATAGTTGTCGAGCCGGAAATCCTCGAAGCGGAAAGCAAAGATTTCCTTCACCTCGGGGTTTATCCATAGCGTCGGCAACGCCTTGGGCGTGCGCCGCAATTGCTCGCGCGCCTGCTCGAAATGGTTCGAGTAAAGATGCGCATCGCCGAGCGTGTGGATGAAATCGCCGGGTTTCAATCCGGTCACCTGCGCCACCATCAGCGTCAGCAAAGCATAGGAAGCGATGTTGAACGGCACACCGAGAAAAATATCGCCCGAACGCTGATAGAGCTGGCAGGAAAGCTTGCCTTCCGAAACATAGAACTGGAACAGGCAATGGCAGGGCGGCAACGCCATGGCCTCCACCTCGGCCGGGTTCCACGCCGAAACGATTAGCCGCCGCGAATTAGGATTTTTGCGTATCTCCTTCAGAAGATTCGCAATCTGGTCGATGGCGCCGCCATGGTCGTCCGGCCACGACCGCCACTGTTTGCCATAGACCGGGCCAAGATCGCCGTTCTCGTCGGCCCACTCATCCCAGATCGAGACGCCGTGATCGTTGAGATATTTGATGTTGGTGTCGCCGGCCAGGAACCACAAAAGCTCGTGGACAATCGACTTCAGGTGCAGCTTCTTGGTGGTGGTGACCGGAAAGCCGCGGGCCAGGTCGAAGCGCATCTGGTAGCCGAATACCGAGCGCGTTCCGGTGCCGGTACGGTCGCCGCGATCAGCGCCGTTTTCCAGCACATGCTTCAGAAGGTCGAGATACTGGCGCATCGGCTCCGGTCCGATTCGGGTTGTCAGCCATCATAGCCGAATGACCGTCGGCCGAACACAGCAAAGCGAGACGATTCCAGCAGAAGGCTCACCAGCATCAGCGGCGAGGTTGCTCAGAGCGAGCCGAGCATGCCCAGATCCCTGGCGACAAGGTAGTAGAACGTCACCCGGCTCTTGCTGTTGTCGGCCGCCATCGCCTTGCAGGCCTTTTCGATAGCCGCATCTGCCTTGGCGCCGTCGGTGACGCCGAGCTTGCCGGCGACCCAGCTGTTCCTGACGCGCTTCAGTTCCTCCGGGTCGGTGCAGGACACCAGCGAGGAATCGCGGTTCCTGAGCGCGATGCCCAGATGTTTGACGATCTTGGCGACCGCGTCGGCATCCGCCGCCGCATCATATTTCTTTACGTCTGCAAGATAATCGGCCATCGATTTCCCCTCGTCGGCGCCACGGGATCCGGTTGATGAGGATTGTGGCGCGCTGCCGCAAGTATGCGCTAGGTCTCCTCACCGCCACAAAGCTTCGGTTGAGACCGGCTGCAAGTCAACCCTTCATGATCCACTTTGGTACGGACGAAAGTGGCATTCCGGCCTTTCATTTTCCACCGCCAGTCCCTATATTCGCTTCGTCGGCTCGACCGACTATGGCGATAAACAGGCGATGAAATAAGCCGTTCGGACCCGGGGGCGGTACCCGGCGCCTCCACCAAAAACCGCTGCTCAGGAGCGGCTTTTGCTGGGGGCGAAATAGGATCGACGAAGGTGTAAAGATCGTACTTTTGCCCGGCATTGTACCACCGTTATCGGGCTAAACTTATAGTTGCCAACGACAACTATGCGGAAGCACGTCTCGCCGCGTAAGCGGTGCGATAGCTTCAATTCAAGCCCTAGTGGTTCGCACTTCTAGGCGGGGTTCGGAGGTACCTGGCAACAGAAACCTCCATTTCTCCCTTTTTTGATAGGCGCAGCTGCAGGTTGGCCGGCGGCTTTTTTTATGCGCCCTGACAGACCCAAGGCGCCGCGGCGTTTATACCAATCCCTGGCTGACCGCATCGATCGCACCGGCGAATGTTTCATCAACGTCTCAGGCTGAGGCGTCTCAGGCTGAGGCGAAAGCCCAAGGGCTTCCCATCATCGGAACCTCCGATGGCAGCATTCGTATCTTCCTGTTTCCCTTCTCTCATGCCTTTGCGGGACAAGGCCTCAGTTTCTCGCCGCGTGTGGTCATGCCCGGCGAGCTACCTGATGGAGACAAGATGAACCAGGAAACCACACCAAAACACGAACGCATCCTGATCGTTGGCGGCAGTTCCGGCATGGGGCTTTCGCTGGCCAAACAGCGGCTTGCCGCCGGCGCTGAGGTTACGATCGTCGGCCGCTCCCAGGACCGGTTGTCGGCCGCACGGCAGCGCTTGCCTCACCCGGAAAGGCTGAGGACGATCGCAGCCGACGTCACAAGTGAGGACGAGGTCCGACGCCTGTTCCAGGATGTCGGTACGCTCGACCACATCGTCTCGACCGCCGCCGACGTCACCGGCGTCTATGTATTGCTTCCCGAGATGGACATCTCCTTGGCGCGGGAAGTGATGGATTCCAAGGTCGTCGGACCGCTTCTTCTTGCCAAACATGGCGCGCCTCGTCTGACGCCCAGGGGATCGATCACGCTGACCTCGGGCATCGCCGCCTATCGTCCGGCGGCGAAAGGCTCGGTGGTGGCAGCCGTTAATGGGCCCTTGGCTCACTCGCCTACGCGCTTGCCGTCGAACTGGCGCCGATCCGCGTCAACGTCGTCTCGCCGGGCTGGGTCGACACGCCGATTTGGGATGCCGTCGCCGGCAGCGGAAAGACGGCTGCGCTGGACGGCATGGCAAAGCGCCTGCTCGTCGGCCGGATCGGGCAGGCAGCCGACATTGCCCAGGCCATCACGTCCCTGATGCATAACGGCTTCATCACCGGAACGGTGCTTCATGTCGATGGTGGCCAGCGGCTGGTCTAGCGATGGCCAAATTTCGCGAACCATTGCGAGGAACAGCCGCAGCACCGGCGCTTGAATGCGCCGGTGGCGCCATATCATGGTGACTGGCGTCACCGCGCTGCTTCCGGCCCAAGGCAACACACCGATATCGGCGTCGGCCGCGGAAGTCACGAGACGCGGAACCAGCGCGCATCCAAGACCGGCTGCAACAAGGCCCCGTATCGCACCCATGCTGGCGAACTCGCCGACGAGTTTTGGACGGTCAGGCAATGTTGCGGCAAACGTTTCGTCGAACATCCGCCTATAGACGCAACCGGGCTGGGTGACGAGGAAGGCCTCGTCAGTCAGGTCGTCGGACCTTATGGCAGAATATCCGGCCAACCGGTGATTTGCCGGCATTATGACGACGAGCTCTTCCTCGGCTATCTGCTCGCTTCGCAGATCCGGCGCCGCCGCCGGGACGGCTCCGAAATGGAACGATACGTCCAGCGCCCCGCTTGTCACGCCGGCACGCAACCCACTGCTATCGTTCGCCCTGAGGTCCAGTTCCACATCGGGATGACGCCGATGGAATTCCCCCAGCAAAGCCGGCAAGCGTGTCGAGCAAAGCGTCTCCGGGCCACCGACCGTCAGGCGACCGGCAACCGTACCGCTCGCGTCGGCGACAGCGGAACGGGCTTCGTCCGCAAGGTCGAGGAGATCGTTTGCGTAGTCCAGCAGGCGCTGTCCTGCCGCCGTCAGCTTCAAGCCACGCCGTGACCTGTCGAACAGCGACGTGCCCAGATCGGCTTCCAGCGCCTGGATCTGTTCGGTCACGCTCGATTGGGCAAGATGAACCCGCTCGGAGGCGCGCGTGATGTTCAAGGTGGTGGCGACCGCCACGAAGGTCTTGAGATGTCTAAGCTGCATGTCTTGAACCCGTCGTATAGGTATAGGCTGCTTTGAACCGGGACCGCAAACGTGAAAAGGCCGGGAACATGGCCCGGCCTTTTTGCCTCGATAGGTGAAGCTTATTCCGCCGGCGCTTCCGCAACGTCCCGGCTGCGGCCGAGTGTTATCTTGGCCAGTGTGAAGGAGATCGCCGCGCACAGCGTGATGCCCGCCACCATCGGCAGCGGCGTGCCGTCGAAAAACACGCCGGCGACGCCCATGGCGACCGCGCCGATGGCGAAGTGCAGCGTGCCCATCAGCGCCGAAGCGGTGCCGGCGATCTCGCCATGCTCTTCCATGGCCAGCACCGACGTTGTCGGGATGACCAGGCCGAGAAAGCCGTAGCCGATGAACAGCAGCGCCGCCATTACGTCGAGCCGGTCGACACCCGATGCCATCACCGCGAACAGCACCACCATCGTCGTCGCATAGCCGGTCACCGCGACGCGCACCACACGCTGCAGCCCGAACCGCTCCGATAGCAACCCGGTCAGCTGCGACATGCCGATGAAGGCAACCGCATTGATCGAGAAGAACACGCTGTAAACCGAAGGCGACAGGCCATAATGGTCGATCAGGATGAAGGACGAGCTCGACAGATAGACGAAGAAGCTCGCAATGCCGAAGCCGGCGATGGCTGTCAGGCCAAGGAAGTTGCGGTCGCCCATCAGGAAGCGGTAGCCGGAAAGTGCCGTCCCAAAGGACGAACCGGCGCGCTCTTCGACCGGCCGCGTCTCCTTGAGAGAGGTCGCCAGCAGGATGGTGGCGAGCACGGCCGCGCCCGTCACCGTCCAGAACACGGCGCGCCAGCCGAAGTTCTCGATGATCTGGCTACCGGTCAGCGGCGCCAGGATCGGCGACACCGAAAACACCAGCATCAGCAGCGACATCAACTTGGCGGCCTCGGTGCCGGTATGCAGGTCGCGAACGATCGCGCGCGGCACGGCCATGCCGGCGCTGGCGCCGAGCCCTTGCAGGAAGCGGAAGGCGATCAGCCATTCGATCGAGGGAGCCAGCGCCGAGCCGACGCCGCCGACCATGAACAGCGCCAGGCCGCCGTAGAGCGGCAGCTTGCGGCCGACCATGTCGGAGATCGGTCCGACGACGATCTGGCCGAAGCCCATGGAAAGAAAGAAGATCAGCAGGCTCATCTGCACCGCGGCAGTGCCGGCATGCAGATCCTCGCCGATTGACGGCAGGGCCGGAAGATACATGTCGATGGCAAACGGGCCGATCGCGGACAATAGGCCGAGCACGACCGCAATGCGGAGGAATTTGGCGTTCATGATAGCAGGCTCTTTCGAATTCTGGTTGCCGCCGAGGACCGGCGCGTAACCCTAGGACGTTCCATCCCGTGGAGTTCCGACTCTTCTGCGGAACGAAACTCCCTTCGTGCTGTCCACAAATTTAGACAGGCTTGTCTAATTCGTCAACCACCTCTATATAGTTTTGCATGAAGGCCAACGTTTCTCCTGACATTTTCCCGCCACGGGGCCATGAGGCCAAGCGGATGTCGATTGTCGATGCCGCCACCTCGGTCTTCTGCCGCGAAAGCTTCGCCGGTGCCAATATCGACATGATTGCCGCCGAGGCCGGCGTCTCCCGCCAGACCATCTACAATCATCACGGCGACAAGGAAAAACTCTTCGTTGCCATCGTCCGCGACCTCACCGAACGTTGTAACGCCGGCATCTTTGCCACGATTTCCACTTTTCCCGATCAGCCGAAGGATCTCGAGGCCGACCTCATCGCCTTTGCTGTGCGGATGAATCACAACTGCATCTGCAACCGCGACGGCAAATTCCTGCGCAAGCTGATCCAGACCGAGGGCGGGCGCTATCCCGAGTTGTTCGCCGAATGGCGCGAAGAAGGACCGGGCAGGACATGGCCGGCGATCGCCGCCCGCTTCGCCCGCCTCGCTCATGCCGGCTTCCTTGATATCGACGATCCCGATGTCGCAGCGCGCCAGTTCATGGCGCTTGCCAATGCCGAGTTGCAGACGACGTTCATGCTCGGCGGCACACCGACCGAGGACGAGGTGGTGCAGTCGGCGACAAATGGCGTGCGCACCTTCCTGCGCGCCTTCCGCAAGCGGCAGCCTGTGGCTCGTAAACAGGGCGCGCTCGCCAGCGCTTGACGATCAAAGCCGTTTGACGATCAAATCGTCGCCAATGGGCTTCGCTTCCGCACGCAGGCGATCTATATCCGGTTTACGCCGCGCTCAAGCTTGATTACAGCTATCAGGACGATTCAACGGAACCCGACAGCCACATGGCCGACGACCACATCCGCTACGACATTCTGGCCCAGGAGGCGTTGCGCGGCGTCATGCGCAAAGTCCTGGCCGAGGTCGCGCGCACCGGTCTCCCGGGCAACCATCACTTCTTCATCACCTTTCTCACCGGCGCGCCGGGCGTGCGCGTGTCGTCGCGGCTGCGCGAGCGCTATCCCGAACAGATGACCATCGTCATCCAGTTCCAGTATTGGGACCTGAAGGTGAGCGACACCGGCTTCGAAGTCGGGTTGTCGTTTTCCGACGTGCCGGAGAAACTCGAAATCCCGTTCTCGGCAGTGCGCGGCTTTTACGATCCATCCGTCAACTTCGAGCTCGAATTCGACGTCAAGACCGATACCCCGGCGGAACAGGAGACAAAGGCCAAGCCTGCTCCCGAGCCGCTGGCCATCGTCGCCGAGAAAAAGCCTGAGACGAAGAAGAAAAACGCTGAGGTGGAAAAGAAGCCTGCCGCGGCCGACGCCGGTGCCAAGGGCGCCGACGTGGTGTCGCTCGACGCCTTCCGCAAGAAATGACCCGACGGGCGGCGTGACATGGCCGAGATCGTCAATCTCCGTCAGGCACGCAAGCAGAAGGCGCGAACCGAGAAGGAGCGCCTGGCCGAGCAGAACCGGGCGCTGCATGGCCGTTCCAAAACCAGCCGGGATCGCGACCGCCTGATCGCCGGCAAGGCCGATAAATTCGTCGCCGGCCATCGCCGCGAAAAATCGGGCGATTCGGACAAATCCGATGCTTGAATGTGAATAGGATCGTCGCGTGAGCCCGGTCGAAAAGCGCTCGGTCACGATTCGCGGCCACCGCACCAGCTATTCGCTCGAAAAGCCTTTTTACGACGACCTGATCGCTATTGCGGCCGTGCGAAAACTGACGCTCGCCGCGCTTGTCGCCGAAATCGACGAGAGCCGCCCGCGCGATGCGAACCTCTCCTCGGCGCTCAGGCTCTATGTGCTGGATTGGGCCAAGCGCGGCAAGTTTTAGCCTTCAGGCAACGCTATCCTGTTTCCTGCGCCGGATACGGAAGCCCAGCAAAGCCGAGCGGTCGCGTTCTTCGGCCTGTTTCTTCGATCTGACGCGCATCAGGTCCTTCCAGCCGACATAGCCCACAAGCCGGGCATTTTCTCGCGTGACGACCGGCAAATGGGACACGTTCGCCATCAGCAGCTTGTCGGAGAGGCCCTCGAGATACTCATCCGGATAGGCCAGCGTGACCTTGCTGCCGGCCAGCAGTTCGCCAAGCGTCGTCGTGCGGTGCTTGCCGGCGCGTCTCCAGCGCAGGATCGCCGGCGGGTCGATGACGCCGAGCACGTGGCCCTGTTCATCGACGACCGGAAAGCTCGGATGCCGTGTCTCGGGCGCCGTCAGGAACGCGGCCGCGCCGTGCAGTGTCATTGTCGCCGGCACACTCTCGACCTCGCTGGTCATCACCTCGCGCACCCTGGTCAGGGCGAACGGATCGACACGGTATTCGCGAATCATGTGATGCCCTCGCCGTGCGATTTTTTCGGTGAGGATCGAACGCTTCATCAACAGCACGGTCACCGCATGCGCAGTGGCAGTTGCCGCGATCAGCGGCACCAGGACATGGGTGTTGCCGGTCAGTTCGACCGCAAAGAAGGTGGCGGTTAGCGGCGCACGCATGGTGCCGCCCATCGTCGCCGCCATCGCCAGCAGCGCCCAGAAGCCCGGATCGGCGGCCGGCAGGAAGCCGGCGAGGACCGCGCCCATCGCCCCGCCCATGATCAGCAGCGGCGCCAGCACACCTCCCGACGTTCCCGAGCCGAGTGCGACCGACCAGATGATCGCCTTCACCACCAGCAGGGTGAGCGCAGTGGTCGCTATGATGCGGCCATCCAGCATGTCGGCGATATTGTCATAGCCGACGCCGAGCGCCTGCGGCTCGATCAGCCCGCCAATGCCGACCACCAGGCCGCCGAGCATCGGCCACCACATCCAGTGGATGGGCAGCTTCTGGAAACCGTCCTCGCAGGCATAGACCATCTGGGTCAGCAACCCCGATAGCAGCCCGGCTGCCATGCCGACCAGCACCCAGCCGGCAAGGGCTGGAAATGAAACCTCCATGCCGCCCTGAAACGGGAAGATCGGCCCCGGCAGGTGCAGCATGGTGCGCTCGACCTCGGCAATAACCGCGGCGACCGCTACGGGAATGAAGCTGCGCGGCGTCCATTCGAAGAGCAGCAATTCCACCGCAAGCATGATGGCAGCGATCGGTGTTCCGAACACGGTGGTCATGCCGGCCGCCGCACCCGCCACCAGCAGCGTCTTGCGTTCATTGTCGCTGACCGGCAGCATCTGCGCGATCAGCGAGCCGATGGCGCCGCCGGTCATGATGATAGGCCCTTCCGCGCCGAATGGCCCACCGGTGCCGATCGAGACTGCCGACGACAACGGCTTCAGGATTGCCACCTTGGCGTCGAGCCGCGAGCGTCCGAGCAGGATCGCCTCGATGGCTTCGGGAATGCCATGGCCGCGAATCTTGTCGCTTCCGAAGCGAGCCATCACACCGATGATCAATGCCCCGATGACCGGAACAAATACCGAGGCATAGCCAAACGGCGTATCCTGCAGTTTCAGGTCGGCGAGCGTGAACTGGCCAAAATAGGCGATGTTCGTGGCAAGCCGGATCAGCTTCAAAAGGGCAATGCCGGCAAACAGCCCCACCGTCGCCACCACCACCGCTATGCCGGCAATGAGCAGCACCCGGGCATCGGTGGTAAAATCCCGCAGATGGCCCGGGTTGGCGTGATCGGACTTCATTTGCAAACCTTGCTTTCTGACGGCATGCCGACTTGCGGATGGGTCGCCGGCCGTGCCACCGATGATGGCGGGCACGAGCCATGTTGGTGCGTTCTGTATCGTAACACGATATAAATGTTCAAGGCCCGTTTGCGGCTTTGTCGGAAAGGATTCGATGGCAGACACTTCGAAGCCACAAAAGCGCGGCGCAACGATCGGGCCGGCCGATTACCAGAGGCTGTCCGAATTTCGTTACCTGATCCGCCGCTTTCTCGAATTCAGCCAAATCCAGGCGCAGGAAGCCGGCCTGACACCACGCCAGCATCAGGCCCTGCTTGCGATCAAAGGGTTTCCCGGCGGAGGGCCGGTGACCATTGGCGACCTCGCGGAGCGCCTGCGCATCCGCCATCACAGCGCAGTGGAATTGGTCAACCGTCTTTGCGAAGCCGGGCTCGTCGCGAGGGAGCACGACGAGGAGGACCACCGCCGCGTGCTGCTGCGGCTGACCGAGCGCGCCGACGACAGTCTCGCCGATCTGTCAGCCGCTCATCTCGACGAACTCGGGCGGATCGAGCCGATGCTGAAGCGCTTGCTTGCTGGACCCGATATATAAAGGATACGCCGTCACCCGCCATTCAGCGATTTTAGCAGATCGTCGATCGACGAGGGATCGAACTTGAGCTTTGGCGGGGGCTGCACTGGCGGTGGCACGTTATTTGTGGCCGGTGGCGCCCGTTCCGCTCGCTCCGCCGCGGCCTTGCGTTCGGCGTCGAGCCTTGCCTTCTCTTCCGAGGCGATCCGCAACGCCTCTTCCGCCCTTTGGCGTTGCTGTTCTTCGGCCTGCGCGGCTTCCTCGGCAGCCTGTTGCGCCGCCTTGGCTTTGGCTTTAGCATCCGCTTTGGCCTTTGCAGCCGCCTCGGCTTTCGCCCTCGCCTCGGCTTCGGCCTTCGCTGCTGCATCCGCCTTCGCCTCGGCTTTCGCCCTCGCCTCGGCTTCGGCCTTCGCTGCTGCATCCGCCTTCGCCTTGGCTTCGGCCTGCGCCCTGGCCTCCGCTTCGGCTTGGGCCTGCGCCTCGGCTTCGGCCTTTGCCCTGGCGTCCGCTTCAGCCTTCGCCTTGGCTTCAGCCTGCGCCCTCGCCTCCGCTTCGGCTTGGGCCTGAGCCTCGGCTTCGGCCTTTGCCCTGGCGTCGGCCTCAGCCTTCAGCCGCGCCGCTTCCTCCTCCTGCTTGCGCCGTTCCGCCGCCGCTCTTTCACGCTCGGTTTGCAAGGCAGCGTAGTAGCGCACCTCACGCCGCAGCCTTTGTTTCTCGAGCAGTGCGGCTTGCATGGCTTCGACTCGCTGCTGCTCCTTTTCCAGCGCACGCTGGGTCAGGAACTGGGCCAGCGGCTCGCTGTCGAACTGCCGTTTGGTGGCGCCGAACGGACCGTCGACGCTGAAATTCAAAATCGGTTCGGAGCCGACCAGCGCCTCATCGCCGGGTCGATAGGCGATCTCGCCCTTGGCATCGACGGTGCTGGTGTTCAGATCGGCGGTGATGTCGGCGGACAGCGTCGCGCCCGGGCTTTCCAATTTGACCGGCGGTGCTCTCAGCGTGCCGCCGGCGATGGTGAAGGCAATATCGGTGTCCTGCGCCGGAAAACTGCCCGCCGCGGCGATCTGCGGCACAAAACCGGCAGTCTTCGATGCGTCGATATCGCGCCCGATCGGGTCGGCCTTGGCAATAAGTGCGCCAAAGGCATCGGGATTAAAGCCGGCAATAGTCATACCCTTCAGCGTCGCCGTGCCGGAACCGGACAGCGCCGCGACCATCGCGTCGACCGATTTGCCGCTGGTCGAAAGCGCCGTCGAGAAATCGCCGCTTCCGCTGATGCCGGCCTCCGGCAGCACAGCTGTCAAATCGGAGCCGGCGAGTTTCATCTGACCGGAGAAAAGCCCGGTGCCGTCATTGTTCTTGAGCTCGAACAGGCCACTCAACTCGCCCCCGAGGAATTTTGCCTTGAGGTCGGAAACACGGATGCCCTCCTTGTCGAGCTGCAGCGAAAGCGCAGCGTCATAGGCGGTGGCAAGCGGGCCAGCGGCAAGCGACGCCGCCGTCAGATCGAGATCGACGGTAAATGGCAGACTGGATTTCTGGCTGAACGGTGCCGTCGGCCAGGTCCTGTCATTGACAAGGAAAGCCTGGTCGCCGAACAGCATCACCGCCATCGGATCGAGGTCCAGCTCGTCCAGCGACAGCGCGCCGGCAAGATGCGGCAGCCCCTCTTTGATGTCGATATTTACGTCACCGGAAACCGCCGCTTCGTTGACGGCGCCGCTGAGTCCGCTCAGCACCAGGAGACCATTGCCGTAGTCGGCATCGGCAGCAAGCGACGTCGACATGCCGGTCTCCATGCCGGGCAGGCCGACGCCGGTCGTCATCAGCCATGGCGAGATGTCGGCCGTTTCAAGGCTGACCTTGCCCTTGGCGGCCGCGCCCTGAGGCGTGTCGGCAATTGTCCCGTCGAAACCAGCTTTGAAGTCATTGCCGGCCAGGCTGAATCGTGTCGCCAGGCCGCCGCCAAGCGTGCCTTTGGCCGAGACGTCGGTGGTCGCCTCGCCGAGCATGCCGAGCGGCAGTGCCGGCAGACCGTAAAGCGCCAGAAGCGCGGTGGCGTCGGCGTTCCTTGCGTTGAAGGTCAGCGTCACCGGCGCTTCGAGAGGCCGGTCGAGCGCCCCTTTGCCGGACAACGACGCCGAAAAGGCCGAGCCACCGGCCTTGCCCTGTGCGCTCATGGCCAGTCCGGTCGTACCATCGCCATTGTCTGCGGCACTCGTGACCGCGTCGATACGCGCATCCTGGAACAGTTCGGGATAGGCAGCAGCGCGCTCCGCCAGCCACTTCAGCACCGCATTGTCTGGATAATGCTGGACGGCGACGTCGATCAGCGGCTTGAGGTCGACGGCGACCACCGAGGCGTCGAGCTTGCCGGTCGGGCTCGCCGGGAAATCCTTGATCCGGCCGGTGGCGCTGATCGAGGCGCCGGCAAGTCCGCCGACCGACAGGCGGTCGATCTCAAGCAGCCCCTCACGCAATCTAAGTGCAGTATCGACGCTATCGGCGGTCAAGCCGCCGGCGCTGACCGGCCCGGCCTTGATCTGGAAATCGAGGTCGCGATCGGAAAAGCGGTTGGCGCCCTTGTCGCTGACGAAGATCGAGGCGAAGGCAGCGAGCCCATCGACGTCGAGTTCGCCACCTTCGAGTTGCATCAGCACCGATGGACGGGTTTCGTCGGGCTGGTTGGAATCGATGCGGCCGGAGAACTTCGCCTTGCCGAGGATGAGTTCGAGATCGCTGAAGGCCTGGTGTTTTTCGCTCAAATCCACCTTGGCCTTGAAGCCGGCGGCCGGCAAACGGCGGATCGCCTCGTCGACGTCCTTCGACAGCCAAGCGGCAAAGCCGGAGGGCTGCGCCACCGCCAGAAGCAGCGATCCGGTGAAACCGAAATGGTCCTCGACGCTGACCATGCCATTGGCTTCCAGCTTGGCGCGGCCGGGCAGCGTGGCGGCCAGCGATTTTACCGCCCAGCCGCCTTCGGCCGGCTCGGCGGACAGATGCACGTCGCGAACCGTGGTGTCGCCTGCGACCACCGCCGGCAGTTTCACCTCGACCGTGCCCGGTATGGTCGGCTTCGGCAGATCGAGCAGCGCCTGCTCGAGCGCCGCCACCCGTTCGGACAGCGTCAATCCGGCCCCGGCCGCCGCCCCGACGGCCTCGTCGAACTGCACCTGCGCGCCATTGGCCTCGATAGAGAAATGCGGCTTCAGCCCAAGGTCGACCGCAGCCTTGCCGTCGGCGGTGTAGGGATTGTCGAGCGGCCCGGTCTCGAAGCGGAATTCGTCGACGCCGAGCTTCTGGTGGTCGAGCGAAAACTTGCCGTTCAGCCTGAAGCCCGGGTCCGGTTTGCCGGCGCGGACCTTCAGCGCCTCGCCGCCGGTGCCGCGCGGCCGCGCCGCGGTCCGGTCTGCACCCGATATCTTGAACTGGCCCGAATAGACGGCGGCCCCCTCGACGAGGCCCACATTGCCGTCGGTCTCGATGACCAGCGGATAGGCATCCGGATCGGCCTTGAGCCTGAGCCGCATTTGCCCGTCCGGTTCGGCCCTGCCGGTGGAAGCGGCGATCGTGGTCCGCAACCCGTCCAGCAACAGTGAGCCGTCCAGCCGCCAGGGGCCGGCCAGCGACTTGGCTGAGATCGTTGAGTTGATCTCGGAAATAAGATGGCTGCGCCCGCCGGCGGCGTGGCTGAGCGCGATCTGTCCTTCCGTCACCGTCAGCTTCTCGATGGAGATCTGGCCGGGATCGAAAGGCGAGGATGGCCGTATAGTCCAGTCGACCGTGCCGTCGGCGGCGATGTCGATCGTCGCCTTCGGCCGCACCAGCCGCATGTCGAAGATCAGCACTTCACCGCGCAGGAATGGCGCGAGTTCTGCATCCATCGAAAAGGTTTCGACGGTCATCGCCGGCTGGCCGTTGGGGCCACCGGCAACGGCGACGTTGGAAAAGGTCACCGAGGGAAACGGCAACAGCCTTGCCGTCGCATCGCCTTGCACGGTCACCTTGCGGCCGAGGACGGCACTCGCCTCGCGCTCGAAATCGGCACGGTAACCCGTCCAGTCGACAAAGTACGGCACCACCAGCGCCGCACACAGCACCAGCACAAGAAGCCCACCGAAGATCACGAACAGGCGTGCGAGCATCAGCTCCTGGATAGTTTTGGTTGAAAGTCAGTGGCACTCTACCCGCATCAGCGTGTCGATAAAGAGGCAAATGGGGGCACGGCAGCGGCCTGAGGATCAGTCCTTTCCAGGCAATATCTTGCCCGGGTTCATGATGTTCAGCGGGTCGAGCGCCTGCTTGATCGTGCGCATGATGTCGACGCCATGGCCGAGCTCGTGCCGCAGGAAGCCGATCTTGCCTTGCCCTATGCCATGCTCGCCGGTGCAGGTGCCGTCCATGGCGATGGCGCGCATGTTGAGCCGCGCCACGAATTTTTCCGCCAGCGCGATCTCCTTCGGATCGTCCACGTCCATCAGCACCAGCACATGGAAATTGCCGTCGCCGGCATGGCCGACGATCGGCGCGATCAGGCCCATCTCGGTGATATCCGCCTCGGTCTCGGTGACACATTCGGCAAAGCGTGAGATCGGCACGCAGACATCGGTCGAGAGGCCCTTGGCACCCGGCCGCAGCGTCAGCGACGACCAGTAGGCATCGTGCCTGGCCTTCCACAATTTCGTCCGCTCTTCGGCGACGCTGGTCCATAGGAACGGACCGCCGCCATTTTCCTCGGCGATCATGCCGAAGGTTTCGGCCTGCTCGGCGACGCCGGCATCGCTGCCGTGGAACTCGACGAACAGGCACGGGCTCTCGGGATAATCAAGCTTCGAATAGGTCTTCATCGCCCGCATCTGCAGCGCGTTGACCAATTCGATGCGCGCCACCGGAATGCCCATCTGGATGGTCGCGATCACCGCATTGCACGCCGCCTCGACACTGGGGAACGGGCAGACGCCGCCCGAAATCGCCTGCGGAATGCCCTGCAGCTTCAACGTCAGCTGGGTGATGATGCCGAGCGTGCCTTCCGAGCCGATCAGCAGCCGTGTCAGATCGTAGCCGGCCGAGCTTTTCTTGGCGCGCTTGCCGGTCGTCACTGCCTCACCGTCGGCCATCACCGCGGTCAGCGACAGCACGTTTTCGCGCATCGTGCCGTAGCGCACGGCGTTGGTGCCCGACGCCCGCGTCGCCGCCATGCCGCCGAGCGAAGCGTTGGCACCCGGGTCGATCGGAAAGAACAGGCCGGTGTCGCGCAGATGCCGATTGAGGTCCTCGCGCGTCACGCCGGGCTCGACGGTGCAATCGAGGTCCTGCGGATTGACTGCAATGATGCGGCTCATGCGTGACGTATCGAGCGAGATGCCGCCGCCCGGCGCGTTGGTGTGGCCTTCCAGCGAAGAGCCGATGCCGAAGGCGATCACCGGCACGCGATGTGCCGCACACGCGCGCACGATCTCCTGCACCTCCTGCGTGGTCTCGGCAAAGGCGACGCCGTCCGGCGCCTGCGTCGGAATATAGGTCGTGGTGTGCGCGTGCTGGGCGCGGATCGCCTGGCCGGTCTGGAATCGCTCGCCGAGCCGCTGCTTGAGGATGCCGAGCACGGCGGCGATGCCTTCTTCGTTGCGCTCGACCGGATTGAGGTCGCTTAGAGCCATCGATTCCTCCGCGAATGGACCAGCGTCCACCCTTGTTCTGCATCTAGGGATGCGTAGTCTCACCAACCACGCTCTGTCCAGTCCACGCTCATCCCGGCATGACGAGAAGGAAGTTTCCGATGCCCATCCCCGCCCCTTTCGTCTCTCGCGCCATGGACATCGAGGAGGCTTGGATCGACTACAACGGCCATCTCAACATGGCCTATTACAACGTGCTGTTCGACCGGTGCTCCGACGAAGCCTTCGAGATGATGGGGATGGGGCCGGACTATGTAAGGGAACGGCGGCTGACCATCTACACCGCGGAAGTCCATGTCTGCTACGTCCAGGAATTGCATCTCGACCACAAGGTCACAGTCTCGTTCCAGTTGCTGGACCATGACGAGAAGCGGCTGAGGGCCTACCAGGAAATCCGCCATCTCGACGGCTGGCTCGCCGCCACCTCCGAAACGCTGTCGCTGCATGTCGACATGGCTGGCCCGAGGGTCGCGCCCTTCCCCGCTGACGTCCTGGCCAGGGTGGAAGCGATGCGCGCCGCCCATGCCGCCCTGCCGATGCCGGAGCGCGCCGGCCGCTCGATCGGTATTCGTCGTAAGCCGGCTTGAACCAAGAGAGCGCTTGAACCACGGGCCAACCGCCGTTAACCTTACCGAGGTTTTAACGTGAACAAGCCGAATTGAGACGTTGAACGACTCAGCGCGGCGTTGGAAAACCATCCGCATCGAATTGCGATACGGGCGGCGGAGCAGCAGCGGTTCGGGGAACGTGCATGAAAACCGACATCAAGGTCGAGGCGGACAGGCTGGCGGCTGATCCACGCATCACCGACTATGATTTCTGGCGCTCGCTGAAGAACCTCAACAACGAGATCTTCCACATCGCCAACAACAACGAGCCGATTCCCTTCGCCATGATCCGCTGGCGCGCCATCCTGAAGCAGGCGCGGATCAAACGCGGCCACGCCTGAACGGTGCGGGAAGAAACAGACCGGCCGTCCGGTTTGCATTTCTGGAACGTTTGCGCTGCCCCTTATCCGGCTGCCGCCATCTTCTCCGCGTATAGTGACGGGGAGAAGGGGCTGGCCGCAGCCTCGGCGCTCTTTCAGCAAACGCTGGCAATTGACGAAACCATTGATGACAGCGTCCGCGAAGTGCCCGGCAGGGCGATGAAGGGGCGGCGCGACGTTTCGAGTTAAGCGGACGACGTGCTGACGAACGACCCCAAGCATCAAGGCTGGCGCTTCACCGCCCCCAGCGGCGAGCGCGGCACCACCGGCGACGACTGGATGATCGCCGTGTTGGTCATCGCATGGGGAATGATCCGGTCGATCACTCGCTCGAGCTCGGCCACCGAGGCGACATGCGCCAGCGCGATGAAGCAGTCCTCACCGGTGACCCGGTCGCATTGGGCGATTTCCGGCAGGTCGCGGATGATTTCGGCCACGACGGCGAGTTGCCCCGGCACCGGCCTGATGCGCAGCCATGCCGACAGGTTCATGCCGAGCGCGGCCGGATTGATACGCACCGTGTAGGCGTCGATCACACCGCTTTCCTGCAGCCGCTTGATACGCTCGGCCACGCTCGGCGCCGACAGGCCGACCGATCGCGCCAGTTCGGCGGTGCTGGTGCGCGCGTCCTTTTCCAGCAGGCGCAGGATTTTCAGATCCGCCGGGTCCAGATCGGTATTTTCATTTCGAAGGCGTTTCAGCGGACAACTCCTTGCTTTCGGAAAGCAAATAGCCGCAATGATCGGCCATCATCCATATCAATGGCAAAAATCGCCTGCGATACTGATCCCATGCAAGATCGGACGCAAGCCCCCGCAGCAAGTCCGGCACTCGCCGGCCTCGCCTTTACCTTGGCAAATGCGGTCCCGCCGCATCTCTGGTTCGGCGTCAGCGCCGTGTTCCACTATCTCGGACCGGCCTTCGCGGTGCTGCTGTTCCCGCATGTCGGCGTGCTCGGCATGGCTTGGCTGCGCATCGCCACCGCGGCACTCGTCTTTGCCCCGTTGACCCGGCCATGGGCGGTCTTCGCCCGCGCCGATCGCTCGACGCGGTTGTTGCTTGTGGCCTTCGGCCTCTGCCTTGGGGTGATGAATTGCTCGTTTTACCTGGCGCTCGACCGGCTGCCGATCTCGCTGGTGGCGGCGATCGAATTCGTCGGCACCATCGGCGTTGCGCTTGTTGGCCTCAGAAGCCCGCGCAATCTCGCCGCCCTCGCGATCGCTGTCGCCGGCACCCTGTTGCTGATAGACGTCAAATGGTCGAGCGATCCCGTCGGCCTGTTCTGGGCCTTCCTCAACGGCACGCTGTTCGTTGGCTACATCGTGCTCGGCCACCGCGTCGCGCGCGGCGGCGCCGGCGATGGCATCGCCGGGCTGGGTGCCGCCATGGCGGTCGCCCTTCTCGTCGTTCTGCCGATCGGTTTCGCCGATGCTCTGCCGGCTTTCTCGGCGCCGCCGCTGCTGCTTGCGGCGGTCGGCGTCGGCATCTGCTCGTCGGTCATCCCCTATATATGCGACCAGCTTGCCATGTCGCGGCTGCCGCGCTCCAGCTTCGCGCTGATGCTGTCTTTGCTGCCGGTCACCGCGACGTTGATCGGCGTCATTGTGCTGCGGCAGGTGCCGAGCCTCACCGACTGCATCGGCATCGCGCTGGTGGTGGCCGGCGTCGCCCTTCACAAACCGGCGCTGGCGCCCACCTGATCAGGCCAGCTTCTCCTTGAGGAAAGCGATCGTCCGGCCCCAGGCGAGGTCAGCCGCCTTCTTGTCGTAGCGGGCCGCCGACGTATCGTTGTTGAAGGCATGGTTGGCGCCTTCATAGACATAGACCGAGTATTCGACATGAGCCGCGTCGAGTGCCTTCTTGAAGGCATCGATGCCGGCATTGGTGCGGGTGTCGAGGCCGGCATAATGCAGCATGAGCGCGGCCTTGATCTTCGGCACGTCCTCGGCCTTTGGCTGCATGCCGTAATAGGCGACGGCGGCGGCGAGGTCCGGCGCGTTGACGGCCAGCATGTTCACCGTGCCGCCGCCCCAGCAGAAGCCGATGGCGCCGACCTTGCCGTTGCCGTCCTTGTAGCCTTTGAGGTAGGCGACCGTTGCCACGGCATTGGCGGCGACCTGTGCTGGATCGAGCTGGGAAAACAGGTCACGTGCCCTGTTTTCGTCGTCCGGCGTGCCGCCGAGCGGTGTCATGAAGTCCGGCGCAAGCGCCACGAACCCTTCTAGCGCAACGCGCCGCGCCACGTCGCGAATATGCGGGTTGAGACCCCTGTTCTCATGCACGACGATGACGGTACCAAGCTTGCCGGTCTGGTCCGCCGGCCTGACCAGATAGCCCTTCATCTCGCCGCCGCTGCCGGGATAGCTGATGTCCTCGCCTTTCACACGCGGATCGTCTTCCGCCACGATTGCCGCCTGGGCCGAGTTCGCCGCCAGCAGCGGCGCGATTGCGGCAGCTGCCGCACCCGATCCGGCAAGCCTGGTCAATTGCTCCATGAAGCGCCGCCGGTCGAGCGTCAGATGCGTATATTCGTCATAGGCATCGATCATCGCCTGGGTAATGACAGGCTTGGCGGCAGTGGGTCCGGCAGGTGTTGTCATGGCGCGCTCCTCGTGGGCCCCCGCGGCAACATAGAGCCGAAGCTTGCCTGGTCCAGTCACGGCTGAGTGAGGCTGCCAAAAGCCCTGCACGACGACCGTGATGCCCGGCGCCGCACTGTCGTTAAATTTTGGTCCTTTGTGGCAATGCTAAATGCATGCACCACGATGTAAAAAGAAGTTACCGGGCTATGCCTCATTCGGGCCATCTGGCGAACGAGAATGGCCATTTGGCGGGAAAAGAATGCGTGATTGACGACGAAGGAATACGCCCATGACCTTTCTCTCCCCGCTTCTGGCAAGTGGGTTCGCCCTCGCCGCCATGGCTTTGCTGGCGCTGCGGTTCACTGCCTTCCCCGCCTTCAAACGATCGTTGATCAAGATCCGCGTCAACCGGCACCCGCCCGCAAACACCAAGGCCTGAGGAAAGATCATGGACGTTCAGGACATCATCAACACCGTCTCCCAGAAATCCGGTCTCAACCAGGCTTTGACGGAAAAGATCGCCGGCACGATTTTCTCGGTGCTTGAACACGAGGCGGAGGGCACGACCCTGTCCAGCTTCTTTGCCAAAATCCCGGGAGCCGACGCCCTGGCCAAGCAATATGATGTCATGGCTCCCGGCGCGGCTTCCGGTGGTGGCCTCCTGTCCTCGCTGGAGGGCGCGCTCGGCGGCGCTCTCGGCGAAAAGACCGGCGCGCTGATCAACGGCGTCGCCATACTCAAGGCATCAGGCCTTACGCTCGCACAGATCAGCCAGGCCGGCACGATGCTGGTCCAGCAGGCCGAGGCAGCAGCCGGCCCGCAGCTGACCAATGAGGTCCTTGCATCGGTACCCGACCTGAAAGGGCATCTCGGGCTCTGAAGGAACTTCTCTATTTCGGCAGCGTATAGGCCATCACATAATCGCCCGGCTTGGTGCCGACCGAGCCGTGGCCGCCGGCAACGATGACGACGAACTGGCGTCCGTCGGCTACCGTGTAGGTCATGGGTGTCGACTGCCCGCCGGCAGGCAGCCGCGCCTGCCAGAGCTGTTTGCCGGTCGTCAGGTCATAGGCGCGCACATAGTCGTCGACCGCCGCACCAAGGAAGGCGACGCCGCCGGCAGTGATCATCGGCCCGCCAATGCCGGGCACGCCGACCTTGAACGGCAGCGGCAGCGGCGTCATGTCGTAGACGGTGCCGTTGCGATGCTTGTAGACGATCTTGCCGGTCCGAAGGTCGGCACCCGCCACATAGCCCCAGGGCGGCGCCTGGCAGGGAATGCCGAGCGGCGACAGGAACGGCTTCAATATCACTGCGTAAGGCGCACCCTCATTGCGGTTCAGGCCTTGTTCGCTGCCCTTGGTGTCACCGGGCGGCGGCACGTCGGCGCGCGGCACCAGTTTGGAGATGAACGCCAGGTATGTCGGCATGCCGAACATCACCTGCCGGACCGGATCGACTGCCACACCGCCCCAGTTGAAGGTGCCGAAATTTCCGGGGTAGATCAGCGAGCCCTGCAGCGATGGCGGGGTATAGCGGCCCTCATAGCGCAACTTGCGAAGCTCGATCCGGCAGGCCAGCTGGTCGAACATGGTAATGCCCCACATGTCGGCGCCGGTCAGCGGTTTCGGACTGAAGCTCAGGTCCGAGAACGGCTGCGTCGGCGAGGTATGGTCGCCCTCGATCGCGCCGCCGGGTGCTGGCACTTCCTTGACCGGAACGATCGGCTCGCCGCTGCGCCGGTCGAGCACATAGAGGTCGCCCTGCTTGGTCGGCCCGACCAGCGCCGGCACCACGCCATTTTCCGTGGTGATATCGACCAGCGTCGGCTGCGCCGGCACGTCCATGTCCCAGAGGTCGTGATGCACGGTCTGCCGTACCCAGCGCAACTGTCCGCTGTTGAGATCGAGCGCGGTGATCGACGAGGAGAATTTCTCGTCATTGGCGCTGCGCCCGGCGCCGAGCTGGTCCGGCGTCTTGTTGCCGAGCGGCACATAAAGCAGGCCGAGCTTTTCGTCGGCGCTTGCCGTCGACCACATGTTGGGCGAGTTGTTGGTGTAGGTCTGGCCCGGCGGCAGCGGCGTCGTCTGGTCCGGATTGCCGGAATCCCAGTTCCACAACAGCGCGCCTGTGTCGGCATCGTAGGCACGGATGACACCGGACGGCTCCTGCGTCGAATAATTGTCGTTGACCGCGCCACCGACGATGATCTTGTTGGCGACGATCAGCGGCGCCGAGGTCGAATAATAATAGCCCGGCTTCGGATATGGCATGTTGGCTAGCAGGTTCAGCGTGCCACCCTCGGCAAATGTGGGGCAGACCTGGCCATTCGCCGCATCGAGGGCGATCAGCCGAGCGTCGGACGTCGGCAGGTAGATGCGTGTGGCGCAGGGCTGGCCGGCGGCGATCTTGGCGTCGGCATAATAGGACACGCCGCGGCAGGTCTGGTGCTGGCGGTCCTTGTTGAGCTTGATCTGTGGATCGAAGCGCCATTTCTCCTTGCCGCTTGCGGCATCGATGGCGATGGCGAAATTATGCGGCGTGCAGATGTAGAGCGTGTCGGCAATCTTCAGCGGCGTCACCTGATAGGTCGTCTCGCCGATGTCGTCGGGCCCTTTCACGTCGCCGGTTTGATAGGTCCAGGCCGGCTGCAGATTGGCGACGTTTTCCGGGGTGATCTGGTCGAGCGGCGAATAGCGCTGGCCATAGGGCGTACGGCCGTAATAGTGCCATTCGCCGGGCGGCACATTGCCGCCGAGATCGGCCGTCGGCGTCACCTTGTCGGTGTTGAGTTGGCCGGCAATATCCTTCGGATCGGTCGTCATCGAATAGCCGGCGACGCCGAGCGATGCCAGCACGGCGAGGATAAGCGGCGCGCGTCCGTCGGGACCGGTAAGCCCGCGCCGCGCCCATGGCGTCAACAGCCATAGCGCGACAAGCACGATGATGCCGCCGCGCGGGCCGAGCTCCCACCAGTCGAAGCCGATCTCCCAGACCGCCCAGGCGAGCGTGCCGAGCACGATCGCCGCGTAGAGCCACAGCGCGGTGGATCTGCGCCTGTAGAGCAGCCAGGCCGCGACAAGGAAAGCTAGACCGGCGATGACGTAATACCAGCTGCCGCCCAGCGTCACGAGCCAGATACCGCCGCCGCCAAGCGCCAGGCCGATGAGGAAAAGGATCAGGGAGGTGATGACCACAGCCAAGACGGTGCTCCTTCGACTGGTGCGCTCCGCGACGCGTCCATGGGCAACCCGGCATTGCGCTCCTGCCCCGAGCACAACTTTCTCCGGCCCGCCTCCCCTGTCAAGCAAGCTCGGCGTTTTGCGGCGCCGGCCCATCGCATGCCCGGCGTTTTGGTTAGCAGACCCATTCAGATTTGTGAGTCTACCGACTGGACAGAGAACAAAACGGAGACGCTTCTGGCCTTTCGCTGCCGAATCACTACATTCGGGGAGAGATGTCCGGCTTTTCGGAAGACATGCCCTTTTTTGACGAACCGAACGCGCGGCCCGTGGCCCCGTCGGGCATTGCCGCGCGCGCCATGGCTGCCCGCAGCAACCAGAACAACGCGCCCGATTATCTCAACGGCCTCAACCCCGAGCAGCGGCTGGCGGTGGAAACCACCGAAGGCCCGGTGCTGGTGCTTGCCGGCGCGGGCACCGGCAAGACGCGGGTGCTCACCACCCGCATCGCCCACATCCTTGCCACCGGCAAAGCCTTCCCTTCGCAGATCCTCGCCGTCACCTTCACCAACAAGGCGGCGCGCGAGATGAAGCAGCGCATCGGCCTGTTGATCGGCGAAGGCAATGTCGAGGGCATGCCATGGCTCGGCACTTTCCACTCGATCGGAGTGAAGCTGCTGCGCCGACACGCCGAGCTGGCCGGGCTCAAATCCGACTTCACCATTCTCGACACCGACGACGTGGTGCGCCTGATCAAGCAGCTGATCCAGGCCGAAGGGCTGGACGACAAGCGCTGGCCGGCCAAGCAGTTCGCTCAGATGATCGACGGCTGGAAGAACAAGGGCCTCGGTCCCGCCGACATCCCCGAGGGCGATGCCCGTGCCTTCGCCAACGGCAAGGGCCGCGAGCTCTACAAAGCCTATCAGGAGCGGCTGCAAACGCTGAACGCTTGCGACTTCGGCGATCTATTGTGCCACCCGATCCGCATCTTCCGCGCCAATCCGGACGTGCTGAAGGAATACCACAAGCGCTTCCGCTACATCCTCGTTGACGAGTATCAGGACACCAACACCGCGCAATACATGTGGCTGCGGCTGCTGGCGCAGCGGCCGCAATCCTCCCCCCTTGAGGGGGAGGTGCCCGCGAAGCGGGCGGAGGGGGTTGCCGCAGAAGGCACCGCTAGG
The DNA here is from genome assembly GCF_040321435.1 of Mesorhizobium sp. M0410. Lineage (NCBI taxonomy): Bacteria > Pseudomonadati > Pseudomonadota > Alphaproteobacteria > Hyphomicrobiales > Phyllobacteriaceae > Mesorhizobium > Mesorhizobium sp. M0410. The sequence continues at coordinate 63,047 of NZ_JAMYRN010000024.1, forward strand.
GCGTCGAGCACTGCCGCCGGTAGGTCGAGTACTGCCGCACGGACCCCACCCGACCGGGCTTCGCCCGGCCACCCTCCCCTCAAGGGGGAGGGAAGCCCGCGCCTGTCCACCGTAAATATCTGCTGCGTCGGCGACGACGACCAGTCGATCTATGGCTGGCGCGGCGCCGAGGTCGACAACATCCTGCGCTTCGACAAGGATTTTCCCGGCGCCACCATCATCAGGCTGGAGCGCAACTACCGCTCGACCGCGCACATCCTGGGCACCGCCTCCCACCTCATCGCCCACAATGAGGGCCGTTTCGGCAAGACGCTGTTCACCGAAAAGATCGCCGAGGACGACGAGAAGGTGCATGTCCACGCCGCGTGGGATTCCGAGGAGGAGGCCCGCGCCGTCGGCGAGACGATCGAGGCCTACCAGCGCCAGAAGCACAATTTGAACGATATGGCGATTCTCGTCCGCGCCTCCTTCCAGATGCGCGAATTCGAGGACCGCTTCGTCACGCTCGGCCTCAACTATCGCGTCATCGGCGGCCCGCGCTTTTATGAGCGGCTCGAGATCCGCGATGCGCTGGCCTTCTTCCGGGTCGTCGCGCAAGGCGCCGACGACCTCGCTTTCGAGCGCATCGTCAACGTGCCGAAGCGCGGCTTGGGCGAGGCCACCATCCGCCAGATCCATGATACCGCACGCGCGCTGCGCATCCCGATGCTGGAGGCGGCGGCAAAACTTGCCGAGAGCGACGAGCTGAAGCCGAAGCCGCGCGCGGCACTGCGCGAGGTGTCGGCCAATTTCGAGCGCTGGCAGAAGGCGCTGGAAACCACGCCGCACACCGAGCTCGCCGAGACCATACTGGAGGAGAGCGGCTACACCGACATGTGGAAGAACGACCGCTCGGTTGAAGCGCCCGGTCGGCTCGAGAACTTAAAAGAACTGATCCGCTCCATGGAGGAGTATGAATCGCTGCGCTCTTTCCTCGAACATGTCGCGCTGGTGATGGACGCCGAGCAGAACGCCGAGCTCGACGCCGTCAACATCATGACGCTGCATTCGGCCAAGGGCCTCGAATTCGAAACCGTCTTCCTGCCCGGCTGGGAAGAAGGCCTGTTCCCGCACCAACGTTCCCTCGACGAGGGCGGCCGCTCAGGGCTGGAGGAGGAACGCCGCCTCGCCTATGTCGGCCTGACCCGCGCCAAGAAGAACCTGCACATCTGGTTCGTCTCCAACCGCCGCATCCACGGCCTCTGGCAATCGACCATCCCGTCGCGCTTCCTTGACGAGCTGCCGGAAGCCCATGTCGAAGTTTCCGAGAGCGGCAACTCCTATGGCGGCTACGGCAATGCCTATGGTGGCGGCTCGTTCGCCTCCGGTCGTGGCGGCCAAGGTGCAGGCAGGCAGAACCCTTATGGGGCATCGCGCTTCGACAACATCGGCGGCAATAACGGCGCCGAAAAATCCGGCGCTTTCTCCAGCACCTATGCGACGCCGGGCTGGCAGCGCGCTCAAGCCAACCGCACCGAAGCCACCGACCGCAATTGGGGCACGCGCTCCGGCCATCAAGTCGAGCGCATCGGCTATGGCGAAACCGACTCCGGCTACGGCGCCGGCCGCACCTCGGTCAAGGGCCGCACCATCGACGGCGAGCTGGTCGCCAAATCCGTCGCCGACACGCCGTCCCCCTTCAGCGTCGGCGACCGCGTCTTCCACCAGAAATTCGGCAACGGCAACATCTCGGCCATCGAAGGCAACAAGCTGACCATCGACTTCGACAAAGCCGGCCAGAAACGCGTACTGGACGGATTTGTCACGGGAGTGTGAGGCCGCCGGTCACCGATACCGCGCCTGGTTCCACTTATGGCCGAGCAGCGACAGGATGATGATCAGCCCGTTGAAGAACTGGACGTAGAAGCCGCTCAGTCCAGCCGCGACGACGCCGGTCTGGATGAAAGAGACCGTGACCGCGCCGATCGCGCCGCCGACGACCGTGCCGATGCCACCCCAGGTCGGCGTGCCGCCGACGAACACCGATGCCAGCACCGGCAGCAGGTATCCGTCCCCCGCCGTCGGCCACCAGGTGAAGTTGATCATCACCGAAAACGTGCCGGCGATCGCAGCGCCGATGCCGACGAAGACGAACACTTTTACGCGCACGCGCTTGACGTCGATACCCATCTGCTGGGCGCTGTCTGGATTGTCGCCGACCACCTTGACCTGCGCGCCGAAGCGGTGGCGGTTGTAGAGCAGCGCCGACAGCACGACGAAGCCGACGGCCCAGAAGATCTGCACCGGAATGCCATAAAGCTGGCTGGAGAAGATCTTGTAGGCCCAGCTGTCGGCAAGGCCGGTCAGTGCCGTCGACCTGCCCTCGTTGATGATCTGGATCAGGCCGCGCAGCAGGAAATTCATGCCGAGCGTGGCGATCAGCGACGACAACCCGCCATAGACGACCAGGGAGCCGACCAGGAAGCCGAGCAGCATGCCGGTGACCATTGCGGCGGCGATGCCGAGGAACGGGTCGTAGCCGGCCTGCACGACCAGCGCAAACACCCAGGAGGCAAAGCCCATTGTCGCCGGAAACGACAGGTCGATCTCACCACAGGTGACGACGAAGACCAGCGGCACAACTACGAACAGCGCCACCGGCAGCGTGGTCAGCACGGAACTGTAGAGATACCAGGTGGTGAACACGATCGGGTTGGCGATCATGAACACCGCCATCATGACGATGAACACGGCAAGCGTGCCGAGCGAGGCGCGGTTGTCGAGGATGAACCCGCGCAGCCAGTTGTCGGACGGGTGTCTCCACTCTTTCCCGGCGGTTTCGCCATGCGTGCCGCCGAGGGGGCTCTGCAGATCGGGTTCCATGGTCTTGCTCATCGTGCCGCCCTCCCCGCATCGCCCGCGTCGTGCAACCCCGGCAATCCGCTGGGGTGGGCGACGTCTTCCATGAAATTGATCAGGTCGTCGGCCGATTTGACCTCGCTGCGGTCGGCGGTGAGCGCGACCTTGCCGCGATCCAGCACCACGAAGCGATCGGCGATATCGAAGACGTGGTGGATATTGTGGCCGATGAACAGGATCGAGCGCCCGCTCGCCCGCACCTGGCGCACGAAGTGGAAGACCTTGGCGGTCTCGGTCAGCGATAGCGCGGTCGTCGGTTCGTCGAGGACTATCAGCTCCGCCTTCTTATAGATGGCCCGCGCGATCGCCACGCCCTGGCGTTCGCCGCCCGAGAGCTGGCCGACGATCGACTGTGGCGTGAACACTTTCGAGGTGAAGCCGATCTCGCGCATCAGCCGGCTCGCCTCCGCGATCTCCTTGTTGACCTTCAGCCAGCCAAGCCAGCCGGTGAGTTCGCGGCCCATGAAGATGTTGCGCACGATTGTCTGCTGCACGGCGAGCGCCCGGTCCTGGAACACCGTCTCGATGCCGGCGTCGCGCGAGCGCGCAGGGCTCCATCCGGTCACCGGTTTGCCGCGGACGAGAATCTCGCCGCTGGTCGGTTTGACCACGCCGGACAGGATCTTGATCAGCGTCGACTTGCCGGCGCCGTTGTCGCCGATCAGGCCGACCACCTCGCCGCGATCGACGCTGAGATTGACCCCGCCCAGCGCATAGACCTGGCCGTAGGACTTGCTGATGTCGCGCAGTTCGATGATGCGTTCGGCCATGGCGATCCTCGCTTGATTGTCGCGTGCCGGCCTTTTCGCCGGCGGGCCCGCCGGCCGGGCTTGATCCCGGCCGGCGGCTTGGGAGGTCAGCGCAGCGCCTGCTTGGCGAGCTCGGCGACGATCTCGTAATTCTGCGGCGTGACGAAGCCGGCGCCGGTGTCGACATTCATCGGTGCGAGACCCAGCACAACCTGCTGGCAGAGGCTGAGGATCGGCAGATAGCCTTGCAGGAACGGCTGCTGGTCGGCCGTCAGCTGCACCCAGCCGCCCTTGAAGCCCTCGACGATCTGCGGGCTGGTGTCGAAGCCGAAGTTGAAGATATCGCTCGGCTTCCTGCCCGCCGCCTGCATGTAAGTCGGGACGTTGCCCAGCATCTGTCCGCCGGGATAGCCAACCGCCTTGACGTCGGGATTGTTGAGCAGTGCCGCGGTGATCACCGGAAGGGCCAGATTTGGGTCGGAAGCCCATTCGCCGCTCGGTGGCGAGGAGAGCTGTATGACCTCGACGCCCGCTTCCTTGAGGGCAGCGACAGTGCCGCGTTCTCGCGCGCCGCGGCTCTCGTTCTCGAACGGGCCGATCATGATTGCCTTGTCGCCGGCCTTGAGCCCGGCCAGCTTGACCGCCTCGGCGCCAAGCGCGCGGCCCTGCTGCTCCTGCTGGGCACCGACATAGCCGCCGCCGAACGCCGCCGTGACCGTCGGCACCGGCACGTTCTGGTACATCATCTTGATGCCGTCCTTGTGCGCCTGTTCGGCCAGCGGCATGATCGCGGCGTCGCCGGGGTGGCCCATCATGGCGATGCCTTGGGGCTTGACCGCGACAGCCTCGCGCAATTGCTGCACCATCTTCTCGACATCCCACTGGGAAAAGATGTAGTCGACCTTCGGCCCGAGATCGGCCGCCGCCTGCTTGGCGCCATTATAGACGATGGTGCCGAAGGCATCGCCCTCGGCGCCGCCGACGAAGAAACGGATATGGACATCCTTACACCACTGGGCATCGAGCGCCTGCGCCGGCAGGGTCGAGAGCGCGGCGGCGAGCGCCATCGCGGCCGCCGCGACGGTCGAGCGCAGAACTGTCCTTCTCATCGTAATGCTCATGCACTTATCCTCCCTTTGTTCCCTCGCTAGCCGAGGGGTTTTGACGATCGCTTCGGCATTGCGCCGCAATCTTTCGCTGGCCGGCACCTCCCGCCGGCTTGTCCTGTTTTTATGCATGTCGTTATCGCAAAACCGCTGGGCACTTTTGCGCGACATGCATTAGCCTCACACCGGGTTCGGCAGGTAGCTCGCGCCTCCCCGGCATTGTTGGAGATAATCCAGTGCCTGCGCCTGGCCGGTGATCTCGAGATCGCCGCGGTAGACCGGGTCGTGCCAGCCCTCGATGTCGATGGCGCCCTTGTAGCCGGCCAGCCGCAGCTCGCTGATCACCCGCGTCCAGTCGCTATCGCCGAAGCCAGGGGTGCGCATCTGCACGAACGGCAGGCGACCGAACACGCCATGTTCGCGGATCACGTCCCAGCGCACCGTCGCGTCCTTGCCGTGGACGTGGAAGATACGCGGCGCCCATTTGCGGATCTGCGGGATCGGGTCGATCAGATAGACCAGTTGGTGGCAGGGCTCCCACTCCAGGCCGAGATTGTCGTCCGGCAATTCGTTGAACATCAGCTCCCAGGCGTCCGGATTGTGGGCGATGTTCCAGTCGCCGCTGGCCCAGTTGCCGTCCATGGCGCAGTTCTCGAAGGCGATGCGCACGCCCTTGTCGGCGGCCCGCTTTGCCAGCTTCCCCCAGACCTCGCGGAAACGCGGCAGGCTGTCGGGCAGCGGCTTGCCGCGGATGCGGCCGGTGAAGCCGCTGACCAAGTTGGTGCCGAACAGATGCGCGTTGTCGATGATCGTTTCCCAGGCCTGGAGGACGCCGCGATCGACTTCGCCGCTCTCCAGCGGATTGCCGAACACGCCGATCGACGAGACGACGACATCGGCATCGCCGATCGCCTCGCGGATCTCGCCTGACAGCCGCGGAATGTCCTTGCCGCCCAGCGTCTGCCAGAAAAACGGCTGGATGCTCTCGAAGCCGAGCGGCAGAATCTGCCTGACATAGGCGGCCAGGTCGTCCAGATTGGCCCGCACCATTGTGCCGATCCTGATGTCGAGCAGCGGGTTTGGCATCATGATCCTTCCTGTGCAGCGATGGCGACCCGGCGCCCGGTTTCGGCGCTCTCGATCGCAGCGAAAACCATGGCCAGGCTCTTGATGTTGTCGGCGCCGCGCGTCTCCGGCTCGGTGCCGGTCTCGACGGCGCGGACGAAATCCTGGATGATGCCGAGATGGCCGCCGACGCGATCTGCCGGGTCGAGCGGCGGCACGGCTATCGGTTCGGTGCGGTCGAACAGGCCTTCACGGACCGGCCGCACGACTTCCGCCTTCAGTCCGTCCGCGCCGTCCCAGACAATGCTGCCGCGCTCGGCGACGATCCGCCATGTGCTGTCCCAGCTGGTACGGAAGCCGGCCGCGCACCAGCTGCCGGCATAGGTGAACAGCTTGCCGCTGCCGAGGTCGAAGCTTGCGGTTGCCGACGACCCTTGCCGATACCAGGAGTTGGCCGGCTCCCACTCGTGGCAATAGACGCCGGCCGGTTCGCCGGCCACCATGTAGCGGGCCGCATCGAATGTGTGGATCGCCATATCGAGCAGCAGCACATGGCGCATCTCTTCGCGAAAACCGCCGAAATGCGGCGCAACGAAGAAATCGGCGTGGATGCTGGTTGGCGCACCAATGGCGCCGGAATCGAGAAAGCGCCGGATGCGCCTGACATTGGCGACATAGCGGCGGTTCTGCACGACGGCATGGATGCGGCCGGCGCTGCGGGCCGCCTCGACAATGGCACGCGCATTGTCCGGGCTGTCGGCCAGCGGCTTTTCGGTCAAGAGATGGCAATGGTGGGCAAAGGCGGAAAGCGCGACCTCGCGGCGGGCGGCGGGAACCACGACGTCGAATACCGCGTCGGGCCTGGTCTGGTCGAGCACGGCGTCGAGCTCGGTTCCGATGACGGCGCCGGAAAGCTCGTATTCGCGCGCCCTTGCCCGCGCCCTTTCGGCGTCGATATCGACCAGGCCGACAATGGCGAGCCCGTCGATCTGCTTGGCCGCATCGAGCCAGGCTTTGCTCATCGCGCCGCAGCCGACCAGGACGACATTGATCATCCAGCACTCCTCCCTCTCGGCCCCTCCAGACCGATCGTCACGGCGTTCACGGCAGGGCCGCAAACGTTCTTCCGTAAACGTTTACGAGAACACACCCGATGGCGTAGAATGTCAATTGGCCGATAGCGAAAAACGTGATGCCGGCTTGGCCTGAAGAGCGGCCGGTGCTAGCCAAGCAAGGGGGGAGAACTGTCCTTTGGCGTCCAGTATTCACGACCTTGCACGTCACCTGAATATTTCCATCGGCACGGTGTCGCGCGCGCTCAACGGCCGCGCCGACGTCAATGCCGACACGCGTCAGCGCGTGCTCGATGCGGCCAAGAAGCTGAACTATTCACCGAACCAGTCCGGCCGCAGCCTGCGGCGCGGCGCTACCCATTCGATCGCCTTCATGCTGCAGCCGCATCCGGGCGACCAGGAATATGGCGAGCCGTTCTTCATTCCGTTCCTGACCGGGTTGCAGGCCAAGCTCGCCGAAAGCGGCCTCGACCTGATCGTAGTGATGGGCGCGCCGGGCGACTATCAGCAGGAGCGCCTGCGCCGTGTCGTCGAGACGCGGCGGGCCGATGCGGTGGTGCTGGCCTGGACGCGGCGCGAGGACGAGCGCATCGACTATCTGACCCAGGCCGGTTTCCCGTTCGCAACGCTCGGCCGCAGCCGCACCGGCGGCGATTCCTATCCCTCGCTCGACCTCGATTTCGAAAAAGCCGGGGCTGACGCGGTCGATCGTCTCGTCGCGCGCGGTCACCGCCGCATCGCCGCCATCCGCCCGTCGCTCGACCTCAATTTCGGCTATCTGTTCCTCGCCGGCTATCGCAAGGCGTTGCGGCGGCACGGCATCGAGTTCGACCCCGAACTGATCGCCGACGGCTTCATCAACGAGGCCGGCGGCTACGCCGTGACGCCGAAGGTCATGCGCTCCAAGGACCCGCCGACGGCCATCATCTTCAACAACGACGCGATGGCGCTTGGCGGCTGCAAGGCTTTGGCCGAGGCGGGCATCAGGCCCGGCCACGACGTCGCGGTGATCGTCATCGTCGACACGCCGCTTTGCCGCTATTTTTCGCCGGCGCTGACCGGCTTCCGACCGGCGCTGGAGCCGATGGGCGAGCGGTTGGCCGAAATGCTGCTGGCATCGATTCCGGCTTACGCCGGCGCCGAAGGCGCACGCATCATCCGTGAAGTCTGGCCGCTGGAACTGATCGCGCGCGACAGCGATTGAATCGCGGCACTTCCCTTCTCCCCTTGGGGAGAAGGTGGCCGAGCCCACGGGTCTTGCCTTCGGCAAGCCAGAGGACAGGCTCAGCTCGGTCGGATGAGGGTGCTCCAGCTCGGCACCGAGGCACTCCGTCCAGCACCCCTCTTCCGTCTCGGCGCTGCGCGCCGATCCACCTGCTCCCACAAGGGACGAAGGAACAAGCGCCCTCTGTCACGCAAGTATCATGTTCGCGTCCTAGACCTTTTTCGGAAAGCGCTGGCGGCATGTCGATGCGACGCCCGCTTCGGCTGTTTTGTCACAAAGAGGATTTCCATGAAAAACCTGCACCGAAACGCGTCCCTCGCGGTCGCGCTGGCGATGTTCACCGCCTTGACTCCGGCCTTGGCTGAAAACGCAGCGACCGTCGGCGGCGTCAGCTTCGTCAACAAGGGCCTGGTCGGTGTCGGTCGCATCCCGGCCAGCCAAAGGGACAAGTTCGGCGAGACGTTTGGCTCCGGCTCGGGCATGGCGATCGACGCTGCCGGCTGGACGCATGGCGCCGATGGCTATAAGGGCTCGCTGTGGCTGCTGCCGGATCGTGGCTACAATGTCGTCGGCACCACCGATTACCGTCCGCGCATCAACACGATTGCCATCGAATTCGCCCAGATCGCACCGGGTGCGGCACCAGCCGCCGGCCAGGAACAGTCGGGCCTCAAGGCAACCCTTGCCGACACCATGCTTTTGACCGACGACAAGGGCGCCGACGCAACCGGCCTCGATCCGCTCAACGGCGTGCGCGCCGCGACCGACGACATGCCGATCCTGCCCGAAGCCAACGGCAAGCTCGCGCTCGATAACGAGGCGATCGTGCGGCTGCCCGACGGCACCATGTTCATCTCGGACGAATATGGTCCGAACATCTACCACTTCTCCGCCGATGGGCGTCTGATGTCGGCAACGCAGTCGCCGGCGGCGCTTGTCCCGATGCGTCATGGAACGCCGAACTTCGCGTCCAACAATCCGGGACCGGGCGCGGCAGACCCAGATCCGACGGATCCCGAAACCGGCCGTCAGAACAACCAGGGCCTCGAAGGCATGGCACTGACGCCGGACGGGAAGTTCCTGATCGCTGTGCTGCAATCGGCCCCCAGACAGGATGGCGGCGATTCCGCTTCGACGCGCCAGAACACGCGCGCGCTGGTCTACGATGCCTCGGATCCGGCCCAACTCAAGCTTGCGCATGAATATGTTGTGCCGCTGCCGGTGTTCACCGATGCCAAGGGCAAGACCAAGATTGCCGCGCAGAGCGAAATCGTGGCTCTGTCGGACAAGACCTTCCTGATGCTGGCGCGCGACAGCGGCAACGGCCAGGGGGTGAAGGGCGACACCTCGCTCTATCGCGAGATCAGCGTCGTCGATGTGTCGGCGGCAACCGACATCGCCGGCACCGAGTTCGACAAGGACAAGCCGGTTGCGCCCAAAGGTGAGCTCGATCCCTCGGTGACGCCGGCCAAGCTGACGCCGTTCATCGACATCAACGACAAGACCGAGCTCGGCCACTTCGGGCTGCACAATGGCGCGCCCAATGACCGCAACAACCTTTCGGAGAAGTGGGAGGCGATGTCGGTGGTGAGCGTCCTCGATCCAACACGGCCCGACGACTATTTCCTGTTCGTCGCCAACGACAATGACTTTCTCACCCAGGACGGCTTCCAGGTCGGCGCGGCCTACAAGGCCGAAGATGGCGCCGATGTCGACACGATGTTCCTGGTCTATCAGGTCACGCTTCCAGGCCTCGCCGGGAAGTAGCGACACCCCCAGGCCCGGGGGGGGGGGGGCGCCCCGCGCCCGCGCGGCGGCGGCGCGCCCCGGGGGGGGGGCCGCGGGGGGGGGGGGGGCGCAAACACTTGTTATTATAACGGGCAATGCGGCCCAGTGTGGAGGGTGGGCACAAAAAATAAAAAGGC